>JAAELU010000271.1 GCA_024226255.1 bacterium | reverse complement strand
GACACCACTGAAATGCCCGTGCCAATGGTTGGCCCCGAACTCTGCACCCAAACCGAACCGCGAGATATCGGCACGCAGAATCACGGCCGTCGACCAGGTCCGACCACCTTGGAACGGCCGACCACGACCGGACGCTCGAACAACGCAAGCACCCCGAAGCACATAAAAAGCAGCTCAGCGCGGGGTTGCAGACGGCCCGGCATGTGCTTGCTGACCATGACCGGCCCCTTCGCCGCCGGCTTGCCCGATCGGAAGTGCCGGTGTGTTCGGGCGACGTCCGCTCGCCCACCCGCCAAGATGACGGAGTGTGTGAGTGGCTCCCTATTGAGGAGTTGAGGGTTTGGGTGACACGGCAGGCACCCGGCGTACGACTTCGACTCGATAGTGCTCGACAGCAAGGACCACCAACAGAAGAACGTCGACCAATATCAGCAGCCACACTCCATCCAGCGATACCGCGAGAGCGATCAACACAGCCAGGGCAGCCACGGCCGCTAGGCGTTCCACGGCCAAGGCCGAGAAGGCCCGGAATACCGACAGGGCCACGCCGAGCAAATACATCGAGATACCGGTGAAGAGCATCCAGCGAAAAGCGTTCGGCAGGGGGTCGGTGGGATGAAGCATGATCTCCTCCAAGGCGGCAGCGGCCACGAGGATGGCTCCAACGATGAAGTAGTGGTTGTAGGTGTAGACATCTCGGGCGAAACGAGCGCTGTCGTTGGGATCGGACAGCTCGGCGTGGCGGCGTTCGAGGGCGGGCAAAGGACGGTCGAAATACGACCACCACAGGAGTCCCGCAAGGAGACCCGATGCGGTCAGGGCCAGTACCAGACTGCCGTCAAGCTGATTGCCATCGGACAGCGCCTCCACCACCGGGGCTCCGATGGCGACCAGCACCTCGCCCAAAGCGATGATGACAATCAGGCCGTGGCGTTCGGCAAAGTGCCCTGGACGTACTAACCAATCGTTGCTGCCCGCATCGACGGTGTTGAAGACGAGCACAGCGACGGAGCAGATCCATAGACCGATTTGCCAAGCTCCGCTGCTCAACCCGCCGACGAGAAGCAGCACGATCGCAGCCAGGGTGAAGAGGAGATAGCGATGGTTCGACGATCGCACTGACCGCTCGTCGGTGAGGAGGGCGCCGCTGGTCAACATGGGCATGGTCAAGATGGCTGACACGGTTCCTGCGAAGACGATCGACGCATCGCCGAAGGGGGCCGCCAGCGAGGCTGCCATCGGCAGGCTGATGGCGGTCGCCAACATGAATACAGCCCGCACGAAACGGCTGTTGCCAGCCACCGCGTTGGCGCTCCAGGTGAAGTTGGACCAGGCGATCCAGATCAGTGTAAAGAGGAGGACGAACTCGCCGAATCCTTCGAAGGTTGGGTCGTGAACGAGGTGGAAGACCAAGCGGGAGAAGGCGAAGACGAAGCTCAGATCGAAAAAGAGCTCAGCCGGGTCGGCGGTGAAATCTTCCTCGCGAGTCGGTATCGGTACGTTTCGCATAGGTCGTCGATGATAGCCAGACCTCTCGGTCTGACCGGCAGTGCAAACCTGCGGCAGTCAAACCGTGTAGGCATTCTGGGCTCGGCCAGCCGAGCCGGTGGCCGGTGAGCGTAGAGGGCTTGCCTGGTCAGTTGGCGGCCTGTGCCGCCGTTTCCAGGTTTTCCATGAACCCTTGGAAGGCCTTCTTCATCTGCCGGTCGAGCATTGGCCCGAAAACGAACGCCAACGCCCCACCCTTGGGTTCATAGTCGTAGGTCATCGTGCACGGCGTGGTGTCACCGCCACCGGACAGAGCCAACGTCATCGTCGCCGCCTTGATGGGTTGCTTCTCGATGTTGTCGACGACGAGGACCATTTTCTCCTCCGGCACCCACTCCGACACGGTCTCTCTCATCCTCATCTTTCCGTTGGGGACAATCTCGCATTGACGCTGGGCTCCGACGCCCTCGGTTGCATCGCCGATGGCGTAACTGCTCTTGATCCCCTCGTTCCAGTCGCCGATGTTGGGGTAGTCGGCCAACACCGCCCAAACGCTCGACCGTTGTGCAGCCAATGTCCGCTCTGCCTTGATACTCCTCATCGGACTTCCTTCTTGTTGTTTTGGACCACAGGCTTGAGCCCCGACCCGTTGGCGAACTTCTTCACGTATCGCTCCTGCTGCGGAGGATATGTGCGCGTCGGTCGTTTCTCGCGCAGGGTCTTCTATCGCGAGAGCCTCGTAGAGGGTGACGCTGTCGACGATGGGACAACCTTCGAGGAGTTGCTCGGCGGCGTCGATGTGTTCGGTGTTGACGATCGAGTATCCGCTCGCCCGGTTTGAGGACAGCGACAGCTCGATGGTCCCCTCCTTGGTGATCTGGCGTCCCGGACCGAACGTGTTGCCGATGTCAGTGAAGCTAGCCGTGCGTCGTCGAACCCAGACGTTCCAAGCCGCCACAACGTCGAGCTCTCCTGGCCGTGGTAGGTGGGGACGAACTTCTTCATGACGGGCATCTTGGTGATGCTCGGCGACACTGTCATGTCGGTGATTCAGAACTATCTGCCGGTCGCTTGTCTGTTCAGGTCCCCGAGAATTCCTCGGTTGATGAGTTCGTCCATCTCGACGTCGGCTGGATAGAGACCTCGATCGCGAACAGTCTCTTCATGGGCGGTGGCCGAACGGATCCGGTCGAGCCTGAACACACGAGGGGCCTGGCGCAGCTGACAAGACGCCCACAGATACCAGTGAGGCTGCATGCCCAACGCAGCGACGGGTTGCAGACCGCTGTCAAGAACACGCACGCGAGTACCGAGCTCACGATTGCTTTCGGCATCCACTTCACAAAACACGGCCAGATTCGGAGGAGGAAGTGTGTGTTGGAGGGCGGGCGCGTCTCCACCTCTCCGACCAGGGGTCGCGTAGATCGGAACACCAGGATGCCGAAGAGACGACAGGCCACGCTCGATGGCCTGCCTGTTGATCCCGAAGTGATCCGTCAGCGAACTCGCTCTACGCCAGTGGCGCCGCAGTCGCCAGTAGTCGGGCGGGTCGAAGGTTTGGCGGCAGCTCAGGGTGTCGATGCCTCGATGTCGTTGTTCGATGACGGCGACGACGTTTCGGTGATCGGGACACGGGATGACGAGTTGTGCGTCGGCTAGACGCAACTTCGACGAGGCAACAGCAGAACGATTCGACTGGCACTGGACACAGGCCACGGTTCGTGGCGACACAGGAGTGATCGCGATAGCTCTGACAATCCATCTCCAGACAGACGGCCGACCCGTCGAAGTGCCCTTGCGTTGGATTGTTGGCGCGGTCCGTCATGATGGCACCGGGCGGTGGCTCCACCGACATGCATCCTCGGCCGCTTCAAGCCAGGACGAGGGCACCGCGTACCCAACCGAGTAGGTGCCGATCACGGTCGACCGCGGCCATGACGCCGATTGATTGTGCGCCCCGTCTTGCCGGGGCCGGACAGCGATCGGGACTCGTATCCTCACTCGCTCCGGAGGAACGCGTTCGCCACCTCGGGTGGTCAGCCGCGGTTGAGGGCTCGAAAGACCGGTTTCATGCGGTTGAACGCCTTCATGAGCTGGTCGGCTAGCAGGTCGTAGGTATCGATGTGGGCGGGGGCTCGTGGCCACGATCGCCGACAACGGCGCCACCAATCCCCTGCGTCCCGACCGTGGTCCAGACCAGGAGCGGAGCGGGCCGGTGGCCCAAGCACGGACCTTCGAAGATCATCTGGCCTTCGACCCTGGTCGCGGAGACGCAGATGTGGCATGAAGGACGTAGGGACATCCGATTTCCCGGGTGGCGCTTGGTCAAAGGGGTGGTTCCGGTGACACGAAGGACCACGGCAATCGGCTTTGGAATCGGGCTGGTGTTGGTAGGGCTGAT
>JAAELU010000270.1 GCA_024226255.1 bacterium | reverse complement strand
GGATGGCTCGCGCCCGCTCTGACCCACACCGAGCGAACCATGGATCTGCTCGCGGAATACGGCCTTAAATATACCTGCGATCTGTTCTGCGACGATCAGCCCCAACCCGTCAAAGTCAAGGAGGGCCGCTTCATCTCGATCCCGTACTCGCTCGAGATGAACGATATCATCGTCTATAACGTGCATATGCACCCACCTCGCCGTTACGCTGATATGCTCAAGGCCAATTTCGACCAGCTTTACGAGGAGGGCGCGGACGATTCGGGCTCGGGGGGTACGGTCATGTGCATCCCTTTGCACGCTTATGCGGTTGGCACGCCCCATCGCATCGACGCTTTCGCCGAGGCGCTCGAATACATCACTTCCCATGACGATGTCTGGGTGACGACGGGGCGGGAGATCGCCGACTGGTACTTGGAGCATCATTATGACGAGGCGGTCGAGGGAATCGCCGCCCTGAATTCGAACAAGATCGAGGGGAGCTAGGCGATGACTCTCGATCGAGAACATCTGCAATACCCAAAACGCGGCCACGGCATGGACCATGGCTGGTACCAGTGGACGATGCAGCCGAACCGCCCGCCGGTGACCTGGCCAGAAGGTAACAAGGTGGCGTTGTTGGTCGTCGTGGCGTTGGAGTTCTTTCCCCTGAACCCGCCGGCGGAGCCGTTCAAGGCGCCCGGCGGCATGTCGACGCCCTATCCCGATCTGCGCCACTACACGCTTCGGGATTATGGCAATCG
>JAAELU010000269.1 GCA_024226255.1 bacterium | reverse complement strand
TGCTCACCAACCTGGCCTACCTGCGCGTCGACACGGTGCGCACCGAGGTCGAGTGGAGCGACTTCGGGCTCAACCGCTTCCTGCATCGCTGCGGGTTCGGCATGGCGCAGCGGTTGGCGTTTTCGCGCAGGTTGTGACACACTGGCGAAGTCGCTGCCCAAGGCGTTCGGGCTTCACGGCAGGCCTTGCCGCGAACCGTCGCGTCAACACATGGCTTCATCCAGCGCATGGCATCATAGGGAGGCAATCCCATGTCGACTGCGTCACCTTCGACCTTGCCTTCCGGTGATCCGCAGGCTGCGGCGCCGGTCGCTTCCATCTGGCGTTGGAGTGTCGATCAGTACCACGAAATGATCCGGGTTGGCATTCTGACGGAAGACGACCCCGTGGAACTGCTGGAAGGATCGCTCGTTACCAAGATGCCGAAGAACCGCCACCACACCCTTGTCACCCAGCTCACACGGGAAGCACTCGCCCAGACCATACCTTCCGGTTGGTACGTCGATGCGCAGGAGCCGGTCACGACCGCCAACAGCGAGCCCGAACCGGATGTCATCGTGGTGCGCGGCGACAGGCGTCAGTATCCTGACCGCCACCCCGGACCTCAGGACGTGGCCCTCGTGGTGGAAGTGGCCGATTCCTCACCGGCACGGGACCGCTCGACAAAGAAGCGGGTCTACGCTGCAGCCGAGATCCCCGTGTACTGGCTCGTCAATCTCGCCAAACGCCAGATCGAGGTCTACACCGACCCCGCCGGACCAGCGGTAGAGCCGGATTACAGCCAACGACAGGACTACGTCGCCGCAGATGCGTTGCCAGTAATGCTGGAGGGGCGGGAGATTGACAGAATTGACGTGAGG
>JAAELU010000268.1 GCA_024226255.1 bacterium | reverse complement strand
GGCGAATCCACCGCGGTCGGATTCCCGTTGGCGGTCGTGACCACCATCGAATCCACGCTCGTGTTGCCGGCGACATCGACGGCCGTGACCCGGATCACGTAGTCGCCGTCGCCCAGCGCACTCGTGTCCCAGGCCTCGGCCGCGTCGCTTGCCTCGTAGATCTCGTCGCCGTCGGAGTTCGTGAGCACGTGGAAGAACTCGCGGCTGTTGTAGTTGCCGTTCGTGTTGCAGGTGCCGTCCTCCTTGTAGAGCAGGTCCACGAGGAAGGGGTCGATCGGCCCGCCCTGGTAGGTGTCCAGCGCCATGTCGAAACGGACGGACTGCTTGTCGTCGACGAGGGGGAAGCCGGGCAAGCCGGCACGGTAGATCGTGTAGCGCAGCTCCTGCACCGTGCAGACCCAGTTGGTGAGGATGCGATCGCCGACGTGCGCGATGATATCCACCTCGCCGTGCAGCGCGCCCGGATCCTGATAGTTCGAGGTCTCGTTCGCGCAGAAGGCGAGCAGGTCGCCGCCGACGGCCGGCTCGAAGACCGGCGCCTCCGGATCGGACTGGCCTATGAAGTCCGGGTGGGGGTTGTCCACGCAAAGCCAGTTGCCGTACCACTGCGTGCCGCTGTCCTCGATGCGTGCGAAGTGGCAGTGCGTGAAGCCGTTGTTGGGCCACTCCACGAGATCGCCAAGGTACTGCCCCACGACAATCGCGTCGCCGACGTTCACCGCGATGCTCGACTCGTCGAGGTGGGCATAGAGGTAGCCCTCGCTCGTGCCGCCGCTTGCTCCACCGACTGCGACTCGCCAGTGCCATGTTCCGGAGGTGGTGAGCACCGCCTTCACAACGCCGTCGGCCACGGCGTAGCAGGGCTGGCCGGGGTCGCCCATCGCGTCCACGCCCGGGTGCAAGTAGGAGCTGCCGTAGTTCTGGTACTCGCCGTAGGTGTTGCCCACCGGGTTCTGCTCACCTGGGGCGATAGGCCAGGGGATGGGCACATGCGTGCGGTCGCCCACTCTGCCGAGCTCGATCGACGGCGGGAGATCGCGGCCCTCGCCGACCTGCCGCTCCATCAAGGCCCCGTGCTGGTCGAAGATAAGCTCGCCACCCTGTGCTCGTCCAGGTGTCGCGATGCGAAGACCGATCCGGATGCTCTTGCCCTCGACGGCGAGATCGCGCAGCTCCTCGTCGCCCTTGGCCCGATGCACCACGCTGCGCGGTCCCGCAACCAGGTCGAAGCGCTTGAGCTCCTCGGCGCTCAGGACGAGCAACTCGCCGCCCGCCGCATCGAGGTGCAAGCGCCGGGGCCGGCTCTCCAGCGCCAGTTCGAGTGTCGGCTCGCCCGCCTCATAGATATGCAGCACACTCTCGCCGGGCAGCGCTCCGATCAGCCGCTCGGCTGAGCCCGCGGCGAAGGGGTCGAGATTGGGATGTAGCCGCTTGCCGCCCGTCGCCAGGTCAAGGAGCAGCACGCCCTGCCGGGTGCGGCAGGCGAGTCCCAGGCCATCGCTAGAGAGGGCGGCGTCGCTCATTGCGAACACCTGTTCGTCGATCCATCGCCGGCCGGTGAAATCGAACACCTCGATCCGGTCGGGGATGTGCGCGGGGTGATCGTGGGTTAGCACGACCACGCGGCCGAGGTCGGCGATGAGAAAGGCCGTGCCCTCGATTCCGGCCAGCCGGTGCTCGGTGCCGTTGGGTCCGATCACGTGCAGGTCGGCGATGATGCGGTGGCAGTCCCCGCCCAGGACCTCGACCTTCATCCGGTAGGTGCCGGCGGGAGAGGAGGTCCAGCCGGCCTCCTGCGCGTCGAGTAGGGTGCCCTGGGGGCTGACGGCGGCCGTTGCCGCCGTTGCCATCGTGAGGGCGACAAGAAGAGGAGCGGAAGAGAAACAGCGCATGGAGGGTCCTCCAGGACTGGGCCTGCAGTGGGGGGGAGTTCAATAGTGGCGCTCAATGATACCACACGTAGTGATCTCTTCCCCAGGAACTGACACCGAAACTGGAATCACCCGGCCTTAAAATATGCTGCTCTGAACTCCTCGGGTGTCTGATCCCCGAGCGAGCTCCGACGGACGAAAGAGATCCTGCGCAAGGCATCCCCATATTTCACGCTCATTGTGCGGCGACCCGGCTCTGGACGCCCTGGAGCAGGCCCTGGGGCACGACCTGACACCGAGCAGCTCGCGGAAGCCGGCATCGAGCCGTCCGTGGGTAGTGTCGGCGACTCCTACGACAACGCGATCGCGTGGAGATCGAGACACTGATCTGGGTGGACTGGTTCAACAACCGACGGCTGCTCGAGCCGATCGGATACATCCCACCTGCGTAATTTGAATAGGTATGCTATCGAGACCAGAAGAGTCAGGCCATGGACGCCGGACTCACGTGACGGAGCCTCCGGAGAACCCGGGGCGATTCAAACTCATGCCTCGATCACTTCAGCAGCACCATCTTGACCACTTCAATCCCATCCTGCGAAGCCAGCCGCGCAATGTATGCTCCTGCCCCCACGATCCGCCCATCATCGTTACATCCGTCCCAGTTGATCCGATACTGTCCGCGTTCCCTTTGTTCATCCACCAGGGTCCGCACCAGCGCCCCGTTCACGTTATAGATCAACAGCGAGGCTGGCCCGTCTGTCGGAATATCAAAGCAAATGGTTGTCACTGGGTTGAAAGGATTGGGTGCTGCCGTGACCTGCAGCTGCACGGGCGGCGGAGTGTCGTCATCGACCGCGGAATCAAAAAAGTCCCAGTTGGTGTTGTTGCCGCCGTCGGTGGCGTCCGGCGCCTCGATGGGGGACGGACCCTGAGCGTTGCTGTCCTGCACGTCGACACCGGTCACCGAGATCGTCGATTCGGAATCGAAGGCAAGGTTCCATTGCAAGCCACCCTGCGTGCCGTCCTGGACGAGCCTGCTGTCACCGCCCGGCGGTCCGCCGTTTATTTCGAAGACGGCAGGACCGCTGAGTTCGACGGCGCGGCCGGTGGGGAAGCTCACGCGGAACGGATAGTTGGACATCTCGAAGCGTCCGCCCTGGATCTCGATCCGGTCGTGGAAGATGTAGATTCCGTCCGGCTCGACGCCGAGAAGAACACCCTCGCTTTCGATCACCGTGGTGCCCCTTACGGTAATCTGGCCACTGAGTTCAAGGTGACCGCCGTGGATCGTGACATCGCCATTGATGTCCAGCGGCCCATCCAGACGCACCTTGGTGGTACCCAGCTTATTGACGAGGATCTCGCCCGGCCGCTGATCGTCCGGTAGGAACGTCGCCCTCTGGTCCATATCGCCTCGAAACTCGAGGACAGTATTCGACAGGTCAATCGGACCGAAGTTGTCGAGTGAAAGATCGCCGTGGATTGCGAACCGTCCTGCATCCAGGTGTAGGCTCGCGTCGTGCATGCCGTCGAGGTTACCGATGACCTCTAAATCGAAGTCTTGGCGCAGGACGATGGAGCCACCATCTACGTGCAGATTGGAACCAACAGTAACTGGTGTACCCTCGCCCGTGATCGACCCCGCTACCTCCAAAATGCCACCAACAACCAGGGGTTGCCCGGCAGCTTCGAGCGATCCCTCCACCCGCAGATCGTTCACGATCTCCAGGGATTCCTGCAGAACCACCTGACCCTGGAAGCCGGTCAGATCCATGGAAGACAACGATAGGCCGGGAATGTCCTGGATGGCCAAGGCGAGTACTCCGGCGGTCGTGTTGAAGGTGGCGCCATCTCCCGTCACCGGCGCTCCGAGGTCCCAGTTGAAGTGGTCACTCCACTGATCCGTCGCTCCACCCCCGACCCAGCCGGTTATCTTGTGCGGGCCGCCGAAGTCCCAATTGTCGTTGTTGCCGCCATCCTGGGCGCCGGGGGCATCGAGCGGCGTGGGCGTGCCATTGGCGTTGCTGTCCTGCACGCGCACGTTTTCCAGATCCACCGTGGTTGCGGGCCTGTTGTAGGTGATGGTCCACTGCGGACCACCGGCCACGCCGTCCTGCTCCAAGATGCTGGGATCGGCAGGATCACCGATGATCGTGAACCGGCCGTTATCCAGGATGTCGATGGGCACTCCGGGGCCCAGCCGCATTGTGAAGCCGGGTTGAGTATTTTCGAAGACACCCCGGATGGTAAGGCTGTTGGTGATATCGACCTGGCTGTCTTCACTGGCGCCTCGTACAGTGCCGCCGTTATCGATGTCGATCTCATGGAAATTCACGTGCCGTGGCTGGAGTTCAACGATTCCCTGCTCGACGTTCAGCTCACCCAACGACATTACGTCGTCGGTCGACATGATTGAAACCTCGCTTATGGGCAAAGATTTATCGATGACCACATTGCCAATCACGTTGCTGTTCGGGCCCAGATGCACCTCCTGCGTGAAGCCCCCGGTACAGTTGAGCTGGCCGCTGGTCCAGGACAACTGCGCTGCGTCTTGCAGGAAGATGTTTAGATACGCAAGGACTTGCGATGAACCTAGTTCAAATACAGAGCCGGGCATGGCGGTGAGGTCTCCCCAGAATTCGAGGATGGCGTTACTTGCCTGAAGTAGTCCACTGACCTCGGTGGTGCCCGGAATCGTCAGGGTGCCGCCGAAAATGCGCAACTCGCCTTCGACCCGCAGTTCAGTTTCGACTTGCATGGCCTGGGTGCCCAGTTCCAGTACACTGTCGACCAGCATGTTGTAGATTGTGAAAGTGCCGAACTCATGCGCCACGTAGAGAGTGCCGGTATAGCCTGTCATCACCAAGGCGTTGAGCGTGAGGTTATCCAAGTCCATGGTGCTGGTGCCACCGATGTGCATGAAGTAGACGTCGTCGTGGTTCTCCGGTACACCATTGCTCCAGTTGACAGGGTGGCTCCAGAGGTCGTTCACCGGGGTTTGGTTGGTCCAGGTGGTGATCTTGGCCGATACGGAGGTGGCCAGGGTAAAGACCAGGAGCAAGGTCAGTGTTTGCATGGCGATTCGGAGCGGGAAGGAAATGATGGGCGAGGTATTGGCAGACATGGTTTTTCCTTTGCTTGCGCGGTTCGATCTGCAGATAGGCCCTTTGCTAATTTTATCACAAAGCGATGTGGGTTTCAAAATCCGCACCTTGTCGAGGTCTTTGCGATGTAGCCCTTTTCCGTATTTGATTCCCGAGCAAGGTCTCGGATCTTCATCGATGGAGACTCGGAACTTCTGATCCATATCCGAGCACTCATTCTTATCTGCAGCCTGGGTGAAATCCTCTCCGCCAGGGGCGGAATCCCGGCCCATGGAACCGTATGTGCTTAGGTCGGTCCCCCCAGACCAATCCCTCAGCCACATTTCCAATTCTGCCTAGAGCTGGTATAATCGCAGTAAGCAACACCCGCCCCGAGGCTAACTGAACCCGGAGCAGATCGAATCGAACTCACGGATTATCCAGGTCTCCGCTGACGCGGGGAAGATCAACCGGAGCAACCAACAAGCACAGGTACAGACATGGATCCCCACCGCCATTCCTGCCCCGAAGCAAAAGCCAAGCTCGCTCCCCCGAATCCCCACACCTGGCGCCAATCATTCTGGTGGCGATGGTTCGCAACCAACACGATCATCAGCGGCACCCTGGCCCTGATCTGGCTCCTCCTACGCAGCGGCTCAAAACCCAGCCGCTTCACCTACCCCTGCCAGCAAGCCGCCATCTCCACCGCCACGCTGGCCTTCGGCGGACCGGTGGTCGCAGCAATAATCGCCGGCCGGCGTCACCTGAGCCTGTGGATCCGCATGCCGAT
>JAAELU010000267.1 GCA_024226255.1 bacterium | reverse complement strand
GGTCGGCAAGTACCGGCCCCACTGGCGGGCTCCCAACATCGACGGCCTCTACTTCGCCAGTGAGACCTTCCGCAGCCGCGGTGTCGGGGTCGACCGAGCCGCCCGCGCCGGGCTCACCGTCGTCGAGGACTTCCTGGGACGTCGGCTGACCGGGTTCGAGGAAACGTGGCGTTACTGATGACTACGAAGAATCGATCCCGGGCACCGCGAACGGATCCGGCAGTGCGACGGACCCAACTCCTCGAAGCCGGCGCCCATCTGATTGCGCGTGACGGCTTCGCCAACGTCACTGTTGAGCAGATCGCCGGCGAGATCGGCCTAGTCAAAGCCGGGTTCTACTACCACTTCGATACCAAACTCGACCTGCTCACGGCAATAGTCGTCGAGACCCATGAAGCGGGTCTCCAGATCCTCGACCATCTGTTCGAGGAAGGCGGCACGGCCCAGACGCGAGTCGAGAGTTACATCCGGGAGCATGCTCGATGGATCGTTGAGCACAGCGATCGGGTGGAGATAATCCGTCGCGAAGCTGCCGTGCTTCCGAAGGCGCAAGGCTCAGCTGTCACTACCTTCCGGCGCCGGTTCTCCGAAGGCCTTTCGGACCAAATCCGGATCGGCCAGGGAGAAGGCGAATTCGATCCGTCGCTGAATCCGCGGCTCGCTGCCCACACGATTCTCGGAATGCTCAACTGGCTGGCCCAGTGGCGTCGAGTTGAGCCGAGTCTCTCCGAGGACGACATGGTCACCCAAGTCGCCCGCCAGGCTTTGGGCGGCCTGTCCCCATCAACTTTCGAACCAACTCACGAGGAGGCTTCCAATGGCCAAGTATGACGTTGTTGTGATCGGCGCCGGAGCCGCCGGTTTGTCTGCCGCCGGGCTACTGGCCAGAGAGGGCAAATCGGTACTGCTACTCGAACGATCGCCATGGCTGGGAGGCCGGGCCCTGCAGATCGCCGATGAGGGCTTCCGGATCCAGATTGGTGGCCACCTCGTCGAGGACACCGGTTCCGGCATGATGCGCATCGCCCGCGAGCTGGGTTTCGAGATCGAGGTCGGTCCGGTCAATTCCGATATGCCGGTCTGGGACCATGAGACCGAGAAATGGCAGTCGATCCGGGATCGATACTCGGGTCAGAACCGGTCCGAGCTGCACAAGGTGATCACTGCTCTGGTGGAAACGCCGTACGAGGAGCTTGACGCGTGGGACGACCGCTCGCTACGCGAGTGGATCTACCAGTACACCAGTGATGACCTGGTGGTTGACCTGTTCGAGTACATCTC
>JAAELU010000266.1 GCA_024226255.1 bacterium | reverse complement strand
CAGACCGGCCGGTGCAGCGACAGCTGGTGCCGCCGTGACTGGGACCATCGCAAAAAGAACGCTCAATACGAGCAACAAACGAAAACGTGATCGGGTCACGCCATCCTCCAGTTTTCCCGGGGCCCAGCGCGGGCCCTCCCCGTCAGACTCAACCTACAAAGGCTAGCCGGACTGCGACAAGGATGATGGGGTGAGTGTGACTAGTCATTCCCCACAATCGCCAATGATTCTCGGGGCCTGTGGCGCCTCTGCCGATAACGAAGGAGAGGTACACAAATGACAGCCACAACCACATCCCAGCGCATCCTCGTCGTAGAGGATTCCTCGGCCACTCGACGCCTGATCGAGTTGTGCCTGCAGGACACAGCCTGGGAAGTGGATATGCAGGGCGACGGAGCCTCAGCTTTGGCCGCAGCAGACGTCCGCAACCCTGATCTTGTCATCCTCGACATCGGGCTTCCCGACATCGACGGCTGGGAAGTCCTCGAACAGCTGCGCAACCGCCCCGGCAACGATGTCTCAGTTCTGGTCATCACTGCCCACGCCGATGGGGCGTCACGTATTCGAGCAGAGGTCGACTCAGTCGACGGCTTCCTCCCCAAGCCCTTCCTCCCCGACGAGCTTCGAGACGCTGTCGACCTCCTCGTCTGCAGCTGACCTCCAGCAGTCCAGCCGCAGCCACCCGCACTTCTCGTCTCACTCGATTGACTCTTCAACAAGTCATTCGGGCGCGCCGCGATGCTGGTAGAGGGGGAGCGAACTCCAGAAACGCCTAGCGGCGCCGGAGCTTCGTGACGAGATCGCGATATGCCCCGTCGACTGTTCGGAAGGTGACAAGGTCACCCGGTATCAACGTCGCTCGGTCGCGGCGCGCGACGGCGGATACGTGTACGAAGACGTCAGCACCGTCGGACGATCGGTGGACAAGTCCGGCGCCGGTGTCGAGGTCCAGCCTGCGTAGTACCCCATCGTGCTTGGTGCCGCGACGCAGCATCGGGACCAGACCTACTCGGCCGAAGGCGATGAAGGCCCCGACGATGAGCAGCAGCAGAAGCAGGGGAGCAGACATTTCGGAAACACTGGCGCGGGCGGCCCGCGACATCAGCACGAGTGAGCGACCCAAGGTCCCCTCGGCCTCGTTGACGACGACTGGCGATGCGATCGCGGTGATTCCGTTGACGACTGCTCCCCGCGTCGGGCTCGGCGTTCCCGGGTCGGCGATTCCGGTGATCGCCCACGTGAACACTGTCGAGGCCGTGTCATCACCGTCTGAGACGCTCACTGTCACGCTGTACGGCGACCCGGCGATTCCGTCGAACCCGAGTTTGCCGCTGATCGCTCCGGTTATCTCATCGATTGACAGCCCTGGTGGGAGGTTCTCGGCGCTATGGATGAGAGGTGACGGATAGGCATCCGGATCGGCGCTTCCAACAACCAGGTCCACCTCCTCGCCGGGCACGTGCGACTGGTTGGCGGGGCGCGTAATCACCGGTGGGACATTCGGCCTGCCCACCGTGATGGTGATCGTCTCGGAGTCGCTCTTGGGCACGCCGCCGCGGTCGGTGACGATAACGTCGACGACATGATCAGCGTCATTCTGCGCGAGGCTCGGGCGCCACGAGAACGCTCCGGTGCGTTGATCGATGATGGCTCCAACCGGGACATCGCCCGCCAGTGAGAACCTGAGGTCATCCGCTGGACCGTCGGCGTCGGAAGCACGGGCTGTGAAGGTCAGCAATGAGCCGGCGACAACCTCTTGATCTCCAATGCGTTCGAGGACTGGGGCAAGGTTGGCTGTAATCACGCTGAGGGTGATCGTGGCGGAGTCGGACAGCGCGGGTGCTCCGTTGTCGGTCGCCTTGATGGTGATCCGGTGTGTATCGCCGACGGCTGTGATGCTCGGTGTCCAGCGGAGTTCTCCGGTATCAGCCATCGTGGCTCCCTCGGGGAGACCGCTGGCCGTGTAGGACAACGACTGCACCGGAAGATCTGGATCGGTGGCGGCGAAGATGTGGAGGAATGGAACTCCGGCCTCCACCTCGTACTTCGACAACGCATCTAGAACGGGCGCCTGGTTGGCCTCGACCACGACGATGGTCACACTTTCATAGCTCGAGCGCGCTGGGCTGCCGTCGTCGGTGACCATGATGTCAAAGGTGTACGCGCCCGGTCCATCCGTTTCGCCCGGTGTCCACGTGAAGACTCCGGCGGGCGTAACCTCGGCTTCGGCAGGAACTGCCCCCGACGTCGTAAAGGTGAAGCCGTTGGCCGGTACGTCAGGATCGATAGCTGTGGCTGTGAATGTCACGAGTTGGCCCTCGATCGCATCGACGATGCCGATTGGATCGATAACAGGAGCGTTGTTGGCATCGATAACGTGAATGGTCACGGTCTGCGAGTCCGTCAGTTCTGGTGACCCGTTATCGCTCACGACTATCTGAAAGATGTGTGTTCCCGGACCCTGGGCCTCATTCGGAGTCCAAGAGAGGAAACCACTTGATGAGATCGATGACCCATCGGGACCACCAATGAGACTGAACGTCAGTGAGTTGTCCGGTGCGTCGATGTCGGAGGCATGGGCCTGCAGGGTGAACAGCCGCCCCTCATCGATCGTGCGGCTTGTGATCGGATTGAGCACGGGAGCCGAATTGACTTCTGTGACCGTGATCTGCACCTGGGTGCTGCCGACCATCGGCGGAACACCATCATCGGTGGCGAGGACGTTGAGGTAGTAGACACCGGGGCCCTGCGCCTCCGAGGGCGTCCAGGTGAACGCGCCGCCGGCAGTGATCTCGGCCCCGGCCGGTTCTCCGGAGAGAGAGAAGTCAAACGAGTTAGGCGGCGAGTCGATGTCGACCGCGGTGGCAACAAACGACACCGGGCTGCCCTCGGCCACGGACAGCGGGTTGATCGGATTGACCTGCGGAGCGATGTTCGCCTCTGTCACCGTGACAGTCAATGTCTCGGTGTCGGATCTGGCTGGGGTGCCGTCGTCGGTGACTACAACGTCGAATGTGTGGGATCCGGGTCCGTCAGCGTCGGTCGTTTCCCACGTGAACATGCCGGTCGGCGAGACCGTGGCGGCGGCCGGAGCGCCGGACAATGTGTACGTGAAGCCGTTGGCTGGGGTGTCGGGATCGGTCACCTCCACTTGGAACGCCAACGTGGTGCCTTCGGCGATAGTGGTGTCGGCGATGGGAGCGATCGTCGGCGCCTCGTTCCTCTCGGTCACCGATACTGTGATCGGCTCGGAGTCCGAACGAGCTGGAGCGCCGTTGTCGGTGACGACGACGTCGAACGTGTAGCTGCCCGGTCCTTGAGCCTCAGTGGGTGTCCAGGCAAAGGACCCGTTGGCCGAGATGGTGGCGCCACTCGGAGGTCCTCCGGCAAGGCTGAACACCAGCAGGTTGGTGGGTGTCTCCACATCGCTAGCCGTGGCCACGAACGCGATTTGTGTGCCCTCTAGGTCACCGTGCGGACCGATTGGATCGAGCGTCGGTGGGGCGTTCACCTCGGCGACCGTGAGGTTCACGGTCTGCGAGTCGGAGAGAGCAGGTGTGCCGTCATCGCTCACCACTACGTCGAAGGAGTAGGTGCCGGGTCCCTGGGCTTCGGTCGGGGTCCATGTGAAGTCACCGCCGGCTGTCATGAAAGCGCCAGTCGGTTCCGTTCCATCAAGGGCGAAGGTCAGCGAATTGGAAGCATCGTCGCTAGCGGTTGCCGTGAATGCGAAAGGTGCTTCCTCGTCGATCGTCTGATCGGCGATCGGGTCCAAAACCGGGGCCACATTGTCGTTGCGGAACAGCTCGATACGGACATTGTCGATATTGAGGTGAGAGTCGTTGGTAGCCCCGATCAACTCGAATCGAATTGTCGTCGTTGGCGAAATCCACGGTGTGAGGTCGTGGCTCGCAGGCTGGTTGGAAGCATCTGTTGTGTCGAGTGTGAACTCTCGCAGCAGGGTCCAGCCTCCGGTTCCGGTTGCGGAAACCTCGAGGCGAACGACGCCTTCACTGGTGCCGGCGTGTTCATGCCGCTTGTGGTCATAGGTCAGCGTGGCCGTGTCACCGGATGTCAAGTCTGCCGATCGGGCGATCGTGCCGGGTTGTTGGTCGCGGCGGGAGAATGTCAGACACACCACATTGGCGCAGTGGGGCTCAATCTCGACTCTGATAGAACCCAACCAAGCGTTGCCGTCATCGCCGACTTCCAACCATGGACTCGTCCAAGGAAGCGAGCCCTGGCTTCCGCTGTAGCCAAACGTCTGGAACGTGTCCAAGTAGTCCCCAGCCGAGGTGGCAGCCTGCGCCATGGGAACGGCTACCGCCAGAGCCACGAGAGCGGCCGCGGCCGTCGTGGCGACCCATCGACGCGATCGGAGCGGTGCCTGTGAAGAGCTAGACGCCATCGTCGGCATGCGCCACCACATCCTGGTCTCGGCGCTCGTTTAGCCAACTCTTGAGGAACGCCGCTTGAACGGCGCTGGCGGCTTCGATCGTCTCATCTTCAGTCGGAACCTTTGGCGCCGGAGCGTCGACCGGCATGTGGACGACGAACCTCACCCAACCGTCATGGTTGTCGTAGCTGACCGATCCTCCCATGTCCTCGACCAACGAGCCGACTACAGAGAGACCAAGGCCAACCGATCCGGTCATCAGGGCCTCTTTGCCCCCGTGGACAAACCGGGTGAAGAGGCGAGGTTCCATCTCTGTGGGCACGCCCTGACCGTTGTCGGCCACGACGATCTCGAGTTGGTCTCCCTCTTGGCGAGCAGTGATGCGGATCTTCGGTCCGCCATATCGTTGAGCGTTCGACAGCAAGTTGCGCAACACTTGACGGACTCGCACTGGATCTCCCCAGCACATGTTGTCCGCAACCAGGATGTCTACATCGGAGCCGGCGTGCTTCATGGTTGACATGACAGATTCGAGCTGCGTGGCGACGTCGACTGGCTCATACTTGTAAACCAAGGCGTTGGCTTCCACCCGCGCCGACACCAGAAGGTCCTCGACCATGCGGGTGAGTTCGGCGGACTCGTAGTTGATCAGTCCGATCAGATCCATCGCTGAATTGGGATCGACCACACCTGACTCGAGAAGCAGTTCTGAGAATCCAAAGATCGATGTCAGCGGTGTGCGCAGCTCGTGCGAGATGTTGCCGATGAACTCATCCTTGGCCCGCACGACCTCGCGCTCAGCTTCGAGTCGGGCGTCGAGCTGCACTTCGGCCGTGTGCAGTTGGCGTCGGGCGGCATAGCGATAGGCCAGTACCGCTCCGAGGGGAAGGAGAAGAGCAACGAGGAATGTGACGATCTCGGCAATCCGAGAAGCGGTGGCGCCGGTGGACATGAGCGCCGTCTCCTCGGCGGCTCGTACGGCACTGAGCTCGTCGCGCAGTGCTTCGAAACTTGTGACCACGGGGCCGGTCAACGCAATCCCGGCGCCGTCGATGCCTCCGCTATTGATCATCCTCACGACCGAGTTGCCTTCGGCGACCGCAGAAGCGGCTAGCCGAACTGCCGGGATGTCGGGTTGAATCGCCTCCGCCAGTTCTGCCACTCGGGCATCCAGCTCAGCCAGTGTCGTACTCGCCTCATCGACTGCCAGTCGAAGCGTTGTCTCGTCGGCGACGCCAAGGGCGTTGTCTTCAGCGAGCAGCACTGCTTGACCCAGAGCCTTTAGTGCCAGGTCGTTGGCGCCCAAGGCAGCTTCAGCTCGTGTCAGGGCGATTCCATCGTCGGCAACCTGGGAGGTTGCACGGGCATTGGAGAGCACCAAAGCGCTGATTATCAGCACGGAGGTACCCGCGATGACCGACCACTTGAAGCCGGACTTCTTCGGATCGCGAGCAGCGCGCCGAAGGTATGAGGTCTTTGACATTGTTGCTACCGAATCAGTTGTCTCCCTTCTTATGTCGGCTGTTCGAACGTCGACTCAACAGAACTATTTGGCATGATCGCGTTGTAGCTAGTCACGACGCGCCGTAACTCGAGCAACGCGAGGTCGCCTGGGAAACAGTCTCCTAGTGTGCGGCTTCATGGATATTGACTTCTGGGTTGACCCCATATGACCGTGGTGCTGGGTGACAGCCAGGTGGGTTGTCGAAGAGGTAACGCCGGAACGTGATCTGCGGGTCAATTGGCAGCCGATCAGCTTGCTCATGAAGAACGAGCTGGCGGACGACTCGAGGTGGTATCCCAAGTATCGATTCACCCACAATCTGCTGCGTGTCATGGAGTCGGTGCGTGCCTCCCTTGGAAACGACGGCGTCTTCGCTTGGTATTGGGAAGTTGCCACGAGGATCCATCACGACAAGGACTACTCGTTCGATCCGGCGGAAGCGCTGCCGGCTGCTGGGATTGGAGGAGACCATGGCCCTGCCTTCGACGACCCAACCTGGGACGATCCGATCGCTGAGCGGATGGCCGTCGGGCTCGACCTGGCCGGTACCGACATTGGAACGCCGATCATCGGTTTCGACGATCTCAATGGAGATCGGGTCGGCATATTCGGCCCCGTGATAACTCGGGTCCTGCCGCGTGACCAAGCACTCCAACTCTGGGATGGCATGGTGGCGGTCACAACCGTGCCAGGCTTCTGGGAACTCAAGCGGACTCGGACCGAATCGCCTGACCTGGGGGAGCGTCCAGAAAAGCTCTTATAGGCGCCGCGTTCTGGCCGACGAGGGCCACATGAGCACGAAAGCTTCGACACCCAGGCGCTCTCGTCCGATCGATTGTTGCAGCATTGGTGAATCCGGCTGCGAAGTTGTCGGCTTCGTGGCCGCCGCGGATTGCACCTCCGATGCTCCGCAGCCCACTGACGATGCCTTCGTCAGTTGGATCGATCGTGGGTACCGCCTCGAGGATTGGGAATCACTAGTCCCGTTCGACACTGATCCGGCGGCGTGACGGCTCCAATCCCAAGACTGCTATTTGTGTTGGGCGACCAAGCGGCGGCGGCCTCCCTTGGCGCCCGCCTGCTCAAGACGCCCTTGTCGGTTGAGACCCGCCATATGCCAACTGCAGAAACGGCACTTGCCGACCTCGCCGGCCGCCCGGCCGATTATGTGTTTACCGACGTCCACCTCGAAGGTATGGACGGGGTAGATCTCTGCAGAGCCGTGGAGACACGGTTCCCCGATGTTGTCAGGGTGCTTGTCGCCGACGCCAGAGAAGTTGGCTCGCTCACCTCCAGTGGTGTTGCCCACCGCTGTCTGCCCCGTCCCTGGGACCTCGACGCAATAGCCGAGGTACTTCGAAGGCGATACGAACTCGAGGCCTGGCTGGCAGAGCCCGGCCTGCAACAAGCACTGCAGCGGACCGAGCGGTTGCCGAGTGCCCCAAGCGCGTATACCGCCATCGCTGCCGAAATGAGAGCGAAGGACCCCTCGCTAGCGCGGGTCGCCGCCATCATCAGCCAAGATCCGGCCTTAACGGCCAAGGTGCTGCAGCACGTCAACTCCGCCTTTTTCGCCTTCCGCCAGGAGATCACGACGATCGACAAGGCCGTCACCATGATCGGTATGAATCCGATAATGGCACTGGTCATGTCTGTCGGTCTCTACGGCCGGCCTTCTCCAGCCACCGCCGCTGCTGCTGAGTCGATCAGGCAGCGGTCGCTTGCAGTGGCGGCGTTCACGCGAATCGTCGCTCGGATCGAAGGCGTTTCGGCAACAGATCGGGACACCGCATTCCTGGCAGGAATGCTGCACGACTGTGGCAAGCTCGTGATGGCAACCAGCTGGCCGGGCGACTACGCCGGATACCTGGACGGGGACGATCTGGCGGCTGAGAGCAGCGCCTTCGGAGCCGACCATGCCCTGATAGGGGCGTACCTGCTCTCGACTTGGAACCTTGCCGACAACGTCGTGGAAGCCGTCGCCCACCACCACCGACCCTCGGCAGGCAACTTCAGTGAATTGGGTGGTGCAGCTCTCGTGCACATCGCCCACGCCCTGGTGCAACGCCCCGGCAATGGCACGCTGCCGAACATCGACCTCGAGTTGATGGGTCAATTCGATCTTTGGGACCACACCGCTGCCTGGATCGAAGCCGCCGAAGAGCTCGAGTACCGGGCGGCGAATCCGTAGCGGGAACGCCGACTTGTGACTTTCGACTTCAGCTAGAGAAGTATCACGTACTAATACTCGCTGCGTGATATCTGATACGTTCGTCTAGAACTGGATTGCGGCCGCTGCCCAGTGGAACCCCGCTCCAAAGGCGGTGAGGATCACCAGATCGCCGTTGGCCACCCGGCCCTGTTCTCGGGCCTGCCACAGTCCCAATGGAACCGATGCCGAGCCGGTGTTGCCGAAATAGTCGACGTTGACAAATGTCACGCCATCGTCGACCCCGAGCCTGCGAGTCACCGCGTCGATGATGCGCTTGTTCGCCTGGTGGGGAACCACCAACGCGACATCCGCGACGCTCCGGTCTACGCGATCGAGCACCTCCAGCACCGCGGCGCTCATTCGGGTTACCGCCTGCTTGAAGACTTCGCGTCCGTTCATCTCGAGGTGCTGGTGGGCGCCGGACTTGGCGGTTTCAATCGTGAACGGGTCTCGCGTCCCGCCTGTAGACAGTGTGAGAATGCCCGTCATTGATCCGTCCGTACCGGCAACAACGTCGAGCAGCTCAGCATGACCGGCGTCCGGGCCAAGCACGACGGCGCCGGCGCCATCGCCAAAGAGCACGCAGGTCTCGCGCTCCTTCCAAGAGATCAGGCGCGATATGAGTTCGACTCCGACCACGAGCACGTTGCGTGGCGCGAAAGCAATTCGCGCCCGAGCGACATCGAGTCCCTGCACGAATCCGGCGCAACCGCTACCACCCAGGTCGTATGCCGGGACGTTGCCGCACCCCAGGCGATGCTGCAGAAAGGATGCGGTGTCCGGCGTGTAGACCTCCGGCGTGTCGGTGGCGACGATGATCTCGCCGATGTCGGCCGGCCCAATACCGGCATCTTGCATCGCTCTCTCAGCAGCGTGGGCCGCCAAATCGAGTGTGGCCTCGTCGTCGGCGGCGAAGCGGCGCTCCTTGATACCTGTACGTGTCGTGATCCACTCGTCGGTCGTATCGACCACTTCGGCCCAATCGGCATTCGTCATCACGCGGTCCGGGACGTAGCCGCCGAACCCCAACACGCCAGTCATCTCCGTCTCCGCTTCGGGGGACCTAAGCCTACCGCCGACGCCCGTGCCGGTAGTGACCGCGATGACCGAATCCGGTCCCGAAGCTGTGGTCATCGGTTGATTTGTGTCCGATTCCCTGGATCCTGCATTGATTGGCCTTTTTGTGGGGAAGACAACGCAGATGTGGCTGCCGATGAAGGACGCCGACACCTACTGCGTGAACATCCTCGCCGAGCAGCATGGGCCGGTGAGCAACCTGTTTGTCGGCCAGGAGTCCGAGAGGTTCACTTCGGCCGCTTGGGAGCCCGGCGGCGACGGTGCCCCCGGCCTGGACGACGTAGTGGCTTGGATCGAGTGCAAGCCGTATTCGATCACCGACGATGGTGAACATGATCTGATTCTGCTGGAGGTCACGGCTTTGCGCCAAGGGGCCAATGTTGGACCGCTCACCTATCACCGAGGTAGCTTCTCTGGTGCGTTTCGCTCCGAGTAGCGAACGCCTTCCACGGAGTTTCTCTGTGGGAGCCTTAGGCTGCGCCGATGATTCGGAACACTCTGCCCCGCATGCTTCCGGGCGCCGTCGGATTGGTGCTCTTGGCGTCAGCGTGCACCTCTACGAGCGAAACCACCACAACAACAACGCTGCCCGAACCATCGACCTCGACAACCTCGTCGACGACTCAGGCTCCGCCGACGACAACGGCCCCGGATCCTCGCCTCGCCGAGTTGGTGCCGGTAGATCCCGATGTCACGATCGGTGCGCTCGAGAACGGACTCAGTTACTACGTGCGGGAGAACACCCGCCCTGGAGGTCGAGCGCAACTGCGGCTCGTAGTCAACGCAGGATCAGCTGTTGAAGATCCTGACCAGAGCGGTGGGGCGCACTTCCTCGAACACATGCTGTTCAACGGTACCGAACGCTTCCCGGTCAACGAGCTGACAAGGGTGCTCGAGGGCTTTGGCGCCAGATTTGGACCGGATGTCAACGCGTACACGAGCTTCGATGAAACCGTCTACGAGCTGGCGATTCCCACCGACGATCCAGCTTTGCTCGAACTCGCCCTCGACGTGCTTCGCGAGTGGGCGACCCGGGCCACGATTGCTCAGGTCGATGTGGCGGAGGAGCGCGGAGTGGTGCTCGAGGAGTGGCGCCTCCGCGACGCCGGGGTCGGTGGGCGCATCTCTCAGGTATACGAGGATGTGTTCCTCGCCGGCACGCCCTACGAAGGATTGGCACCGATAGGAGACCCGGCGATGCTCCGAACCACCGACGCGGACACTCTGCGGCGCTTTTATGAAGAGTGGTACCGACCTGACCTCATGGCTGTGGTCGCGGTCGGCGACTTCGATGGCGGCAAAGTCGTTGCGATGATCGAGGATCGTTTCGCCGATCTGGTGGCTCCCGCGGCGGCCCGCACCCGGCCTGCGACGGAAGTTGATCCCTTCAATGATCGGCGAATCGCGGTGCTGGCAGATCAGGACCAACCGACTGCCTCAGTCGAGGTCTACTACCCGGGACCGGTCGATGGAGGTGAAACTCTGGGGGACCGGCGCCGGGGATGGGCCCGACTTCTCGCCACGGAGATGATCGCAACCCGACTCAATGACGACATCACAAGGGGTGAGTCGCCCTTCTTCTCAGTGGCGGCCTTGGACTTCAACTTCACTAGAGGTCTGCAGTCTCCTGGCTTGGCCGCCGACGTCGCCTCAGTCGATATCCTCGCCGCCCTCGACGCGTTGGTCACTGAAGTGGAGCGGGCCGAGAGGTTCGGATTCAATGATTCCGAGTTCGGCCGTGTCATCGACTCCTGGACGGCCGCTGTCGAGCAGTTCTACGCATCGCGGGCGTCCACCCAGGATGCTGAGTATGCCGACAGGTATGTGAGGAACTTCCTCGAGGGCGCATCCATCCCGAGCGCCCGCGATGAGTTCGACCTCGATACCGAGCTTCTCGTGTCCCTAACGGCCGATGACGCCTTGCAGGCCCTGACGGAGCTCACGGCTTCTTCGGCCCCAACGGTTGTTGTAATTGGACCGGACGACGGCACCGTGCCGGACGAGGCCACGTTGGCCTCGACCATGGACAGCGCTCTCGCCGCCGAGATAGCTCGGCGAGTCGAGAACGCCGCGATTGGCGACACATTGCTGGCAGCACCGGATCCGGTCGAGCCGTCGGCTGTGAACAATCTGGGTCTTGGGGTTACCGAGCTGGTGTACCCCAACGGGGTGCGAGTGCAATACGTCCAGACGGACATTTCGGTCAATCAGGTGGTGATGGCGGCCACGTCTCCAGGAGGTTTGTCGCGAGTCGCCGACGAGGACGTCTCTGAAGCCTTCCTGATAGCGGACATCGTCGGCCGGTCCGGCGCCGGGGCCTTCGACAGAGTGGCGCTCGAAACTTTCCTGGCGGACAAGGTCGTCTTCCTTCAGCCCTACATCGACAACACCGCCGAGGGGTTCTTCGGGAGCGCGGCTTCTGAGGACTTCGAGTCTCTGATGCAGCTGATTCACCTCTCGGCCGTCGCCCCGCACGCAGACGCGTCCGCTACCGACGCAGTGATTGGCGAGTTCCGTCCGTTCGCTGAGGCTCCTGAGGACATCCCGGGTTTGGCGACCACGCTCGAGCTCATAAGGCAGCGCTGGGGTGACGAGCCGCGCTTTCGCGTCGTTCTCACCCAGGATGAGCTTGACGGCTACGACGCAGACGCGGCCTTGGCAGTGTTCCGCGATCGTTTTGGCGATGCCGGCGACTTCGTGTTTTCCTTCGCCGGAGACTTCTCCTCGGCGACAATTCGCACCTTGGCCGACACGTATCTGGGCACACTGCCGGGGACCGACCGTGACGACGGTTGGATCGACTACCAACAGGATCCGCCTCGTGGTGTTGTCGACGAGACCATCGCCGTCGGCGACTCTGAGCAAGGTTTCGTGACATTCCTCTTCAGCCAAGAATTCGCCCGCGATGCTCGCCGCGATGTCCAGCTCGAGCTGCTGAGCCTCGTCGCCGACACGAAGCTTCGCGATCGGATTCGAGAAGCGCTATCGGCGACCTATTCACCTTTCCTGTCGGTCGGGCCCGTCGACGAACCCGACGAACTGATCGAGGTCTTTCTGCAGGTCAGTGGGGATCCGGAGCGCCTCGATGAGATCGTGGCCGAGGCGCTGGCGACCTTGGGGTCCCTGGCTCGCGAGGGGCCCAGCGAAGAGGAGTTGGACACCGCCAAGCAGCAGCTGTCGCGCCAGTACGAGTTGGTTTCCAACGAGTGGTGGGTGGATCAGATGTTGTTCTACGCCACCCACCCCGACGAGTCGCTCGACGACGTCCTCGACGGATTCGTCTTCATTGATGAAACAACCGTATCGGACCTTCGGGAATTGGCCGCATTGGCGTTCCCCCTGGACCGGTACGTTCTCGTGCGTCAGATTCCCGGGTAGCGATGACGGTTCGTCGTTGGACTACATTGCCGCGCATGGAGGCAGGGCGCAGAGCAGCGATAGTCGCAGTCGTTCTACTGTCGTCTATCGCGACGGCTTGCACCGACGGAGCCGATGCACCGACGACGATTGTCGAGTCGACGACCACGGCGACCACCTTCGCCCCCATTGAGGTCTTCTCTGTGAGTACCACTGTGGCCCCGGGAGTGGACCCGGCTGTCCATGAGCAGCTCGTGACGCTTGTTGGTGAATTGGCGGTCGCCACCCAGAACATGCGAGGTCTTGCGTACATCCAGCTTCCTGCGATCGCCATCGCTGCGGGCGAGGACTTCGCCGAGAGACTGGTGGCTTCCGTTGCTCCGAGTATTGATGCGGAGACTCTTGCCCTCGAGGAGGCCACCTACCGATTGCTGGGTCAATACGACTCTCCGCCATCAATCGCCTCGGCCATCCGGGATCTGTACTCGGCAGAAGGTGCGATCGCCTTTTTTGACGGGGCCACATCTGAGGTGGTTCTCGACGGCACGCGGGCTGAGCTGACTCCTCTCGAGGAGAGCATCGTCGTCCGCGCCCTGGCTTGGTCGTTGATAGACCAGTACCACGACGTGGTCGGGCGCCTTCGTGTCCTAGAGAGGGCAGGTTCCGAAGACGCCATTGATGCGTTTCGGACGCTTGCCACCGCCGACACAATCGCCACGCAGTTGCGTTACCTCCAAGGACTCAACGAGGACGAACGGCAGGCCGCAGCGTTGCAGGCCGCGGATGCCGAGCCTGACGCAGTTGGGCGACTTCCCAATGTCGTCCGGGCTCACCTGGCCTTGCCCTCTGAGCTCGGCGTGGAGTTCGTCGACGACTTGGTCGCAGCCGGCGGCTACATAGCGCTCGACAATGCCTACGACCCGCCTCCGGCGACGATGGAGCAGATCCTGCACCCGGACCGTTTTGCTATCGGGGAGCCGGCTCGCGAAGTTCCCGAATTGGCCATCGAACTCGATGGCTATACGACCGTCGATGACGGAGCCTACGGGGAGTGGCGTCTGCGTCTGCTGCTGGCAGGGGCGGTGGAACCTGGCCGGTTGACCCAGACCGCGGCGGGCTGGGGAGGCGACGCCCACCAGTTGCTGTTGAACGGTGACGAGATGATCTTCGCTTACATCTACGGCGGTGACACTGAATCCGACACAATTGAGGTAGCCCAAGCGCTGCTCGCGGTTGCCAGAGGACCTATCGGTGCCGGAGACGGGGTCGACAGCGGCGGCGGAGTGCTCTGGCAGGGTGCCGGAACTTACGTCTTTGTGGACCGAATCGGTGATGGCCTGATGTTTGTTGTTGCAACCGATGCGGACGCAGGTAGTGCCGCCCGCAGTCAGATCCGAGTTCCGTAACGCGCCTGCCGCCTTTCGCGAGTCTTGAATCCTCCGGGCGCGCCTGATAGGCCTCGAGGTGATGGAACCTCTCGAAAGACTAAGAATTGACCCTGCAGATTGCAGGGCCAGGGATCAGCCGCGACCCGCGTTGGGCTTGCGTCCGTGGTTAGCTTTGCTGCGTCGAGCGCGCAACTTGCGTCGTTTTGCCTTGGCCATAAGAGAATGGAGAGTAACAGCGCCAGATCGGAACTGGCCAATCTTTCTCATCACATCCGCCGATTGTGGGTCGGGTTGGAGCGTCGTGGTGGCGTGTCGTCTAGCTGATCGTATTGCCGGGATTCGGGCTGTTCCCGAGGGTTACGGCGTGTTGCTGGCGACACCGATGGTCCACGGGTGGGGGCTGGAGCAGCCGCTCGCTGTTCTGGCGCTCGACAGGACAGGCGCGGTTCTTGCCGGTCGCATCCTCGGCCCGCGACAGATCTGGCGACGAGGTGATGCCACCTGGATGCTGGAACTACCGGCCGATGCAGAAATGCCACAAGTGGGTTCCGCGATCCGGTTGTTAGTGTCGCCTCATGAGCGATCCAGATCGAGCAACAGGGACTCTCATCCTGTGCGGAACTCCGATCGGCAACATGGGTGATACTTCCGCCCGACTCGAGGATGTGCTGCGGAACGCCGACGTCATCTACGCCGAGGACACGCGCCGTTCCTCGTATCTACTGCAAACTCTGGGGTTGAGTCGTCCGCTCCGGTCGTACTTCGCGGGAAATGAAGCGGCCCGAGCCGTCGAGCTGGGGGAGCGGCTCAGCGAAGGCCAGGTGGTCGCATTGCTCACCGACGCTGGAATGCCGGCCATTTCCGATCCGGGTCTGACGGCAACGCGGGCCGCGTACATGGCGGGAGCCAAGGTGACAGTGATCCCCGGCCCAAGCGCAGTGACCGCGGCATTGGCGGTTTCGGGGCTGCCCTCGGACAGGTTCGTCTTCGAGGGCTTCTTGCCCCGCAAGAAGGCCGGGCGCGTCGCCCTTCTGGCCGAATTGGCCTCAGAACCGCGAACGATCGTGCTGTTCGCTTCACCGTCGCGCGTGGCGACCGATCTTCAAGACCTAGCGGGCGCCCTTGGGGAGAAGCGGCCTGTCGCGGTCGTGCGCGAGCTCACCAAGATCCACGAAGAGGTGTGGCGCGGCAGCCTGGCGATGGCCGCCGCCGACTTTGCGGCACGGGCCTCCGTCAAGGGTGAGTTGACGATCGTGGTTGGTCCCAAACCCGTTATCGCCGCCGATTTGGGCGCGGCCACCCAAGAGGCGCGCGACGCCATTGATTCAGGGGCCGCCCCTTCCGAAGCCGTTCGGGAGGCGGCCGCCGCTCACGGAGTCAGTCGCCGCCTGCTTTATCAAGAAGTGATTGCCGGTACGACTCGCTAGTTGTTGGCTAGCTCACTCCGACACACTCCGCACAGTCCTCGACCCTTGAATGCTCGAACGTCTGTAGTCGACCCGTCAAACACGCAGGTTGCCTGCAGTTTGCGGATAACGATCGCATCGTTTTCGACCGAAATCGCCAACTCATCACCCTCGTGGATGTTGAATAGACGCCTCGTTTCGGCGGGTACGACGATACGTCCCAAGTCGTCGATCTTTCGCACCATGCCGGTATCCAAAACCCTCTTACCTCCATATGCCTCATCGGTATGAACGTGCATTGCCCAACCCCCTCGGGCATCCTGCAATTCCGTTTCTACCACTTAACGTGGTCCGGTGCAGCATTTCGGCCGCCACCATCCAGAAAGGCCCAGGTCGCCTGCACCACCAGACGAGCCGTTGGGGGTGCTTCGCGCTGGTACCATCGCGGCCTTGGATACGTCAGTTAGCCCACGCAAGATTCTCGTGGCCGTCGGTTGGCCCTACGCCCAGGGGTCGCTCCACCTGGGCCATATTGCGGGCGCCTATTTGCCCGCAGACATCTTTGCTCGCTACCACCGCGCAGCCGGCAACGACGTGCTGATGGTGTCCGGTTCAGACGCGCACGGTACGCCTATCACCGTGCGCGCCGACGAGGAGGGGGTCTCCCCGCAGGACATCGTTGATCGCTATCACCCCGAGTTTCTGGGCTACTGGCGCGACCTGGGTATTGCCTTCGATCTCTTCACACGCACCGATACTCCCAACCACCACAGGGTGGGCCAGGAGTTCTTCATGAAGCTCCTCGAGAACGGCTATCTGTACAAGCAGAAGAGTGAGCAGTACTACGACTCTGAGGCAGAACAGTTCCTGCCTGACCGCTACGTTGAGGGCACCTGCCCGCATTGCGGCTACGAGCATGCTCGGGGCGATCAGTGTGACAACTGTGGCCGCACCCTGGACTCGACGGATCTGATCAATCCGATTTCGAAGCGCAGCGGTTCGACTCCGGTCCTGCGTGAGACCGAGCACTACAACTGGAAGCTCAGTGCATTTGAGGACCGGTTGCTGGAGTGGCTCAACACCAAGAAGGGCTGGCGCCCCCATGTCATCAACTTCGCCAAGGGGATGATTGAGGACGGCCTCATCGATCGGGCATTCACCCGTGATATCTCGTGGGGCATAGCGCTGCCGGTGGATGATCTGGGCGAGGGCAAACGTATCTATGTGTGGTGGGAAGCCGTGATGGGCTACTACTCCGCAGCACAAGAGTGGGCGCAGATCCAGGGTGATCCCGATGCCTGGAAGGCCTGGTGGACAAACCCCGAGGCAGAGTCGTACTACTTCGTTGGGAAGGACAACGTACCCTTCCACGCCGTGTTTTGGCCGGCTCTGCTCATGGGGCATGGCGGGCTCAATCTGCCGACGGATGTTCCGGCAAACCAATTCGTGACGTTCAAGGGTCAGAAGGCCTCCAAGTCACGCGGCGTTGGCCGTCCCTTGAGTTGGTATCTCGACAAACTCGAACCGGATGCGCTGCGATATGCGCTGGCCGCAACACTCCCGGAGACGAGTGATTCGGATCTCACCGAAGATGAATTGGTTCGTCGCATCAACGATGAGTTGGTCGCGGCCTGGGGCAACCTGGTCAACCGGGTGGTGTCGATGACCCATCGCTACTTCGACGGCGTCGTCCCGTCTGCTGAGGGTCTCGATGCGCAAGATCGTGCCTTGCTCGACACGATTCAGATGGGCATTGCCGATACCGGTGCGGAGATCGAGGCAGCCCACCTCAAGGCTGGCCTGGCCAAGGCGATGAGCCTGGCTCACGCCGCCAATGGCTATCTCACCGTGCGCGAACCGTGGAAGACCGCCAAGACGGACATGGAGCGAACTGGCGTAACCCTGTCGGTCGCTCTGGATGCGATCGCCGGCATTGCGGTGGCTCTTGCCCCCTACCTGCCGTTTACTTCCCCCCGCGTTCTCGAGATGCTTGGCATACCCCAAGAACCACACTGGCACCCGCCGGTCGTGCCCGCCGGCACAAAACTGGGCCCGGCCGTCCCCTTGTTCGCCAAGGTGGATCTCGAGCTGCTCGACAGTCCTGACGACGAAGGCTGATTGTGTCCGAGTCCTGGGTGGACAGTCATTGCCATCTCTTTTTGCTCGACGAGCCGGCCATGGCGGTGCTCGAACGCGCCGCCCGGGTGGGTGTGAGCTGGGTCGTGGTTCCCGGTATCGACCTCGAGACATCGCTCGAAGCACGTCGCATTGCAACGGACCTGGGTGAGAAGGCCCAGTGGGCGGTTGGCCTGCACCCACACGACGCCGCCAAGTGGAAGGCCGAGGGCGGTCGTATCGAGGTGCTGGCGACCGAGGCGGCCGCGATTGGCGAGTGTGGTCTTGACTTCTATCGCAATCTGGCGCCCCGGGATGCTCAACTCGAAGCGTTTCGGGCTCAGCTGGGAATTGCCAAACAACTCAACAAGCCGGCCATCGTCCACTGCCGCGACGCCTTCGCCGATGTCCATGCGGAGTTGGAGTCCGCCGACCTGGGGGAGAAGGCGATATTGCACTGCTGGACCGGAGGCCCTCGCTGGACCAAACGATTCCGCGAGCTGGGCGTTACGTTCTCCTACGCCGGCCCAGTCACTTTTCCAGGCGGCGACACGGTTCGGCTTGGCGCCGCGGAAGCGCCGCCGGACCGAACCATGATCGAAACCGACACGCCCTACCTGACGCCTCCACCGAATCGACGGGATATCAACGAGCCCGCCAACGTTGTCGCCATAGGCGCTGCCTTGGCTGAGATCTGGGGCCTGGCCCTATGCGATGTGGCCCAGTCGACGACGGCAACCGCAGCACGAGTCTTCGGAGTTGATCGATGAGTGATCTCCGACCCCAGGGGCGAGCCGAGATCAAGGAACTGTTGGCTCGATTCGGACTCCGGCCGCAGCGCCATCTGGGTCAGCACTACCTGGCCGACCCCAACATCGTTGACCGAGTCGTTGCAGAGGCGGCCATTGCCCCCGGCGATCGCATTATTGAGGTTGGGCCCGGGACCGGCACCCTGACCAAGGCGTTGGCGGCTGCCGGCGGGTCCGTGGTCGCATTTGAAGTCGATCGCACCCTGCGCCCTCTGCTGGCCGAGGTTCTCGAAGGTTTGGATGTTCTGGTGCGGTTCGAAGATGCCATGGCCCTCGAATGGGCGGAGGAATTCCCCGACGGCCAATGGCAGATGGTGGCCAATTTGCCCTACAACGTGGGGACCCCGCTTCTGCTCGATGCAGTTCGCCGTGCCCCGGGAATTCGCCGCTTCGTCGTCATGGTGCAGATGGAGGTCGGCAGGCGTCTGACCGCCGGACCGGGCAGCAAGCAGTACGGGGTGCCCTCTGTGATTGCTCAGCTCTACACCGAACCACGGCTTGCATTCAAGGTGCCTCCGACGGTGTTCATGCCGCCACCGGAGGTTGACTCGGCCGTGGTGGTTCTCGATCGGATCAAGAGTGATCCGCTCGCAGAGTCCGCCGGACGTCTGGCGAGCGCTGCTTTCCAGCAACGGCGCAAGATGTTGCGCGGTTCTCTGGCGGCGATGCTTGACCTTGACGCAATCGTGGCTGCCGATGTCAGTCCATCGGCTCGGCCCGAGGAGCTGTCGGCGGCCGACTATCTACGGCTGGCAGCTCAGCTGTGATGCTGCAAGCCGTTGCGTGCGCCAAAGTGAACCTGAGCCTACGGGTCGGTACCCGTCAGGAAGAGGGCTTGCACCAACTCGATGGAATCTTCCAATCGATCAGTTGGGTGGACGGGTTGACGCTGCACTCTGACTCTGGCGCAGACGGGCTCGGTCCAGTCGTCGGGTCACGGTTGGGGAGCGATGGCCCTGATGGAGTCATCGATGGTTGGGACAACTTGGCGTGGAGGGCGATTGACGCAGCGAGAACGGCGGCCGGTTCGGCGAGCTTCATGCACCTCTTCGTTGACAAGAGGCTCCCTGTCGCGGCTGGCCTGGGGGGTGGCAGCGCTGACGCGGCTGCCGCCCTGGCACTCGGCGGCGCAGTCTTTGGCGTGGAGCAACAACGGCTGTTGGAGATTGCAGCGAAGCTTGGATCGGATGTTCCCTTCTGCCTCATGGGTGGAACCGCGCGCGTCGTTGGGACCGGAGCGCGGGTAGAGCCGCTTGAGCCGGTCTCCGGTTTCGCTATGGCCGTTGTCGTCCCACCGATTGAATTGGCAACCGGAGCCGTCTACTCGAAGTGGGATGAGCTGGATGGTCCATTGGGACCTGTGGTTGCAGGTACGGACCTGCCACCACAGCTTCGCCCCTTCGAGGAGCTCGCGAACGACCTCTACCCCGCGGCCGTGGCGACCGCCTCGGCCCTGGAGGACTGGCGGGCGGAATTGTCCAACCGGTGGGGCCGTCCGGTGCTGCTATCTGGATCTGGGCCAAGCCTGTTTGCCTTCTTCGTTGATCAATGGGAAGCCGCCGACGCGCTCGACTCAATACCCGTTGGATCACGAGCCGCCTCTGTTGCCGTACCTGTGCCGTTCGGATGGGCGTTGAAGCGAGGCCAAGGCTTGGTCGAAACCTCCTGTCCAATGACTCCCGAAGTCGGGGAACTGATCCAGACGCTCGCCGACTGGTCTTGACTGTCGAATAGAGCCTCTACAATCGTCTCGCCCTCGCAATGGGGGGTGGTGTAATAGGTAGCACAAGTGGTTTTGGTCCACTCAGTCCGGGTTCGATTCCTGGCCCCCCAGCTCATATCTGATCGCACCCGTTCGCGGCCACACCAGTCAGGAAGTTATGTCACTGCACGCCGTGGTCCTTGCCGCAGGCAAGGGAACTCGAATGAAGTCTGACCTCGCCAAGGTGCTGCACCGCGCCGCCGGGCGGTCGTTGCTCGACTGGTCGCTGAGTTCGCTCGAGGGGCTGCCCCTCGAGTCGATAGCGGTCGTTGTTGGACACCAAGCCTCTGCGGTGAGCGCCTCGATGGCGGACCACGAGCTGGCGCCTCTCATCGCATCTGCCCTGCAACCGGAACAGCTCGGGACCGGCCACGCTGCCGCCATCGGATTGGCCGCCCTGCTCACCGAACCGGATGACACCGTGATCGTTATGCCGGGTGACATGCCGCTGCTGCGCGCGAGCACGATTCGGGACCTAGTCGAGGACCACAATGCTTCAGGAGCTCGAGCCACCGTGGCGACCGCGATAATGACGGACCCGACTGGCTACGGACGCATCAAGCGCGATGGCGAGCGAGTCGTCGGCATCGTCGAACAGTCCGATGCCACTGTCGAGGAGGCGGCGATCCGGGAGGTCAACACCTCGGTTTATACCTTTCAGGCCGGAAGGCTTGGCCAACTGCTCGGCCAACTCGGAACGGCCAACGCCCAAGGCGAGCAGTACCTCACGGACGTGATCGGCATGCTGACCGATGCCGGCGATCCCGTTGCCGCGCTGCCCATCGCTCTCGAGGAAGCCCTTGGCGTCAACACAGTGGACCAGCTGGCGGCCGCCGAAGAGGCACTCGAGAGCCGGTAGCGAATCGGCGGACACCCATCGGTTTTGATCTTCTCATTTCTCCGCGGTCGCGCCGCGGTGTCACTCGGCTACGCTTCTCTCGTAACGGACGGAACCCGTTGGAGGAGATTTCATGGAGATCACGAGCCGTAAGCGGCTCATGGTGTTCTCTGGATCGGCGAACCCGGGCCTAGCTCGCGAGGTCGCCAACATCCTTGGAACCGACCTCGGCGGAGTTGAGCAATCGGTGTTCGCCAACGGCGAGATCTACGTGCGTTATACCGAGAGCGTTCGCGGCTCGGATTGTTTCATCATCCAGAGCCATACCGATCCGATCAACTTCCACATCATGGAACAGCTGGTGATGATCGATGCGCTCAAGCGGGCCTCGGCTCGCCGCATTACTGCCGTGGTCCCGTTCTACGGCTACGCCAGGCAAGACAAGAAGGGTCGGCCTCGTGAGCCGATCACGGCCAGGCTCATGGGTGATCTGTATCTCGCAGCGGGGGCCGACCGCATCGCTTCAGTTGATCTGCACACCGGTCAGATCCAAGGGTTCGTCGACTCACCCTTTGACCACCTCACCGCCCACCCGGTCTTCATCGAGTACCTGCGCTCCACAACTGAGGGCCCGCTGGCGGTCGTTTCACCTGATGCCGGCCGAGTGAAGCTGGCCTCCAAATACGCCCGAGATCTCGATGCGGCAGTTGCATTTGTGCACAAGCATCGCCGCAGCGACGTTCGTAATGAAGTCGCAGCCCACGAGGTGATCGGTGACGTTGAGGGGCGCCACGCCGTGATCGTCGACGACATGATCGACACTGCCGGAACAGTCTGTGCCGCTGCAGAGCTACTCAAACAGCGCGGGGCGCTCAGCGTGCGGGTCGTGGCAACTCACGGCGTCCTGTCGGATCCCGCAGTGGACCGTATCAAGAACGCCCCGATCACTGAGGTAGTGATCTCGAACACGCTGCCAGTCCCGGATGATGCATCGAACCTTCACAATCTGACAGTCCTCTCGATTGGGTCGCTGCTTGCCGGAACGATCAATGCGATCTTCACGGATGCCTCGGTCAGTGAGATATTCAAAGGCGAGAACATGTGACCGGATCCGTCCGGGGACAATCGACCAAACGCAGCGCCATGGTCGCCGAGGTGATCGCAGCTGGATATCGCCGCCACGCGGATCGGGTCGCCGCCAACGTGGGACAGGCTCGCGACCGTTACGCCGCTCGCGAGTGGTCCGAGCTCCACGAGGACTCAATCGCCTTGATGGATATGTATGGCGACTCCATCAACGAGGTCCTAGCCGAGCTCGAGGCTGTCTTGGGAGATCAGTCCGAGGATCGCGCCTTGTGGGGCGCAGCTCGCGAGGTGTTCGCCCGGACGGTGGAAGACCGAGTCGACGCCGAACTGGCCGCCACCTTCTACAACTCGATCACGCGTCGTGTCTTCACGACGGTTGGAATCGACGATCAGATCGAATTTGCGAGCATCGCCGAACGAGAGCCGCCGCCGGCGGCCATTCGAAGTCTGTCAGGTGCTGCTGTCGACGTGGTGCAAAGGGTGCTGGGCGACTCGGGCATTCCTGGCCAGTGGCGCAATCTGGGTCGCGACAGTCGGCTCGCCGTAGAAGAGCTGACCGCGTCGATTCGCAGCTGGGGTCAGAGCGCCCCGATCGACGGTGCCACGATGCTCGATATGGTTTTCTACCGGGGTCAGGGCGCGTATCTCGTTGGACGGCTCCTCGTGGGGGAGATGGCTTTCCCAATAGCTTTCTGTGTGAATCACACGAGCCGGGGTTTGGTGCTCGGTGCGGCGTTGACGGAGGAGGCGGACATCAACGTCCTGTTCAGCTACACGAGAGCTGCCTTCCACGTGGTCGTGGACAATCCCGCGAGCACGGTGGCCTACCTATCAGAATTGATGCCTCGGAAGCGACGCGCTGAGCTCTACTCGACGATTGGCTATCGCAAACACGCCAAGACGGAGCTGTACGCGCAGTTGATGGCGCACGTCGCTGGATCCGACGACAGGTTCGAGCATGCTCGAGGGATTCGGGGAATGGTGATGATTGTCTTCACCCTTCCCGGCTTCGACGTCGTTTTCAAAGTGATCAGAGATCGTTTCCCGTTTCCCAAACAGACGACGCGGCGACAGATCATGGCGAAGTACCGGCTTGTCTTCCACCACGACCGGGCCGGGCGTCTCATTGATGCCCAAGAATTCGAGCATCTCCGGTTCGATCGCAGTCGCTTCACCGACGAGATCATTGCCGAGCTGGAGTCGGACGCGGCGCGGACCGTCACGATCGACGATCAGTCGGTCACATTCGATCATGTCTATGTTGAGCGCCGGGTGATTCCGCTCGATATCTACGTTCGGGAAGCCAATCCGGTGAAGGCTCGGGCGGCCATCGTCGACTACGGGCGCGCCATCAAGAATCTGGCGGCCACCAACATCTTTCCGGGCGACATGCTCCTCAAGAACTTCGGAGTGACTCGCACCGGACGGATTGTCTTCTACGACTATGACGAGATCACCGAGCTCACCCGCTGCAAATTCCGCGAGATGCCCGACACGGACAATGCCGATGATGAGATGTCCGCAACCGCGTGGTTTGGCGTTGGGGACGACGACATCTTTCCCGAGGAGTTCACTCGCTTCCTGGGGCTGCGCGACGAACTCCGCGAGGTTTTTGATTTCCACCATTCCGATCTGTTCGGAGTGCGGTTCTGGCAGCGGGTGCAGAACCGGGTTCGCAGCGGCGAGACGATCGAGATCTTCCCCTACGAGCGGACTCGTCGGCTCGGGGCGCATCGGCGGTCTCTGACCGCGGACAAGCTCTGATGGAGACGACTGTCTTCTCTATTGAGACTGGCTCGAACCGGGGCACCTTCGATCTCACGCGTGAACTCGCTGAGTTTGTGGCGACCCGCGGCGACGGGTTGCTGTCGGTGTTTGTGCCACATGCGACCGCCGGTCTTGCGATCCTCGAAACTGGAGCCGGCTCAGATCACGACTTCATGGATGCTCTCGACCGGCTTGTCGAGCGCGACGATGGGCTGTACCGCCACCGCCACGGCAGTCCCGGTCACGGCGCAGACCACGTCGTACCTGGATTCATCGCCCCCTCGATCACGATCCCTGTGGTGACCGGCCGCATGACGCTTGGCACTTGGCAGTCGGTGGTGCTGGTGGATCCCAACCAAGACAATCGGGTGCGTCACGTGCGAGTGTCATTCTTGGCGGGATGAGCCCCGGCGAGGCGCGGGGACACCGCCGTCGGGGTTGCGCGGCTCTCGCCTACTTCGCGACAGACGCAACGTTTGGTTTGTCTACTACCTTCGCTTCCCCCCACCCCCTCGCAAGCTCGGGTACTCCCCCCAGATGTGACCCGCCCAAAGCGGCGTGTCACGGAGGGAGAGACCACGTCTACTCCACCACTCTCCGCTTTGTGCGACGGGCTCTGACAAACGGGCGACGACGCACCTTGGATCGCACAGTCGCCACGCGTGATCAGTGCAGCGCACAGGCGATGCCGCGAGAGAGGTGTCGCCAACTGTCTCCTCCCCCGTTGCACGCCGCTCTGGGCGGACAACATTTGGGGGAGGTGCCGAGGCTCGGCGAGGCGGAGGGGGAAGCGAAGTCGCGGTAGAACCGAGGAATGCGTAGGCCGACACCCAACCACCGAGCACAGAATGCAATGACTCGACGCGACCCTCACGCGCTGGCAGTGGCTACTGGCTACTGGCTACTGGCTACTTGATACTGCCCTTACCCTTTTGCCCTCGCCCCTTTTCGTGTCCATAATGTGGGCCTGCACCGGTCTGACGCGTCCTTGTTGCGTCCCGGTCGAGCTTTAGACCAGGAGTCACTCACAATGGAACAGATCACGTTGCGCGCCGTTGACCGGAAGGAGTCGGGCTCCCGCCCGGCCAGGCGTTTGCGTCGCGACGGAGGCGTTCCGGCCACCGTGTACGGACGCGGCATGGATGCCCGATCCGTGACACTCGACGTCAAGGAGCTGTTCACCGTTCTCCACACCGAGGCCGGACTGAACGCACTCATCAGCGTCGACATCGAAGGCACGGAGAATCTGCTCACCGTGGCTCGTGAGATTCAACGCCACCCGGTGCGAGGCGACATCACGCACGTCGACCTGATTCGGGTCGCGCTCGACGAGGCCATCGTTGCCGACGTAATCCTGGAACCGCAAGGAATCCCCGTGGGTGTGTTCCAGGATGGCGGCTTCGTCGAGGCAATCGCCGGGACCGTGAGTGTCTCAGCCCTGCCGTTGTCGATTCCGACCTCAATCGAATACCCAATCGAGCATCTCTATATCGGCGACTCAATCAAGGTTTCCGACCTCCCCGTAATCGAGGGCGTCGAGTATCTCGACGAGCCCGATCGCGCTGTGCTCAATGTGCTGGCACCGCGCATCGAGGAGGAGCCGGAAGAGCTCGAAGACGAGCTTCTCGAGGGCGAAGAGCCGGCCGAGGGCGAAGAGGCGGCCGAGGGCGAAGAACCTGCTTCCGACTCCGAGGAGTAGTCGTCGAACTGCCTCCGGCACTCGTTGTCGGTCTCCGGAATCCGGGGGAGGACTACGAGTCGACGCGCCACAATCTCGGAGCGGATGTTGTGACCACCCTGGCGGAACGCCACGACGCACGCTTCAAGCGCGCTCCGCGAATTCGGGCTGACATCGCTGAGATCAACATCAACGGGGTTCGCGCCATCCTGTCGCGCCCCACCACCTTCATGAACGAGTCCGGCGAGGCCGTTGCCCCGTTGGTTCGGTACTTCGGAATTCCGCTCGCGCGAACGCTCATCGTGCACGACGACATCGACCTGCCTTTCGCCAAGATGAAGATGCAAGAAGGCCGTGGGTCCGGTGGCAACAACGGAGTGGCATCGATCATCAAGTCGCTCAGAGACGAGGAGTTCTGGCGACTCAAGTGCGGAGTAGGGCGGCCGCCGGGTCGAATGAACCCGGCGGCATTCGTTCTGAAACGTTTTGCAAAGCACGAACGTGACGAGATCGAGTTGCTGCTGCAATATGGTGCTGACGTGATCGAGTTATTTGTCACCGCCGGTGGAGCCGAAGCGCGCCAGCAGGCCGGTGAGATCGGGCGAGGAGCGTGAGGCACGGTGAGTGAGTTCGTAGGGGCCATCGACCAGGGAACCACCAGCACCCGGTTCGCTGTAATAGATCGCAGCGGCTCGATTGTGGCCAAAGCACAACGCGAGCATGAACAGATCTATCCCCAACCCGGCTGGGTCGAGCACGATGCCGCCGAGATCTGGGCCAATACGCAAGCCGTCGTGGTTGATGCAATGGCCGGGGCCGATCTGGCGCCATCCGATCTAGCGGCCGTCGGCATCACCAACCAGCGAGAGACCGCGGTTCTATGGGACCGGGCGACGGGCGATCCGGTCGCTCCGGCGATCGTTTGGCAAGACACAAGGACGTCGGAGCTGGTTCGAGATCTCGGCGGGGAGATCGGACCAAGCCGGTTCCAGTACAAGACCGGGCTACCACTCGCTACCTACTTCGCCGGCCCCAAGGTCCGATGGATGTTGGACAACGATCCCGACCTGGCGCGACGTGCCCGGGCCGGAGAACTCGCCTTTGGAACCATCGATTCTTGGTTGGTGTGGAATCTCACGGGTCGCCATGCCACCGACGTCACCAACGCCAGCCGCACCATGTTGATGGACTTGGAGACTCTCCAGTGGGACGACGAACTCGTCGACGGGATTGGGATTCCAAATGCGCTACTCGGAGACATCGTGCCTTCCGTCGGCAACATCGGGCGTTGCACCGGAGTCCTCGAAGGGGTGCCCCTCGCTGGAATCCTGGGCGATCAGCAGGCCGCCATGTTCGGGCAGGCCGCCTTCGGACCTGGCGAGGCCAAGAACACCTACGGAACCGGTTGCTTCTTGCTCGTGAACACCGGCACCCGGTTGGTGCGTTCCGAGAATGGGCTCTTGACCACGGTTGCCTATCAGGTCGGTCCGGGCAAACCCAGATATGCCCTCGAGGGCTCGGTGGCTATTGCCGGCGCCGGGGTGCAGTGGCTGCGCGACAACTTGGGAATGATTAGTGATGCCGCCGATATCGAGGCCCTGGCACGCCAAGTGGACGACAACGGTGATGTCTACTTTGTTCCGGCTTTCTCAGGGCTGTTCGCTCCTTACTGGCGCGACGATGCCCGTGGTGTCTTTGCAGGGCTGACGCGCTACGCCAACAAGGGCCACATCGCGCGAGCAGTGCTCGAGTCGACGGCCTATCAAACCCGAGACGTACTCGACGCGATGCGGGCGGACGCCGGGATCGATCTCGAGTCGCTCAAGGTTGACGGCGGCATGGTGCTCAACGAGCTGCTGATGCAGTTTCAGGCAGACATCCTCGACGTTCCCGTGATACGGCCGGTCGTCATCGAAACGACCGTGCTCGGAGCGGCATACGCAGCCGGCCTGGCGGTGGGGTATTGGCAGAATCCAGACGCGCTGCGATCGAACTGGGCGGAGGACGCTCGTTTCGAGCCCAACATGGATTCGACCGAACGGGATCGTCTCTACGGCTCGTGGCAGAAGGCCGTCTCGAAGAGCCTCGACTGGGTGGAGCAGTAGGACTCCGGTGCGTTGGAGATGAGTGATCTCGCTACGCCACCGAGGCGTCGGTTGATGTGCGGACTAGAAGCCAGAAGTCAGAAGTCAGTCCGATACACGATCTATGCGACCCACGGGCGGGCGCGGCCCGTCTCCCCCTGTCCTTTCTGATTTCTGGATTCATTTTCGTGAGGCCCTAGCATCGCAGCGATGAACGTACCCAATTGGCTCGCCGTTGCGCGGATCCTCCTTACCCCCGTGGTGATGACCTTTGTGCTGCTTTCGGGCCACATGGACGGAGCGTTCGGCATTGCAGTGGTCATCTTCACGATTGCCGCGCTCACAGATTTTGCCGACGGGTATCTGGCGCGGCGTTGGAAGATCACGACCGTCCTAGGTGCGTTTCTCGATTCGGTGGCGGACAAGGTGCTGGTCACCGGGAGTCTGCTTGTGCTGATCGAGGTCGGCCGCGCCTGGTCGTGGGCTGCGTTCATCATCATCGGCCGGGAATTGGCCGTGATGGGCCTACGGGGCGTGGCCGCTCTCGAGAAATCGGCCGTGCCGCCGAGCGTCTGGGGCAAAGGCAAGACCGTCTTCCAGTTTGTCGCTATTGGCCTGGCGATGGTGCGTCCCGCCAAAGAGTGGGGCCCGTACTTCATCGACGAGTGGGTAATGCTGATCGCCGTCTTCTTCACTCTGATTTCCGCTTGGGACTACTTCCGGCACTACGGGTCGGCGCTAAGTGTGAAGAAAGGCGCGAGGAGTGAGGGGTGAGGGGCGAGAGGTGAGAGTTACCAGTTATTAGTTACTAGTTACCAGTAAGACCCTGATCGAACTGGTAACTATCTGCTTGATGGCCGGACCCCTCGCGCGACCTTGTACCCTGCCGCAGCCGTGACAGCTCCGCTAGCCACGCTTCTAGATCGTTTCACGCCCGACCACGTCCCAGACATGCCGGGCCGCTTCGTCGTGCCCGCAGCCATGCGAGCCTTCGTTCTTGCAGGGACGCAGCAGCATGCCCAGGCACCCATCCTGGCGGTGGTGCCCGGCGAGCGCGAGGCTGAGGATCTCATCGATGACCTCGCTCTGTTCACGGATGATGCCTTATTGCTCCCGGCATGGGAGACGTTGCCATTCGAGCATGTGTCGCCGAACCTGGTCACGATGGCCAGCCGGGCAGTTGCCCGCCATCGCTTCGAATCCGGAGCTAGCCCGATCATCGTCGGCTCGGTTCGGGCGGTCACTCAGCGCCTCAGTCCTTCGCCGGTGGCGCCGGTGGCGTTGCGCCGCGGGGAAGAGGCGGACTTCGAGTCCGTGGTGGCGGCGCTGGCGGCCGCGGGGTATCACCGCACCGACCGGGTCGAAACTCGCGGCGAGTTTGCCGTTCGTGGCGGCATCATCGATGTGTTCCCGGCGCAGAGTTACGAACCGGCCCGAATCGAGTTCTGGGGAGACGACATCGAGGACATCCGGTCGTTCGCCGTTGGGACCCAGCGAGCGGCAGATTCGATGGACGCCGTGGCCGCCTACCCGCCTCGCGAAGTGCGAATCGACGCCGACCTCATCGAGCGTGCGGGCAAACTAGCCGAGTCCGACCGATGGGCCGGCGAAACTTGGGACCGGATTGGCGCCAACGTCATGTTCGCCGGTATCGAGTCATGGCTGCCTTGGCTCGCCGATCCCGTGACTCTCTTCGACCGGGCGGCCGACATCGGTGCCCAAGTGATTGTGTTCGACCCCGATCGGGCCGGAGCACGCTCCACCGATCTACTCAATGAGGAAGCGGACCTGGCCGCAGCGTTGTCGGAAACCTGGGGGACCGGTGCCCCGCAGGCGGGCGAGCACCCTGACCTCTACCTGGAGTGGGATCCTCCAGAGTCCGCTTTGGAGGCGCCCGCCCAGATGTCGGGCCCCGCCGACGACGGATTCGAGATGCGTGGGCTCGATGCGGTGCCGGGCAACGCCGAGTCCGTGGCCGGCGGTTTGAACCGCCTTGCCGAACTCGACATCGATGCCGTTGTGGCAATGGATGGAGCGGCCGCAGCCGCCAGAGTTTCCCGCCTGCTCGCCGAAGCCGGCCTGGGCCTCGAGGTCTTCGACTCACTCGACGAACCGCGCACCGCGATCATTCCCACCGGAATCCACCACGGATTTGTGGCCCCCGACATGAAGCTGGCGGTCCTGGGTGAGCAGGCGATCGCCGGCCGGCGACGCTCCCATCGGGCGGGGAGGCGACGACGTCGCGAAGCGGACGAGGAATATCGTGACCTCAAGCCAGGTGACTTTGTCGTTCACCGCACTCACGGCATCGGACGGTTCGAGGGCCTCGTACATCGCGAAATCGCCGGAGTCGAGCGGGACTACCTGCTCGTTGCATACCGCGGCGAGGATCGGCTGTACGTTCCGACGGACCAGCTGGCGGCAGTACGACGCTACACCGGCGGTGAGATCCCCAGGCTGTCACGGATGGGTGGTACCGATTGGGCGACGACCCGTAGCAATGTTCGGCAGGCAGTCGCACTGGTTGCCGAGCAGGTGGTCGCTCTCTACCGAGAGCGAGCTGCCGCCGAGGGCATCGTCTTTGAGAAGGACACGCCGTGGCAGGTCGAGTTCGAAGGGGCCTTCCCATTCGAGGAGACCCCGGACCAGTTGACGGCCATCGCCGACGTCAAGACCGACATGGAATCGGACGGGCCGATGGACCGGCTGATCTTTGGAGATGTCGGCTTCGGCAAGACAGAGGTAGCCATTCGAGCTGCCTTCAAGGCCGTACAGAGCGGGCACCAGGTGGCGATTCTGGTTCCGACAACTCTGCTGGCCCAACAGCATCACGCAACGTTCCAGGAGAGGCTCGACCCGTACCCGATCCGGGTCGAAGCTCTCAGCCGCTTTCTGACAGCGCGAGAGCAGAAAGACGTCGTGGCTGGTCTGCGCAACGGTGATGTCGACATCGTCATCGGCACCCACCGGCTGCTCTCGCAGGACATCACTTTCACCAAATTGGGCATGGTCGTGATCGATGAGGAGCAGCGCTTTGGCGTCAATGCCAAGGACGCCTTGCGCCGCCTGCGGTCCTCCGTCGACGTGCTGACCTTGACCGCAACCCCCATTCCCCGCACTCTCGAGATGGCGCTGACCGGAATCCGCGACGTCAGCCACATTCGAACTCCGCCCGAGGATCGCCATCCAATCCTCACCTACGTCGGGCCCTACGACGATCGCACCATCTCTGCCGCAATCCGCCGCGAGATGTTGCGCGAGGGGCAGGTCTTCTACGTCCACAACCGGGTGCAGACAATCGAGCTGGCCGTTGAGCGGCTGCGCCATCTCGTGCCCGACGCCCGCTATGCGATCGCCCATGGCCAGATGAGTGAAGGCCAGCTCGAACAGGTGATGTTCGACTTCTGGAGGGGTGATTACGACGTGCTGGTTGCAACCACGATCATCGAGTCGGGGCTCGACCTTCCGTCAGTCAATACCCTGATCATCGAACGGGCCGACCGGCTCGGACTTGCTCAGCTCTACCAGTTGCGGGGTCGGGTGGGTCGATCGACTCAGCGGGCTTACGCCTATCTGTTCCATCCACCGGAGCAGTCGCTCGGGGAAGAAGCCTATCGACGCCTGGAGGCGATCGGGGAGTTCAGCAGCCTCGGTTCGGGGTTCGACTTGGCGATGCGCGATCTCGAAATCCGTGGTGCCGGATCCATCCTGTCCGAAATTCAGGCTGGTCACATCGCGGCGGTTGGTTTCGACATGTATGTGGAGCTCGTTGCCGACGCGGTGAACGAACTGCGCGGCCGGCCTGCTCCTAAGGCTGAGCGGCCCGACGTTCGTATCGACCTCCCGGTAGACGCCCATCTGCCGGACGACTACGTGCCCCCTGGATCACAACGCATCGAAGCGTATCGGCGCCTCGCCGATGCGCTGACGGTCGAGGAAATCGACGACGTAGTCAAAGAGTGGCGGGATCGGTTCGGCGAGCTGCCGGCACCGGCGATCGCCCTGGTCGAGGTAGCTCGGCTTCGTGACGAAGCGCTGCGTATTGGTTTACGCGAGATCGTGGCAGTACGCAACGAGATCCGTATGGGGCCGATTGGGCTTGCCACCTCCCAAGAGGTGCGGCTGCAACGGCTGGCACCGCAGGCTGTGATTCGTAGCAAGCTGCTGTTCATTCCCAAGCCGAAGGAGCCTCTCTTGGAATCACTGTTCTCATTCCTCCATAGAATGTGGCCTCCATCCACCGAAAGTGATTCATGAAGTTCCGTCTTGCTCTGTTCGCCGGGGTCTTTGCCCTATTGGCGGCTGCCTGCGGCGATGCCTCCACCGCCGTTGCCACTGTCAACGGCGAAAACATCACCGCTGACTTCATGGCGTCGCTGCGAACCAGCACCGGCAACAGCCTCAACGTGAACACGGAGGAATTCCGCCAGGACCTGAGTCTCAACATCATCCGACTTGCCACGATCCAGCAGGCTGAGTCCGAGTTCGGTATTTCCTTCTCCGACGCCGATGTGGCCGAGCGGATAGCCAATCCTCCATTGCGTTGGCAAGAGCTATTCACCCAGTTGGCGGGCGATGAGGATGTGACCGATGCCTTCACCGAGACCCAAGCAGAACTGTCGATTATTCGCGATCGAGTGACCGCAGAGCTGATTCGTGGCGAAGAGGGCTACAACGAGGCCACACTCGCCGAAGCACCGCAGGACGTGACGGCCGGTTGTGTACGCCACATCCTGGTGGACTCACATCTCGAAGCCGAGGCCGTCCTCGACCGGTTAGGGGCTGGAGAGGACTTCATTGCCCTCGCCGATGAGGTTTCGACCGATACGATTTCTGGAAGCGGGGTGGTGAGTGGGTGTCCCATCGGTTTCGGAGGGTTTGTCGGCCCGTTTGGGTTCGCGGCCGCCACCGGTCCGCTGAATGAGGTCATCGGTCCGGTCGAAAGCGAATTCGGATTCCATCTGCTGCGCGTTGAGCAGCGCCTGGGACCGCCGAGCCTCGAGGAACTCAATGAGGACCCGCTGCGGTTCTATCCGGGAGTGACGCTGAGCGGATTCTTCACTCCGTGGTTCAATGACGCGGTTCGTGACTCGGACATCACGGTGGCCGAGTCTGTCGGCCGCTGGTCATCGGCAGGCGTCGGCATCATCCCGCCAGGTCAGTGATGATCACCATCATCGGGCTCGGCCCCGCCGGACTCGATCGTGTTCACCAGCCGGCTCATGGCCTGCTGACGGACGAGGCTCGGGTTGTTGTGGTCCGAACGCTTGATCATCCGGCTGCCGCCGCTCTGGCCGGACTGCGTGCCGTAGTCTCATGCGACGACCTGTACGAGGCGGCGGCTGATTACGACAGCCTCTATCAAGGGATCGCTCGCAGGGTTTGCGAAGTGGAGGGTCCAGTTGTGTACGCGGTTCCCGGCAGCGCTCTCGTTGGAGAGCGGGCTGTACCGCTCATACGCGAAACGGCGGCGAAGGCCGACCGAACCGTCGAGGTGCTTCCCGGGGAGAGTTTTCTCGATTTGGCGATGGAACGAGTCGGCGTCGACCCGATCGCAGACGGTCTGCAGGTGCTCGACGCTCGCGATCTCCCCGATCCGATGCCGTTGCACCTGCCCACGCTGATCACCCAGCTCGATACACCTGGTACCGCCGCCGAATTGGCAGCCGAGCTGGGGAGGGTTCTCGCCTACGACACCCCCGTCACGGTGCTGAGCGACCTTGGTTCGGCCGGCGAATCCATTACGCAGACCACGGTGAAGGACCTGCCGCGTGCGACCACCGGGCCGCGGACCAGTGCCTTCGTGAAGGCGCACGAGGTCGGCTGGATAGGGCTCATTCGAACCAATCGTGTTCTCCGCGAGCAGTGTCCGTGGGACAACAAGCAGACCCATCACAGCCTTCTCAGGCATCTTGTGGAGGAGGCGTACGAGACGATCGACGCCGTCGAGCAACTGCCGTTGGCTGCACCGGAGGGTGACGTCGACTTCGGCGCATATGCCGCAGTCGAGGAGGAGCTGGGCGACCTGCTGCTCCAGGTCGTGTTTCACGCCACGATGGCGCGCGAAGCCGGAGCCTTCGACGTTGAGGAAGTTGCCGAGGGGATCCGGAGCAAGCTGGTGGCCCGCCATCCGCATGTCTTTGGCGATCTTCAACTCGATGATGCCTCCGCGGTTGAGGCCAACTGGGAGCGGCTCAAAAAGGATGAGAAACGGCGCGAGTCGCCCATGGATGATGTTCCCGCCGCTCTGCCCGGATTAGCCCGCGCCGAAAAGATTCAACGGCGAGCGGCTTCGGTCGGCTTCGACTGGATCGAGCTTGGGCCGGTCATTGCCAAGTTGGTGGAAGAGGTTGGCGAGCTCCAGGAAGCTATCGGCGATTCCGTTCGCACCGCCGCCGAGCTGGGCGACGTGCTGTTCGCCGCCGTCAACGTATCGCGCCACGTCGGCGTCGACGCCGACCTGGCAGTGCGGGCGGCGACGGGCCGATTCGAAGCCCGCTTCCGCTGGATCGAGGCCCACCTCGACGGACGCGACATGGGCTCGATGTCACTCGACGAGCTCGACACGTTGTGGGACGCCGCTAAGAGACAGGAATGAGGAAGAGGAACCAGGAGTGAGGACGGGTGAGGAAGAAGTCAGTCACCAGTTGCCAGTTACCAGTTACCGGTCGGACTCCTACTGGTAACTGGCAACTGGTAACTCTTAACTCTCTGACTTCCTCCCTCACTCCTCACTCCTGATTCCTGGCTCCTGGCTTCTCGTTTCTGACATCTGGCTTCTTCCGCACTAGCTTGGCATTCGTGATTGGCACGCTTGCGCCCTTGGTGGCGACCGAAGAAATCGTCGGATCGACCGACATCGAGTGGTTCATCCTCGTCATCACGCTGTTCGGTGGCCTGGCGCTGTTCCTGCACGGAATGGACCGCATGACTGAGGCTCTCAAGGTCGTCGCCGGTGACCGATTGCGCGGAATCCTGAGCCGACTCACATCAAATCGTGTGGTCGGTGCCGCCACCGGCGCCGGCATCACCGCAATCATCCAGTCGTCCTCGGTAACAACTGTCTTGGTCGTCGGATTCACCACATCGGGCTTGATGACACTCGGTCAGGCGATCGGAGTGATCCTCGGTGCCAACGTCGGCACGACCGTCACCGCTCAGATCATCGCCTTCAAGGTGACCAAGTTCGCGCTTCTGCCGGTGGCAATCGGCTTTGCGATCACGTTCTTTGGCAAACAAGCCCACCATCGAGCCTGGGGCAAAGTCATCCTTGGGCTCGGCCTCGTCTTCTTCGGCATGGCAGTCATGGCGGACGCGATGGATCCGTTGCGCGATTACCAGCCGTTTATCGACGCGATGAACGGTCTCAAGAACCCCTTCCTCGGGATCCTCGTTGGGGCCGGCTTCACTGCCGTCGTCCAGTCATCTTCGGCGACGACGGGTTTGGTGATCGTGCTGGCCGGGGCCGGCCTCGTGGAGCTTGAGGCGGCGGTTGCCCTGGTGCTCGGGGCCAACATTGGCACGTCGGTGACTGCTGCCCTCGCTGCCATTGGTAAGCCCCGCAACGCTCAGCGGGCGGCGCTGGCACACACTCTGTTCAACACGTTGGGCGTGATCATTTGGCTGCCCTTCATCGGCGTGCTGTCGAACATGGTGACCTCTGTCGGCGGTGGCATCGAACGAGAGATCGCCAACGCCCACACGATCTTCAACCTCGCCAACACTGTGATTTTCATCGGATTCACCAACCAACTGGCCTCGTTGGTCACACGCGCCCTCCCCGATCGCAAGGAGGAAACCGAGCGGCTCATCCGCGCCAAATACATCGACAAGGAGCTGCTGAAGACGCCACCATTGGCCTTGAGTCGGGCTCGTCTCGAGGTATTGCGGATGGCTGGGAGAGTCCGTCGCATGCTCGTCGGGATTCTGCCGGGAGTGCTCGACGGGCCGGGAACGGCGCTGATGAAGGTTCGCGAGTTGGACGATGAAGTTGACTCGCTACATGGCCAGATTGTCCGCTTCCTCGGCCAGGTCAGCCAGACCGAGCTCGGAGAACGTGACACCGACGAACTAATCGCGCTGATGGAAGCCACGAACAACATTGAGGCCATCGGGGACATCATCGAAACCAACATGGTGCAGCTCGGCTTTCATCGGATCGACATCAACTTCGACATGAGCGATGCGACCCGCGACGTGATTACCGACCTGCACACTCTTGTCCTCGAGGCCTACGACGGTGCCATGGAGGCCATCACCGCCAGCGATCCCGATCTGGCGCAAACGGTCTCGGACATGAAGCCGACCATCACCTCGCAGGTGCAGGCTGCCTCTGCGCATCAGGCCACGAGGTTGGTGGCCGATGCCCCCAACCGCGTCGATGCATATCGGCTGGAAATCGACCTCATCAACAGCCTCAATCGCATCTACTACTTCACCAAGCGGACCGCCCGGGCGGTGCCCGCTTTCGACGAGGTAGACGTCTCCGCCCCCCACTGATCGGGTTGGCTGAGATGACGGCATCGTCAACTAGCCTGACGTCGCGATTGCACCAAGCCGGTAGGGCTCCTGGGCACATCGCGTACGCCGTGATAGATTTCTCTCTGAAAGGGCCCATAATGACCTCGATTAGCAAGGTATGGGCTCGCGAAGTCCTCGACTCCAGGGGTAACCCGACGGTTGAGGCCGAAGTTCACCTCGCTGGTGGAGGCTTCGGCCGTGCCATCGTTCCCTCTGGAGCCTCAACGGGGGCACTCGAAGCGAGTGAGCTTCGGGACGGCGGCGGCCGCTTCGGTGGGAAGGGCGTGTCGCGAGCCGTAGACAACGTCATCTCGACACTCGGACCTGCGTTGGTTGGCATGGATGCCACGCGCCAGGAGCATGTCGATCAGGTGATGCTCGACCTCGACGGAACCCCCAACAAGGCGAATCTCGGAGCCAACTCGATTCT
>JAAELU010000265.1 GCA_024226255.1 bacterium | reverse complement strand
TCTTGAACGGGAACCGGTTCGCTCCGGAGTCTTTGAGTCGACAGATGTTGTCCTCAACGCGGGCGTGGGCTCGCATGTCAAGATCGGCTGCGACAGGGTCCAGGCCGCTGTCGGTGTAGTGGCCCCAGAACCGGTACATCACCGATGGGAACAGCGAGCCTTGGGCGCCGGGGTGTAACGGTTCGCGGCGCACGATCAGGCGGGTCCCCTCCGGCCAGGCCGACATGTCCCCGTGAGCGGTGACGTCGGTGACGGCTGCGCCTTTGCGGGGCTTGCCGGCCTGGGTGAGTGCCGGGGTCCAGGCATCGTCGTCATAGGCGACTCGGCTGATAGCTGCGTGAACGTTCGCGTTGCGGCGCGCCACCACCGAGAATCCGATGTTGCGTTCCCGGCACCGGTGCACAAACGCTGTGCACCCCGCCGAATCGGCCCGGACCCGGACCCGACGCACGGCAGTCTCGCCAGGATCGTCTTTGCGATGCCCCACAGCGATCGCCTCTGGGAGGCTGGCGATGGCCTGATCGAGAACCTCAACATGATCGGCGATGTTGTTCGCCGTAGCGTTACCTGGCCGCAGTTTCACTGCCAACGTCTCACCGGTCGCGTCGGCTGTGCAATACAGGGGATGGAACCCGAACCCTCGCTTGTAGTTGGGTGCAGTG
>JAAELU010000264.1 GCA_024226255.1 bacterium | reverse complement strand
GCCGAACTGAACCCCATTACCGTTGGCCAGGCGGCGTTGCGCGATATGGCTGTTCGTGTCCCCTTCGAGTCCGGCCAGGTGCTCCATGGCGAGGAGGGTGGGTCCGTCGTGGTCGCCACGCGAGGCGAGCCCGATTCCACCACCGATCCCGATGAGTATCCAATCCGAATCGCCAATCGTGAGGTGGGACATCTCCGCTTGTGGCCTCGCTCCGGAGCTGACCTCGGGGAGTGGAAGGAGGCCATCGAATTCACGTTGCAGCCCGTGGCAATAGCCTTCGAGAACACCAGGCTTCTGCAGCAGATCGCCCACCGCGCCGTCCGTGGAGAGCGCACCCGGATCGCCCGCGAGCTCCACGATGACATTGGCCCGTCTCTCGCATCACTCGGGCTGTCGATCGACATGGCCATCCACCAGTTCGACGTGGGAGCCGAGTTGGGTCGGCATCTCGAGGCCAGTCGGCGTCACATCACCGCCCTTATCGAAACTATTCGCGGTACGGCCTCCGACTTACGCCGCGACGAAACCGACAGCCTCGTCGAGCGAGCTCACGAGTTGGCTGCTGATGTGGGAGCGAACGGACCGGCAGTCGCGATCAACCTCGACGAGAGACGGCCACCGCGTGGCGACAAGGCTGCGGAGGTAGACGCCATCGTCACTGAGGCATTCCGCAACGCCCTGGCCCATTCAGGGGCGACGACCATATCAATCCAGGGAGTTGTCGATAGGACCCAGGGCCGCGTTAGCGTCGTGGACAACGGATCGGGATTCGATCCCACGCTCCACCCTCCCGGTCACTTTGGCCTGATAGGGATGAAGGAAAGAGCAGCCAACATCGAGGCAGACCTGGACATTGCATCGAGCGCCGGTGTAGGAACGACGGTCTCCGTGACGTGGGGAGAGTCAGATTGAGTATTCGTGTAGTGCTGGCAGACGATCATCGGCTGCTACTCGAGGGCCTAGCCCAGGCGATCAGCGGCATACCGGATCTTGAGGTCGTCGGAACCGCCGAGGACGGTGACGAGCTCATTCAGTTGGTAGAGCTGACGCAGCCCGACGTCATGCTGGTTGACGTCGAGATGCCCAACACGTCGGGAATAGCTGCGCTCGGCCAACTGACCGATGGTCCGCCGGCGATCATGGTCACGATGCACGCTGATGCCGAACACCGGGCAAAGGCGGAAGCGGTCGGAGCTGTCGGCTTCCTGTCCAAATCCACACCGCTGCCCGTGCTCGCCGCAGCGATACGGGCCGTGGCAGCAGGTGAGTCCCTTATGGGCGACGATCTTGAACAGGTCCTGGACTCTCATCGAGAACCAGTGCTGACGCCAGGCGCTGCTTCGCTGACACCCCGTGAGAAGGAGTTGTTGGCGACCCTGGCTTCGGGCATTAGCAGCACCGATGACCTTGCCAACGAGCTTTTCATTTCCCAGAAAACGGTGAAGAACCATCTGGCCTCAATATACGAAAAGTTGGGCATCACCGACCGAGCGCAAGCCGCGGTCGAGGCAATTCGGCTGGGCTTGCACCGTCCCAGCCCAGAGCCTGACCGATCCGACAGCTGAGCCCGCTATCGGCAAATAGGTCGATAGGCCCATGGTCAAGCGGGTGGGACAGCTATAACGTTGCCAATGGATCACCCTGCCAAATTAGGAGGAAGCAAATATGCTTCGCATGTGGACGGCTCTCCAGAGCCGCTTTGTGGCCGACGAAGAAGGCGCCAGCCTTGTTGAGTACGCGCTGCTAGTCGCCTTGATCGCAGTTATCGCTCTCGTAGCGATTCGCTTC
>JAAELU010000263.1 GCA_024226255.1 bacterium | reverse complement strand
AGCTGCAGCGGCGGTTCGAAGGCGAGGCAGGTGAGCATCGCAAGCTCGCCGGCCGGGTCGCCGAGCTCGAGGCTCGAGAGGCAGCCGTGGCGGCGCAACAGCAGGAGTTGGCGGCCCAGCAGCGGGAGCTGGCGGCGCAGCAACGGGAGCTGACGGCGCTCACAGCGCGTCTCACCCGTCTCGAAACGCGACTCGATGGGCCGAAGCTCGTGGCCGACGAGCCGCAAACGCCGCAAACGTCGACAGCGGGGACTCCAACCGGCCGGCGGTGATCTGGCATCTTCAGAGTCTTGACAATCAGCACATAGGAGAAACTGAAATGAGACAGAATCCGACCACCCTTTCCCGGCAATGCCTCGTCCTGGGCGCGCTGGCCCTCGCTCTGATGGCGTCCGGTGCCGGCGCGCAACAGGCCGGAGTGTTCGTTACGAGTACCACGATTCCTACCGACCAGGGGGTGGCATTCGCTGATGCCCAATGCAACTCTCTGGCCTCCGCCGCGGGTCTTTCCGGCACCTACGTCGCCTGGCTCTCCACTACGACCGAAAACGCCGTCGACCGGCTCGTGGCGACTAGCGGTCCCTTCGTCCGCGCATCTCCTTCCGCTCCCGCAGCCACCATCGCTGACGACATCGCAGACTTGACGGACTCCTCCCTCGACAACGCCATCGGCTTCGATGAATCGGGAAATGTACCCGCCAACAACTCCGTCTGGACCGGAACCCTTGCCGACGGCACCTTGGAGCTCAATAGGAACTGTAATGACTGGGCTGGAGGTGGGTTCCCTGATGCGACGCACGGACAACCCGCGGCAGCCGATCTCGATTGGACGCAAGCCGACAATAGAACTAACTGTGGGGTTGGCAGGCGCATGTACTGCTTCGAGCTTCCGTCCGTTGCCGTGCCGGCGATGTCTCACTGGTCCAAGGGGGCGCTGGTCGGGCTGTTCCTGGCCGGGCTGACGGCCACCTATCTGCTCCGGCACCGGCGCCAGACGGCCGCCTGAGCCGAACCGTCGACCCTGCTGGCCGGGCTGATGTTGGCCGGGATTGCCTACTTCCGCCTGCGCCAGGCGGCCTGATCTTCGAGGCCTCGCGGGTCAAGCGGTGTTTTGTCGGACGATGACAACCAAAGAGGAAACGACAGATGTCCCATAACAAGATCCTTTACTCCAATAAGCGCGTTCCTTCCCTCATCATAGGGACGATGGCCTTCGTCCTGATGGCTTCAGGCATCGCCGAAGCACAAGATCTCAGAGTCTTTGTTACCAGCACACAACAGAATGGCAATCTTGGTGGGCTAGCCGGTGGCGACGCAGTGTGCGAGGCACGGGCGACCGCGAACACGCTCGGAGGCACTTGGAGGGCTTGGCTGTCCACGTCCACCGTCGACGCCAAAGATAGACTGACAGAACCCGCAGGCGTCTTCACGCGCGCTGTCTCTGGCACCAAAGTAGCGGATGACATCGCCGACCTCACCGACGGCAACATTGATAACGCCATTCTGGATGATGAGTTTGGCGTTGACGGTGGAAATTCCATAGCTTGGACCGGCACTGGCTCT
>JAAELU010000262.1 GCA_024226255.1 bacterium | reverse complement strand
TACTTGCCGTTGCGGTTGGCGCAGTCGAACACCGGGAGGTGCTCCTCGAGCAGGCCCGGGGCCCCCTCGATCGTCTGATGGCCACACACATAGTCGTTGGCCTCATCGACATCCTGCGCCGAATAGCCCAGCTCACGCAGCATGTCGAAGCTGGGGGAGTTGTACTGAGTCGCGGTGAAGCCGAGGCGCTGCATGGTCTCTTCGCCCAGTGTCCACTGGTTGAAGGCGAAGCCGAGCTCGAACACGCCCGGCAGCACCGCCTCGATCCTCTCGATGTCCTCGCCGGTGAATCCCTTCGCAATCAGGCTTGCCGTGTTGATGTGTGGCGCCCGGTGCAGGTTCATCGTGCCGACCACGTAGTCGAGGATGTGCTGGATGCGGCCCTCGGTGTAACCCATCTTGCGCAGGGCCGGCTCGATGGACTGGTTGGCGATCTTGAAGTAGCCGCCGCCGGCCAGCTTCTTGAACTTCACCAGCGCAAAGTCGGGCTCGACGCCGGTCGTGTCACAGTCCATCAGCAAGCCAATGGTCCCGGTCGGGGCCAGGACCGTCGCCTGGGCGTTGCGGTAGCCGTACTCCTCGCCCATCTTCACTGCGATGTTCCAGGCGTTCTGCGCCTCATGGAGCATGTCCTTCGGAGTCACCTCGGGCGTGATGCCCATCGTGTGGGTGCTGACGCCCTCGTACTCGTCGTCCGGGGCGTTGTATGCAGCCCGGCGATGGTTGCGCATCACCCGCAGCATGGCATCGGCGTTGTCGTGGTACTTGGCGAACGGTCCCAGTGCCTGAGCCATTTCGGCCGACGTCGCATAGGCGTACCCGGTGAGGATGGCAGTCAGGGCGCCGGCAATGCCACGGCCCTCTTCGGAGTCGTAGGCAATGCCCATCTGCATCAGCAGCGAACCGAGGTTGGCGTAGCCGAGGCCGAGGGTGCGGTAGTCGTAGCTGCCCTGAGCAATCTCAGCCGAGGGGAACTGCGCCATCGTCACCGAGATCTCGAGCACCATCGTCCACAGGCGGACCGCATGGCGGTAGCCCTCGAGGTCGACGTCGCCCTTCTCCGGGTCGTAGAACTTCACCAGGTTCAAGCTGGCGAGGTTGCACGCCGTGTTGTCGAGAAAAACGTACTCACTGCATGGATTAGTGGCGCGGATCTTGCCGCCGGCGGGGGAGGTGTGCCACTCCTGGATGGTCGTGTCGAACTGCACGCCCGGGTCGGCACACTGCCAGGCAGCG
>JAAELU010000261.1 GCA_024226255.1 bacterium | reverse complement strand
GTGGCGCCACCGCCAACTTCGCCGACATCGGACACAAGGTGGCGGATCGGCTGCCGTGGTTCATCGGTACGGTGATCCTGCTGTCGTTCCTGCTGCTGATGATGCTGTTCCGCTCGATCCTGGTGCCCCTCAAGGCGGCCCTGCTGAACCTGCTCAGCATCGGCGCCGCCTACGGCGTGCTGGTGATGGTGTTCCAGTGGGGATGGGCGGCGAGCCTCATCGGACTCGAGTCGACGGTGCCGATCATCTCGTTCATCCCGATGTTCATGTTCGCGGTGCTCTTCGGGCTCTCGATGGACTACGAGGTGTTCCTGCTGTCGAGGGTGCGTGAGGAGTACCTGCTCACCGGCGACAACGACGGATCGGTGATCCACGGGATCGCCGGCACCGCTCGGGTCATCACGTCTGCGGCGCTCATCATGATCTCGGTGTTCCTCGGCTTCGTCCTCGGGAGCGATCCCACGATCAAGATGGTCGGACTCGGCCTGGCAACCGCGATCTTCGTCGACGCCACGATCGTGAGAATGATCCTGGTCCCGGCCACGATGAAGCTGATGGGCGACGCCAACTGGTGGATGCCCCGCTGGCTCGACAGGCTCCTCCCAGCGATCCACCTCGAAGGCGAGGCCGGCTTGCCGCTACCCGAGATGGTGGAGGAAGAGCCCCAGGTCGAGTTCGAGCCCGAGCCCGAGCCGGTGGCCGTCTGAGCACAGAGTGCACAGAGCCTGGGCGCTCCTCAACGGAGCGTCCAGGTTCAGGGTCGTTGTCACAGATATCGAAGCCAGGCGGCTGTACTTCGCTTGGAGACATCTGGCGGCGATCTGTGCGAACGGGGTGACGTCAGCCGCCGGGGGATAACTCTCGATGTCGTTCTGGAGTCCGCCACGTCGGCTCGTTGAGGGGGTATCGCACGATGTAGGTCTGCGCCGCAATTGCGGTTGTGGGGGTCCTCAATCCCGAGACCGCGGCGCTATCGGTCCTAAGAGTCTGCGGGTGTGGAGCAGACGACGCTGCGGTCGCCCTGCCGCCAGAAGGCTTCGTCGGGATAGAACCACTCCGACTCGGGACTGCACAAGCGTTCGGCACGTTCGGCGAGGATGCCGTCGCCCGGAAATGGCGTCGCGATGAACTCATCACTCGGCTCAATGTGGATTGCCTCAATGACTAGGTCCGCGAACGCGCACTCCGTCGGTTGGACCGACAAAAAGTCGAAGTCGAACGAATAGCAACCACCGATGTCCATCTCGGCCCAGGGGATTCGACCCGACGGCGCCATGAGATCGCCGACCAAGTCAAGTGAGTCGGTCCTTGAGGAGATGACACAGTGAGCAAATCGATCACCGAGCGCCCAGCTGGCCGCTCCCGGCGAGAGGATCCTCAGGCGGTGTTCATCGGTGAAACCGCTGATTCCTGTGTTCCTCTCGAGAAGCTGCCGACACCGACCACTGGCAAACTCGACGGTCACGGAGCGGTCGGGCAAGCTCGGGTCGGGAATGTCGACGATCCCCACTACCTGCATCAGGTGGGGCTCGTCGCAGTCGACGACGGAAGCCAAAAACGCTTGCTCGGTGATCGTGCAGTCGCCAAGCGTGACGGCCTCCACGGATTCAACCTGACCTGCCGATGTCTCCAGGAACGGTGATAATCCCAAACCGGATGCCATCAGCATCGCCCCCGCGGTCAGGCTCGTCGCGAAGCGAATGCCTGCGAGCGGTGGGCCGGCGGGGTCCGGCTGAGGTGTCATCTGGATCGCGGAGTCGACGGAGGCGACATGCTCTAACGCCTCGGCTCGGGCGGCTTGTCGGCGAGTGACTTCGGCTACCACGAGGATGGCAAGGGGGGCGGCGGCGATACCGAGAATGCCCTCGATGAGGAACGGCCATTCGCCGGTCTGCGCACCGGTTCGCCACAGCCGGAAGGCGATACGACTCACGTACTCGAGCGCGATGAACATCCCCCACCACCACCGCAAGAAGGGCCATTCAGTGCGCCGATGGACACTGGGATCGGGATCGACCGCCAGGTCCTTGGTCATGCGGAAGGGGATCCACAACGATCCGAAGGGAATGATCCATCCGAAGATCACCCACGGCTTGGAATACGAGTTCCTCTCGCCGAGAGCGACGACGTTGTCATAGCATCGGAACATCCACACGAGCCAAACGACGATGGTGGTGATGGCGATCAAGATGCCCAAAACAGCTGCCGCACCCACGAACGAGAAGTACGGAGCATCGGTAACGCCCTCAAAGCGCGGTCGCGCCACGATGAACAGCGAGTCCACCAACAGGATGCCGGTCAAGGCCATATCGACGGCGATGAGACGGATCAGCCACTTCGCACGGTTGGAGGGATCTCGATAGGGCTGGACCATTCGAATCATGCTACGCGAACGCGGGCCTGCGCTGTTGCGGGCGGTTTCGCATCAGCGGCCGAAACGGAGTTCATCGTGAAGGTGGTTCAGTGGGAGGGTCTCGACGTGAACCAGAACGGATACGTGTGCATGCAGGACCTCCCGAATGCTCCCGAACTTGCCCCATCATATTCAATGGCAGGAGGACCGCAGGCGTGCCGACCCGCCTTGGGCGCGTGTGCCAACCAAGCAGTGCCCTAAACGGCGACACCCCCTACAGTTCGCTGGCAGCCGACCACCCTCTCGAACGGCATGGCGAGCATGACTTCACGACCGCGAAACACAGGCTCCGCTCCTCGACACGCCGGCCGCCGGGCCGTCGTCGGCGTTGTGCTCCTCGGGGGAGTGCTGGCGGGTTGCTCACCGGTCGATGTCGCTCCGACATCGACCACGGCATCGACCTCGACGCCGGCCCCACCGGTGGCTGCTTCCGCTGCGCCTACCTCCGTCACGACCTCCACCGCCCCCGTCCCGACCACGGCTCCCGCCACCACCGCGGCGGTTACGACGACCCTCTCGCCCTTCGCACGGCCGGACTGGCTCGGGACCAGGGTCCTTCCACTGGGACCTGACGGCGAGAACGGTATCGCCCAACCGACGCCTCCGGAACTCCAGGATCGCAGGCTCGAGACGATCGACCTGCTGCCGCCACCGGTCGACGGCAGCTTCACCGCCACCATCAACCCAGTTCCCAACAGTGTCATCGCACGGTCCACCTGGACGGAGGAGTGTCCGGTCGATCGTGCCGAACTGTCGTATCTCAACGTGGCGCATTTCGGGTTTGACGGTGAGTTCCACACCGGCGAACTCATCGTTAATGCTGCTGTCGCCGAGGACATCGTCGGGGTCTTTGCCACCCTCCACGCCGCCCGCTTCCCGATCGAGCAGATGCGGGTGACCACCCAGGATGATCTGGATGCTCCTCCGACGGGCGATGGCAACGGGTCGGGGGCGTTCGGGTGCCGCAGTGCCGTCGGGACCGGGAACTGGTCGCAGCACGCCTTCGGGCTGGCGATCGACATCAACCCATTCCACAACCCCTACATCAAGGGCGAGCTGGTGATTCCAGAGCTGGCGTCCGCCTACCTGGATCGGGACCGGGTGCTGCCCGGAATGGTGTTCGCCGGTGACGTGGTGTTTGACGCGTTCGCCGCGATCGGCTGGTCCTGGGGCGGCGATTGGAACACGCTCAAGGACTGGATGCATTTCAGCCAAAACGGCCATTAGAACGAGACAGTTGGGGCCTTTCGCAAGGGCCCGGAAAAGCTAGCGCTCGATGCCATGGCGGGCGTTCAGGTCGGCGAAGAACACGCTGATCACCTTGCGTGCCTCCGATGAGGTTGCCTCGTCGGAAGGCAGGGCGGGCGGCGCGGCTTGTTGAACGGCGGCAGCGCCGGTCGCATTGGACGGCGCGTCCGACGGCGTGCCACAGGTTGCGCAGAACTTGTCGCCAGGGCTGAGTTCGGCGTCACAGTTTCCGCAGGCCAGAGCGACAGGATGCCCGCACTGAGCGCAGAAACGGGCACCCTTGGCGAGCGGCGACGAGCATGAGGCGCATTCCCTGGTCACGATCGCCAGTGTACGGATCGGGATGGGTGTTTTGCCGTACTCGTCCCAGCACATTCGCTATATTCGCGGCAATCACCGAGGTAGGGAGTGTGATGGTGACAAGGCGCGCCTTCCGGCGTGTTGCAGGCCTGATCGCCGTCGGGGTTCTGGCTGTGGGCCTTGCAACGCCTGTCGTGCTCGCTCAGGAATCGAGCGACACGGGCGAGTTCCAAGGGTCGATCGACATTGCGGAGGCGCTCGAGACGCAAGGCGTACTCGCCGCATTCGAAGAGGTGACCGAGAACGCCGTTGCCATTAGCCGTAAGGGCGAGAGCTACGTCGCCGACATCGTCTTCGCATACAAATGGTCACATCCGCCAGAAGCCTGCGACGAGGCCTTCGGGACCTATCGCTACCTCTTCAGCGGCACCGCTAGTGCCAGCCCCGATACTTCAACGCTCGTCTTTGAAGGCACCAGAACACACGACTTCGAGGCCTTTGGGCCCTGTGGATCGAATTCATTCGAGGAAACTCCGTTCACGCTCCGATTTGAGCTCGTCGAGGACGTGATCGTCGGCAACTTCTTTCCGGGCACCTTCGAGGCTTTTCTCGTGAGCGGAACTGCCCAAGCCGGCGACGCGGATTGCTCTGACCGATCCGAGGGGCGTGAGCACGGCGTCATCGAACGCGACTGCAAACTGTTCCTGGTGGCGCCGCCCGGCGAGACCCTCAGCATCTCGCGCAGCGATCTGCCCAATTGGGCCCGCGAGCAAGTCGTCACGGTGGGCGCGATCATCGTCAAGGTCGGTGTGCCTACGAGAGTCTCTTCCGGTGATCCCACCGTGCTGATCGACGGCAAGCCTGTGGCCATGCTCGGCAGCCAGGCAGCCGATGGGGGTGTCGTCGTGGAGGCATCGGAACGCATCTTCGTCAATGGTGTGCCGGTGCCGACAATCGGCAGCATGGTGGTGAGCCCCATGAACACTGTTCTTGTACCGCACGTGGGCGGGCCCATCGTGACGAACGGTTCGGCCGCAACCATCGAACAGATCTGTGACCTCCGCGGAGGCTTCTGTGAGGCGCTCACAATGGCCGCCGACTCGGGGGCAACCTCGCTCGATGTGGATATGCCGAAAGCTGCGGTCGGCGACGTGGTGCTCATTGATGGTCCGGGCGGTCAGATAGAGGCCGCGCGCGTAACAGGGCAAGGATCGCTACTTCTCGAGGAGCCGCTGGCATTCGCTCACCCGGCCGGAAGCATCGTTGCCCTGGTTCCGGCCGAGCTGAGGCAGATCGTCGACGCCGGTCCGAGTGCAGAGCAGATTGCCGCATTCGAGGCATTCGTGAGCGGCGAGACGGAGGAGTCGCCGCTGCCCGTGCTGCCGATACTGGCCGTTGTCGGGCTTGCTGTTCTCGGAGCTTCTTTGGTCCTGATTAGGCGTCGGCGGAGCTCTGCTGGTTAGCGTCGCAAGCCGGCGTCGCCGCTGACCCGCCTAGCGCAGGATCTCGACTTCCCCCCAGGCGACCCATGACGGGCCGGAGCGGGTCGTCACTCGCACCGACACGACGTCTGCCCGAGGCACGTCGAACGTGACTTCCAGCCAGTCGTTCTGCCGGGTGAGCTCGTCAAACGACGCCACCACCTCAGTGCTTCCATCGAGGTACGAGAACCTCAACTCGTGTGACGTGTCGCCCTCCGGGAACTGCGCCACCAGCAGCCGCACCGTTGAGACTTTCGACGGCTCAGCCAGCGTGATCTCGATCCACTGGGTCGGAGAGGCACCGGCGCCCCATTGTGTGCCGGGGTTGCCGTCGATGGCGGCCGACGGGGGCTCGTCCTCGAGGGAGCGGGATGCCGTCGCAGTTCCGCCCTTCGCCAGGTTCGGGTCGATGAGTGTCGGCACGCACGGATCCGGCTGGCCGATCGGGGCCAGCGCGTCGAACAGCTCGCCATTGCCATCGGTGAAAGACCAGGTGGCGTCGCCGACGCCGCGCAACCGGTCGTATCCCCAGTAGATCCAGCCGTCCCAACCGGCTCCGCACGATGCAGCGATCCACTCTTGCGAGGCGAGGGCCGCCGCGTCCACAGAGTCGTAGATGTCGATGAAGGCGCCGAGTTCGCCCATGATCACGGGTTTGGCGGCGTCGATCCCGAAGTTCTCGCCGTGCTGGGCAACGGTCATGTCGAGGCCCGGGTAGGCGTGGAAGTCGAACAGATCCAGCGCCGAGTCGGCAACGAGTGGGGCCGTGTCCACGTACCAGGTACCGCCGATCCCAGTGGGGTTGGGGAACTGCGGGGTGAAGAAGCCCATCGTGACCAGGCCGTGCGGGTCCCGCTGCTTGATCGCTTCGACCACCCGGGCGGTCAGTGTGCGCAGATTGTCCGTGACCATGGCTCGCTTGGCGTCGGCGTCTGCCATGTCGTAGTCGCCAGCCGCGGTGGCCACCATTCCGGAGGTGAGCGAGAGCGGGGGCTCCGCGTTGAACAGCCACTGCTCGTTGAGAATCGACCACGCCAGCACCGCCTCGAGGGGGGCGCGCCGTTCGACGAGCCCGTCGAGGATGGCTCCCCAGTACTCGACGAAGACGTCGTGGCCGGCGGCAGTCAAGTCGTGGGCATTGCGGTAGCCGGCGATCGAATCGTTGGCCCCGGCATTGGCCGCATCGCCGTAGCGGATGTCGGGCAGGTCGTTCGAGGTGAGGATCAACACGATGCCGTTGTCGGCGGCTATCTGCATGGCTGCGGCGACCGTGTCGAGCCACGGCCCGCTTATGCCGTCGCGGGTGCTCGAACACTGACACGAGTCGAGGAACATGCGCACGGTGTTGTAGCCCCGGGCCGCCAGCTCGCGGAACGCCTTGTTCATGGCCTCGTCATCGAACCAGCCGGGGTCGAGGGCCCGGTCGGCCCCGGCGGTGAACTGCACGTAGTTGGCCCCACGCGGGACAAAGCCGACGCCGTCGCGGGTCAACACGCCGTCCACGATCGTGACCTCATGCTCGGGCGGGACCCACGGAGCGAGCGAGGTCGAAGTGGCGGCAAGGGTTGTTGTTGTCTCCGGTGGGGCGCTCGACGCCGTCGAAGACGAGGTGGTGCCGGTGGTGGCGGGTTCGGTCGCCGGAGTTGGGCTGTCGGCGGACGAGGAACACGCCGCGGCGATCAGCAGCAGGCCGGCCAGGACGCGGAGGGGGACCGGGGAGAGTGACTTCGGGCGCATCCAGGGATGCTACGTGGCCCAACAGGTGTCGGGTCCGGGCCAATTCCGGGCGCGCCCGCCCGGCTAGTTGCCCGGCCCTACGACGGGGTCGATGCCCGCTGATGCCGTTGGCGTTCCAACGACGCTGGAGCGAGGAACCCACAGATTGGTCTTGGCGTTGATCCGCACCAGGGTACGGTCGCCCTCGGTGGTGATGACCTGAACGGGGGTGCCCGGCAAGTGAGCCTCGACGCTGCCTTTCGGATCGGCCGGGGTACCGGTGATGCTCTTGGTTCCGGCGAGTTCATGGGAGGGAACGAATCGGCCATCCGGCAGTGGGGTGAGCCCATCGATCCCGTAGACATGGGCGCCGCTACGCAACACGGCTTTGTCCGGGGCACTCGGGTCGTATGTGACTGTGAGGCCATCGCGCACCAAGGCCCTGACCAGTAGGCCGGCTTCCTCTGGGTGCTTTGGGTCACCGGGCTCGATTTCGAGACTGGTCGGCAGTGGCTCATCCCAGCCCGGAGGGACTTCTTGGCCTCTGGCCTTGGCTTCGCGAATCATCTCCGGGTTGGGAACGTAGACGACCTGGCCTGGTTCGAGAACGTGCGAGGCCTCCTTGCGGAAGAATTCGTCACCCGCCTTGGAGGCTTTCCGTGCTGCCCGCTTGGAGGCCGCCGCTTCCAACGGTGCCTTCTTGCCGAATAGGCGCCTGACGAGGATCAGCGCGGTGCCCACTCCGAGCGCCAGGGCGATCATCAGGATGATGCTTCCCATCGATAGGCCCTTGCCCGAGTCGTCGTCGCTGCCGGCGGCGGCAACGCTCGATGTGGAGGTGGTAGTTGAGCTGGCTCCCTCGCCCAGGTCGTTGGGGCCCAGGGGAGCGCCCGCACCGAGTCCGGGGATGATCGATCCGGCGGGCAGCTCGGTGGCGGCGGCTGTTGTGGGTGGAGTGGATGCCGGCGCGGCCGTCTGCCCGGTTGCAGGGGCGGTAGACAACGCAGGGGTGATGGTGATCGAGAACCGCGACATGAAGAACTCGGTCCGCAGCAACGCCGAGAGATCCATGTCCTGCACGTTGGGTTCCATGCGGTCGGCGAACGCCAGCGACAGGGTCCGTCCCTCGATCCAGCCTTCGAGCTCGGCGGTGGAAGCAGCCGTGCCGGCCACTTCACAGACTTGGCCCTTGCATAGGTAGCACGGCGTTCCGCCACAATCGGAGGGCGTTTCTTTGGCGGTGACTGAGGTGTCATAGCTGATGGCCACCTTCCCCGTCACCGTCCATTGGTCACCTGCAGCCGTGACGCGACCGTCGGTGATCGTTGCTTTCCAGCCGGTGTCGCGGGTCGTGGTCCAGCTGGGCGATCCGTCGGCCGTCGCACAATCGCCGCCACATTTCCACCGCTCGACGATCTCGCCGGAAATCGTGCCGGCGGCGAAGTCCACCACGATCTCTCCCGAGACGGTGTCCGGCTGCTCGAGGTACAGCGAGTTCCATCCCTCCGAGTCTTGGCGGACGATGTTGTCGGTCATCAGGTTCCACAGCAAGCGAGCTGTGTGTTCCTCGACGGCTGCGTCCGTAGCGGCCAGGTCGACAACCAACGTGGACTCGTCGGCGGCCAGTCCGACGCCGGCGACTCTCGGGACGAACAGGAGCAATGCCAATAGGACGGTCCCCAGTCGAGACAATCTGATCATCGCCAGCCATTCCCCTGGCAGCCGCCAGCTGTTCAAACCGGCGTCACAACTCACTACCTACTGCGAGAACGGACCCGCGCCTAGAGGCAAACGTCACGGATTCAGGGTTCTCCTCATTAGAAGGGCGATGTGACCGCCCCCGGCGGGTGGTGCCGCCATGTCATCCAATGTGTCGCACCGGCCACATACGCTGCCTACAGAAGTGCAACGATTCCTACCGTGGTAGGAATCGCCCGGTATGATCCCTATATGAAGGTCACCAAGATGAGTATCTCGATGGATCCTGAGCTCGGCGAGCGGGTTCGCCTCGCCGCTGAGCGAGCCGGTCAACCACTATCGAAGTGGATTGCCGGCGCGGTGGCGGCGCGCCTGCGGGCCGACTCGTTGGCGATGTTCATCAGCGATTACGAGGCGGACCATGGGGCGTTCACGGCTCACGAGTTGGCTGCGGCCAGACGGGAGCTTGGTCTGCCCGCCGGAGAGGCCCCGGCGTGAGTGCGCTGGTACTTGATGCCGCAGCGTTGATCGCTGTCGAGCGCAACGATCGGGCCATGCTCGCCCGCCTCCGAATCGCCATGAGCGAAGGGCTTTCCGTGCGCACCCACGCAATGATTGTCGCCCAGGGGTGGCGCGGCATGGCGGGTCGCCAGGCCAACCTGGCTCGCCTTCTCGATGCCATCGAGGTAACTGCCGTTGACGAGAGCAGAGGGCGGGCCGCTGGGGAGCTATGCGGAGACGCTGCCACCAGCGATCCCATCGACGCGGCTCTTGCTCTCGAAGCCCGCCCGGGGGACTGGATCCTCACGGGTGATCCGGCCGATATGCACCATCTCGTCGAAACCCTCGGAACCAGCGTGAGTGTCGTGCCAGTATGAACCGGTCAGGCGATGTGACGGGCGAATGGCGCCGGTTCCAATATCCTTGGTGTTTCTGCGATGCTGAACTTTGGCTTGTCTCTTGGGTCATAGACAGGAAGGACACTTCATAATGACTGTTCACAAGCTGGCTACCGACAAGGAGTGCTGCCGATGACCTGGCTGATCGCCCTCATCGCGTTGATTACCGGTTTCATCATCGGATGGTGGTGGACTCGGAGATCCATGACCGTTCAGGCCGAGGCCGCTGAACAGCGAGCCGCACAAGCGACGACGGCCCGCGACGATGCACTCGCCAACGCAGTGCAGGCCGATGGGCAGGCAGCAGCCGCCGCGAAGAGGGCAGACGATGCCACGACCGAAGCGAACGCAGCACGAGCAGACGCCGACGCTGCACAGACGCGAGCAGGCGAAGCCGAGGCCGCTGTCGGAGCGGCTCAATCGGAGCAACAGGCAGCTTCGGAACGAGCCGACGAAGCCGTTGCTGCTCGGGACTCCGTTCAGGCAGACCTGGACGCCACCACGAAACGCGCCGACGGCGCGGAAAGCGCAAAAGCCGACGTTCAGGCGCAACTCGACAAGTGCCAGGCCGATTCCGAAGCAGCACGTGGCGAGGCTGCCGCAGCCACTAGCCGGGCCGACGAGGCCGAGAAGGCCCGGGACGCGGCAACCGCGGCCGCGCAGGCTGCACAGGCAGATCTCGATGCGGCCCACGCTGCCGCCGACAATGCTCGAGCCCACCGCGAAGCTGCCGCCGCTGCCGCCGACTCTGCGCGCAAGGAGGCAGAGGCGGCCAAGGCCGAGGTGCAGAGCGCCCGGGCCAAAGCTGACTCCGCACGGAGCAGCCTGGAAGCGGCGAAGGCGGATGCCGCAAGCGCCCGGGCAGATGCCGCCACGGCCAAGCAGGCAGCCGAAAGCGCACGGGCAGATGCAACCGAGGCCCGAAGCGAAGCCGAGACAGCTCCGAGTGAGTCTGTGGCGGTTGCTGCGGTTGCTCCTCAGCCCGACGCCACTGCCGACCCGGTTGGAGTAACAGCTTTCGCCGCGGTCGACGAGACGGCCGACGACTCTGCAGCGGGCGCCGGCGACGACCTGACACGCGTCGAGGGCATCGGGCCCAAGATTGCCGGTCTCTTGAACGACGCCGGCTTCCCCACCTTCGCCGCTCTGGCGGCTGCAGAGGTGAGTGCGATCAGCCAGATCCTCGAAGATGCCGGACCCCGCTATCGGATGCACGATCCAGGCACCTGGCCACAGCAGGCCGACCTGGCTTCGCAGGGACGTTGGGACGAACTCGACGAACTGCAGGACAGGCTGAGCGGCGGGCGCTGATGGACAACGCCGACTTCGGTTGCTGAGCACCAAACGAGTGGCGGGCGCTGGCGCCGCGCCCGCCAACGCAGTAGCGCTCGGCAACGTCACGCCGTACGGCCTCCAAGTGTTGCTCTCCGAGATCAAACGGACAGAGGTGGCGGCATCGGGTCCGTGCAGTCGTATGCTGGCAGCATGGATGTATCACTTTCGGCGACAGTATTTCGTGACCTGGCTGCTGAGGTGGCCATCCCGGAGGAGGGAACTCTGAGCCGGGTGCTCTTCAAGGACGATCAGATCCGCCTGGTCGCCTTTGCATTTGATGCCGGGCAGGAACTCACCGACCACACCGCATCGGTGGCGGCCATCGTCGAGGTGGTCACCGGTCGCTTGCTAGTTGGACTCGACGGCGAGCAGGTTGAACTTGCTCCCGGCTCGTGGGTGCATATGCCGGCCAACCTGCGGCACTCCGTTCAGGCAATTGAGCCCAGTGTCATGCTGCTGACGATGCTCAAAGGCTCCTGACTCGGGTTGCGCTGTTCGAGGTTGTGGATCAATCAGCCCAGCTCGTCCTTCCTCAGCAATTCGCCTAGAGCGTTGCCTCGACCGCTTCGATACGTTTCAGGAAGTACACAGCTTCGGATCGTTCGGCCGCCGAGGATGCCGGCTTGGGACCGAACGATCTCGACGAGGGCAAGGAACGTGATCCCCTCGCCGTAGGGAGGCAGCGCCGCTGGCGCCACGGCACGAGGTCGGGCCTGTCGTCAAATACGCGTCGGAACTCGGCCACCGGGCGTGACTGCCGACGCCGGGGCTCGCCGCTGATCGTCACCACTTGCGATCGAGTCTCGGTGAGTGGGTGCCGTGGCCTCGACACCTTGCGGGGCGCCACAGGTGGCGCAGAACTTGTCGTCGGCGCCGACGCCCGCTGCGCAGTTGTCGCAGGTCGGCGCCACCGTGTGTCCACAATTGGCGCAGAAACGGGCGCCGTCAGTGAGCGCGGCAGCACAGTTGGTACATGTCTTCGACATGGCGACGAGTCTACGGAGTAGTGGCAGGGCGCCGCGTGCGGCGTGTTGGCGCGGCCGACTCTGCCATCACCTGCGGTGCGACTCAATTGTTACGTCCATGCCCGCTGGTGTGCGGGCGCGCTCTACGGAATCCCAGTCTCGGGTTTGCACGTCGTTCCGGTGCCGACGCCGGGACCGCCCTTGCAGGTGTCGTCGCCGCCGACATTGAGCTCGATCGAGGCAGCCAGCAGCCGGGTATCGACTACACCGGAGGATGATGCTGGCGGGTTCTTCGTGGCGCGGGCTCGCCGACGATTCATGCGAGAAGCGCAGCGACGGCACTCCCGAGGGCCCACCTCAGCCGTAGGGCTGGCTGTTCCCCCAACGATCTTGAGAACCGACGGGGCACCCACCGAAGGGCGCCCCGTCCGCGGTTCTGTTGGCAGGACTGACTTGCTTATTCAGGGCATAGTGGGAATCGTTCCGTTGATGATGCCGCGGCGCAGCCACCGCAGATCCCTCCTGATGAATCCGGGAACCACACGGCGAAGCTTGTGGAACGGTGCAATGTAGGTGGCGCCGCCGAGGCCTTCATAGACGAACCCGTCGGTCCATGTGCCACGCACGAGTGCCTTGATCTGGTTGTACACGGCACGGCGACCGTCCTTGACCACGCTGGTGAGAATCACCCGGTCCGGATCCCCGAGTTGCTTCGACCAGTCGTAGTCGACGCCTATCACTCGAACCTCGTCGCCGGCACCCTTGCGCAGCTTGGCTTCGTCAAGAGCGCCAAAGCTCGTGAAGCCTGCAACGGGGAAAACCGTGTCTGCTCCCATGTCGTACAGGTCGCTGGCGAGAGCCTGACCCAGCGCAGGGTTACCAAAGTCGAATGTGAACAGGCCATCGCGGGTATCGACGTCCCAGCCCAGGACCTCAACGTCTGCTCCGTACACCGCGTTGTACTTCTCAACTCCGAGGGCGTAGCCGTCCATGAAATCCGTCACGGGCGTTATGGGCAGGCCACCGAACACGCCGACCTTCCCAGTCTCACTCACCGCCGCGGCCACATAGCCGGCAAGGAACGACGGTTCATCGACTTCGAACACCACCTCGGCGACATTCGGGTACCGCTGGCTCAAGACTCCGTCGATGGATGCGAAGAGTTGTGCCGGGTTCCCCGCTACGAATGGCTCAAGAGCGAACGCGACGATGAAGCCCATTCCGACTATGAGGTCACACTCGCCAGATGTGACGAACTGATCGATGTTGGCCGTGATATCCGCCTCGGTTGCGGAATTGGCGATCTCAACGTCGACGCGGAACCTGGCCTCGGCTCTGCGCATATCACGATCGCTGATGTTGAACGGTGTATCCGGACCGCCAATGTCGTTGACGATGCAGATGGTTCCATTGGAACCGTGCTGGGCGGTTGCCGGCACTGCCCCGACGACGGACATCACCATCGTCGTCACAGCTAGGGCGACGAGAGTCTTCCAGGGGCGCATATGGCCCCCCTTCCCCCCCCATATTCCTGGCGCGCACCTCCAAGTCTACGTGGTGTGACATGAGAGAAGGGGTCCTTTCCGGCAGGGAGATTGGCGATCACGCCAGCGTGACCGCTGATCGACAGGTACGGCGTCAACTGGATGGTCATGTACAACCCGCAGCAGGACACCTAGACCGCACCCGACTCGAATCTTCGTGGGGGTTTGGTACGAGTTAGCATCGAGCCATGGAGAATCGCTCGGCCGAATCACGCATTGCAGACACGCTCCGACGTCTTGAATCCGAGGCGGACGTCTGGATTGCCACCGCTTCCGCGGCGGGAGCTCCCCACCTGATTCCGCTGTCGCTGGCATGGGATGGCACCAACATTCTGCTGGCGACGCCGCCGGGCAGTCCGACCGCCCGCAATATCGACGCCACCGGGCAGGCTCGCGCCTCGCTGGCGGACACAGACGATGTCGTGGTCATCGTGGCGTCGGCAGTGGTGACACCGTTCGAGAGGACTCCCGATGACGTGGCCGACTCATTCGCCGAGCGCGCCGGCTGGGACCCCCGCAAGAACGATGGCCGATGGGCGCTGCTGACCCTGGCACCCGAGACGATCCATGCCTGGAAGGGAGAACCCGAACTCGTCGGGCGCACCATCATGCGCCGCGGGGAGTGGGTTTCTTAGGTTCGTCGGCCGCCAGCCGGAGGCTAGAGCGCTGGGAAGGCTTCGGCGATGACTTCTGTCAGGTGGGCACGGTCATCGATCGACGGTGCTACCTCGCGGCTGCCACTGATGTGCCGTGCCAGTCGTTTCGGCGGGGCCACGAGCCGGTTCTTCCGAACGAACAGGTGACGTACCGGCCACCCCGATCCCACGAAACACAATGCTCCCCGGACGGGGACGCCGTCTGCCGCTACAGCCGCGCTGACGGCGGTGAGCTGGCAGTCCAACTTGTCGAGTTCTCTGTGGATCCTGCGACCGCCGACTCGCAAGTCGCTGAGCGAACCGAACACAGGCATCGTCACGGCTCCCGAATAGTTCTTTGCATCGACGACCCAGACACCCGAAGGGGCGATGACGACGTGGTCGATGTCGCCGGCGCCAAACCGGCGGCTGTGGAGGACTCGCGATCGAGGGATCCCGTCAAGGATCTCTCCCACATAGTGTTCACCCTCCGCTCCTCTGCGGAACGCCTCGGTGCGCGATCCATTCGCTCGAGACTCGACAAGCCGATCGAGGTTGCTTGCGGCGACACCTTTGTCGAGCTGAGCCGCGGACGCGAATGGGTCAGCCGAGAGTCTCGAGCATGGCTTGCAGGTGACGGCTTTCGAGTCGGGATCCCAATGCGCTGTCGATCCTGGCTGCACCTGTTTGTCGCAGACTCGACAAGTCGATTCGTATCGCAGCTGGATGGCTACTGTCCCCATGCGGTGTTATCGGAAACACGCAGAGTCACATGAAGTCCGCGAAATCTTTGTCGGCGAAGGACTCGACATTGGTGTAGTTAGCGCGATATCGTGCTCCTGACGTTGTTTGACGATATTCGAGGCTGTATGCGGGGGAACAGAACCTGGGCTTTGTTGGCAGGAGTGATGCTGGTGCTCACGGCGTGCAACGATTCGACGCCGACCCCGACGCTGGCGCCGGGGACCACGGCGCCGGTTGCCACGGCCTCAACTACGACCACCGAGGCTCCCACGACGACGTCGCCCACTACCACGACGATGCCGCCGACGACTACCACGCAGAGCCCCGACGAGCGGCTCGCAGAGATACAGGCGCTGGTCGAGGAAGCTGTGCTTGGGCGGCTCCAGGCGATAGCTGATAAGGATCGAGAAGCGTTGCTCCATTGGATCGGATCTCAATCGCTCTATGACGATGCGATCACGGCGATGGATCGTGCCGTCTATCTCGAGCGTCCCAGCCGTGACAATTTCACAATCGTGGTGGATGAGGTCTTTCTTGATCGATTGGACTGCGTGGTCACGCTCGATACGGTGACCGTCAGGGGTGGGGTAATCGAGGGATTTCCCGGAGGCTCGAGTACGACTATTGCCATCTGGTGGCCGGCCGAGGACGGCCGGTTCACGCACGGTGCGGTCTGGCAGGATGGCACTCCGCAGTCGCAGTGGATTGAGGAGTGCGACATAGCCTTGAGGGGTGTGACCCCATGAGACGGATGTTGCTGGCCTTGGCTTTCGGGTTGGTCTTGGCATTGCTCCAGCCGGGTCCGACAGCTGCAGGCCAGGCAGGCGAGAACTACGTGTGTTGGTACGTTCCAGTCTTCGATCCGGTAACCAACACGATGGTCCCAGGCATGCGGTGTCGCATTGATGGCTCC
>JAAELU010000260.1 GCA_024226255.1 bacterium | reverse complement strand
GGACCTGGCGGTCCGTTCCTTGGGAGTTGCTGCGCAACTCCGTGATCTGCAACCGCAGGGGCGGCTAGGGACGTAGAGGCGCCGCTTTGGGTTGTTTGGCGGACTCCGCAAGGAGGGGCGGCTGCGCGCAATGCCGGAGAGGCCTTCCGAGAGATCGCGCGATGCTTCGCGTTATGGTGCTCCGGCAGGGGACTTCGCCAGCGACGACGGATGGGGTTGGAATGCAGATTCGGTCTTTGCGAGCGCCCCGATTGCGCACCGCCAGCCAAGAGGAGAGCCACCGGGCAGCCACGTGGCTGGAGCTCTTCTATGACCTGGCTTTTGTTGTCGCGGTTGGCCAACTCGGCCACAGGCTTGCGGTCGATCACGGCGCGGTAGGCGTTTGGACGTTCATAGCGCTCTTTGTGCCGCTGTGGTGGACGTGGGCCTCATTCACGTTCTACGCCGACCGGTATGACACTGACGATTTGGGCCAGCGGTTACTGGCTGTAGGACAGATGATCTCGATCATCTTGATGGCGGCGAGCATTGGGCGCGAAGACTCGTTGACGGCGTTCGCCGTGGCATTCGTGCTGGCATGGATTGTGCTTCTGGCGATGTACTGGAGGGCATATCGCCATGTCGAGGCCACCCGGGAGCTGGTGCGTGGTTACCTGCAGGGATTCTCTGTCGGGCTCGGATTCTGGATTGTCTCGATTTGGGTTCCCGGCCCGGCTAAGTATGTGTTGTGGGCGATTGGGCTTTTGATCCACTTCTACACACCGTGGCGGGTGCGTGAGATTCAGAAGAATGTCCCCCTCAGCATTTCCCACATTCCAGAGCGGTTTGGGCTTTTTACCATCCTCGTTCTCGGCGAGTCACTCGTTGCGATCGTGGGCGCGCTGTCACACGGCGATTGGGAAGCCGGCCTGACGATCGGTGGAATCCTGGGAGTCATGGTGGCCAGCGGGATTTGGTGGCTGTACTTCGATAACGCAGAGGGTCGAGTGGTGCGCCGGAGGGAGGGCCAGCCCAAGGCGTGGCAACCGACGGTGTGGCTATTCAGCCACCTCCCCCTCGTCATCGCCATCACCGCAATGGGGATCGGCCTGGAATTCATCGTCGCCCAAGAGGTCGACAGCACCGGGCGCTGGCTCATGGGCGGGGGCATCGCGGCGGCCCTGGCCGCAATGGCACTGCTGGCGTTCGCTACCGACCGCGGCCACGACGATCTGGACAAAAAGCAAGCCTATGCCCGCATCGGCAGCGCCGTTGTTGTGTTGCTGATCACGGCGGTTTCGGCGTCCTGGGGAGCCAACGTCTTTCTGGCAGCGCTGCTCATCGTCGCCGCCGCCCAGATCGCCTACGACATCATGATCGGCATGAGCGCCGCCGCGGAGTAGTTATTGAAACTCTGCGGGGTCGATTTCGGTGCGGCGGCGGGCCATGAAGTCCTGGAGTTCGGCGTCGATCGTGTCGTCGAGTCCTGGGTCGACGTATCTGTCGATGAGGTGTTTCCAGGACTCGGTGGCGCGGACGGTTGAATCCCTGGATCCTGCGGCCTCCCATTGGGCGAATGAGTCGTGGTCGAATAGGGGAGTGCGGTGGAAGGCGGTACGGAAGCGGTTCATTGTGTGTTCGGTGCCGAGGTGATGTCCGCCCGGGGGCACCTCATCGAGGATTGCGTCGAGCGCCCACTCCTCATCATTCCAGGAGACGCCGCCCGCCAGGGTCAGCAGAACACCGCACAGCTCGAGATCCATGGCGAACTTCTCGTAGCTCGTGGTCAGTCCGTTTTCGAGCCAGCCGGCGGCGTGGAGGATGAAGTTGGGCCTGTTGATCATCGACGGCAGCATCGCCATCACCGCCTCATAACCGGCCTGCATGTCGGTGACCTTCGACGAGGCGTAGGTGCCGGCGGCTCGGAACGGCATGTCGTAGCGTCGCGCCATCTGGGCACACAGCGTTTGGGCAAGCAGGCTCTCGGCGCTGCCGAATACCGGCGAACCGCTCTGCAGGTCGAGAGTTGCTAGGAAAGGCCCATATATACATGGCGTTCCCGGGTTGATCAGCTGGGCGTAGACCAGTGCCCCCAGCACTTCGGCGTTGGCCTGGGCAACGGTGCCGAGGATGGCGGCCGGTCCCATCGCTCCAGCGAGGATGAACGGCGTGAGAACCAATGCCTGGTTCTCGGTGGCATATTCCCGGATCACGCCGAGCATACGATCATCGAGGCGGCGGGGACTCGACACGTTGATCACTGCCATCAGGAAGTGCTCAGCGGCAACCCGGTCGGCGCCGTGCACGATCTTGGCCATCGAAACGCTGTCGGCGGCACACATTCCAATGGGGTAGTGGCCCATCATCGGCTTGGTACCCCACCGAATGTGGGCGTAGTTGATGTCCAAAACCCTCTCGTGGAACGGGATGTCCGCAGTTGCGCAGATCTCGGTGCCCTGTTGCTGGAGGTAAGGAGTGGCGTTGGCCATCTTGATGAAATTGACCAGGTCGGCGTATTGGCCCTCGCGCCTGCCGCCCTCGGCGTCCATCACGTAGGGCGGTCCGGCCACCGGCGCCAGCACCATGTTGTTGCCGCCGTAGACCACAGCCTTGGATGAGTCGCGGGCGCTATGGGTGAACTCTGCCGGGGCCTGGGCAAGCGCCGCTTCGACCATGTCCGGATCGAATCGAACCACCTGTTCGTCGTCGACCGTGGCACCCGCCGCCCGTAAAGTCGCCAGAGCCACATCGTCGTAGAACGCGATGCCGGCCTCGGACAGGATGCGCAACGAGACCTCGTGGATCTTGTCTGCCTGCTCCTCGGTGGCAATCGTGTACTGGGGGAGCTCGAAGGTGGGCTGGAGTATGTGCTCGATGCTGCGGTCGGAGCGCCGGACAGTGCGGCCCCGCCTGCGTGGTGCCGTCACGCATTCATCCGCGCGTTGGTGGCATCAAAGACGGGCCCGACGGTGCCACGACCGATGATCACCAGGCGTGCTCGTTTGCTCATCGGCCCCGTCCCTCGAAGTTGGGGCATCTTCGTGGCTGGCTGACCGCGGCGCAAGCGGTTCGTGAGATCGGGCGGGCTGCTTGAATCGAGGAGGTTCACAGAGGAGATGTCCATGGCCAAGGTCACGATCTATCACAACCCCTACTGAGGCTCTTCGAAGAATGCCTTGGCGGTCGCCGAGGATCTAGGAGTGGAACACGACACGGTTCTCTACATGAAGGAACCGCCCGATCGTAAGACGCTGGAACGCATCGTCTCGATCCTGGAGGACCCGGTCGAAGACCTCGTGCGCAAGGACTCCAAGTTCAAGAAGCTCGAACTCAACCCCGACGACTACGTGGACAACCCCGAAGCCGTCGTCGACATCATCCTCCAACACAAAGCCCTCATGCAGCGCCCCGTCGTAGTCAAAGGCAAGAAGGCCATCATCGGCCGCCCCAAGGGTCGGATCGCAGAGCTACTTGGGTGATCCGCAATTAGCGCCTCCGAGTGGCTTGGCGGCATCGCTGTGTTGGCTCTCGCCGCGGCATTCCTGGCTGTCGGCATCAGATGGATCCGAGATCCACAGAAGCTCGAAACGCTTGCCCTGAACTTCCACTACGAGGCCTACAGCCGATTCGTCAGTCGAGTACTGCCCCTGGGGATCGTGGCATTCTCGGGTGTAGCGATCGTCTGGGTGGCGGTGGGGTTGCTTGGAGAGTTGCTCGGCTAGGCGCGGACGGGCTGGATGGTGGCATCCTCGGTGTCTAGCGGTGGGAGACTCCTTGGCCCTAGCCGAACGCGCCGCGGCCGATGCCAATCACTGAACTTCCGTCTGCGGCGTCAAGGGCGCCAGTCGCCGGGCCACTCGGCTCGGGGACGGCGCCGCCGCCCTGGCCGTCTTCAGGTAGGAGAGCCGAGATGATCACGATCGCCGTCAGTGCTGCGGTGATCATGGCGACCCACATGATCATTGAGACCTGGGAGTGAATCTTGAGCGGCGACAGCCACAGCGCGGTCAGGGCAACTGCGATGCCGAGGCCGTTGGCGACAATGGGTCGCCCCGCCCGGTCGATGGCGCGCAGGACATAGCCGGGTCCATCGCGGCGAGCGTTATCGATGGCGGCGATGAAGTGGATTGAGTAGTCGATGCCGACGCCGATCACGATGCCGGAGACCACCGCGGTCAGAAGGTTGAGTTGGATACCCGAGACAGCAATGAAACCGAGCATGGTTAGCACAGTCATCGCCACTGGAGCCAGGGCTACAAGCGTCTGGCGGAGCCGTCTGTAGGCGAGCGCCAGCATGATTGCGACAAGGATGATCGCCACGATCAGCGACACGACCTGCGCTCGGAGCACCAGGCGAGCGATCTCGTCCCACACCACCGGCATGCCGGTGAGCGCAGTCACCTCGTCGCGGTTCTCGGCGAAGTCGATCCAGGTGCGGAGGTCCTCCGTTGTGAAATCGGACGGCAGCAGCATGAACCGCAACCCGTCATCGCTGACCATCTTGCCCAGTGGGAGATCGACGGTTCCGGCGACCACCGCCTCCAGTTGATCGGGCGGAAGAGCGGCTGCGAGGTCGGCCACGGAGAATACGCTGCGCACACCCGGTAGCGACTCCATCTCGGCGGAGACGGCGTCTGCCGTGGCCAGGCCGGCTGCTCCGTTGGCCGGGTTGAAAGCGAACTCACCAATCAGGGGAGTGGCGCCGCCGAATAGTTCCTCGGTCTTCTCGAAGGCGAGCCGCACCGGGTCGTCATCCTTGAAGAAGAACAGTTGATCCGGGTTGACCGCAAGCCGCGGCACTGCGACTGCGGCAAACGCCAACAGCCCCGCGGAGATAACAATCGCCGATGTTCTCGTCGCCACCAGTCGTTTGAGTCCCCGCGTAACCCGGGGCCCAATCAGAGCGTCGTGATGGCGCGGCTCGATGGTTAGACGGCTCAGCAGGGCGGGCAGCGAGAAGAACGAAATGAATCCGGCAAACACAATGCCGATGGCGGTGAACATCCCAAGCTGCTCAATCGGCTGGACGTTGGTGAAGATCAGCGAGAAGAATCCGGCGGCCGTGCTGATGGTCGTCAGGATCATTGGGACTCCGACGTGAGACAGCGCCGATTGCACTCGCTGCACCGTGTCCTTGGAGGTCTCGGCCTCCTCTTGGAAGTGAGTCACGAAGTGGAGGCCGTCGGCAGACCCCATGACGATGACAAAGATCGGGACAATCACGGTGACGATGTCAACCTCGCGACCGAGGGCAAAGATCAACCCAAATGTCCAGACCGAACCCAATATCGCAGGCACCATCGCCATGACGGAAAGGCGCCGATCGCCGATCGTCGCGTAGAACACAGCGATTAGGAGGATGAACACCGCTGGCGGGATCAGCAGCAGGAATAGCGACAAGATGTCGATCACAGAGGAGAAGACGACGGGGTTACCGGACAATGTGAGCTCAATCCCGGCAGGCGCCGCGACGTCGGCGACGTCCTGTGCGACTGCGAGCCCATCGTCCCCAGGCACGACCATCAACATTGTGTCTGATCCGCTCGGGGCCAACAGCAGGTCGGCGAATGGGTTCTGAGCCAATAGGACTGCGATGACAGGGGCGCCCCCGGCAGCAATATCGGCGGGCGAGATCGCGGCGCCGGTCAGCGGGTTGACCTCGGGGATGATCGACACAACCTGTTCGACGCCCTCGATCTGGCTCAACGACTCGCGCAGTCCAAACAGCCTGGTGATGTTCTCGACGGAAGCGAACGTCTCGCCTGCCGGGAGTGACGCCACCACGTTGATCGGGTCTGCGGTGGCGTACTTCTCCTGCAGCGCTTGGAACTCTTCGCCGGTGTCGTTGCCCTCCAGGACGAAGGAGGCGACGTCGGCGTTGAAGTCCATACGGAACAGCATGAGCACCGCCACCAGCGTGATAACCCCAGTGAGGGCAAGGATTCGCTTTGAGTGTTCAACGATGGCGCGTGCAACGGACTCCATCCCCGAAGCCTAGAAGGCTCGAGCGACTGCACGGGGCTGACTTGCGACTTCTGGCTTCCGAGCCCAGTAGCCCGTAGTCAGTAATCAGACTTCCGGCGTCCAGTGTCGCTTCGGACTACTCGCTTTCGACATCTCACATCTCACATCTCACATCTGAGGGGCTACCGGCCCCGGGTGCACTAGCGTTTGGCCCTGGTGGGTCCCTAGCTGACCGGCCATACTCGCCCCATGTCTACCTCGCCGCTGGAGGATCTGTGAAACCTGCCCAAATAGTGGTCGACGGCAACGAAGCCGCCGCCCGAGTCGCACATTCGCTCTCAGAAGTGATTGCTATCTATCCGATCACTCCCGCCTCGCCCATGGGCGAATTGGCCGACGCCTGGTCGCAGCGCAGTGATCCGAATATCTGGGGCACGATCCCCGAAGTTGTCGAGATGCAGAGCGAGGGCGGAGCCGCCGGAGCGATACACGGCGCGTTGCAGGCAGGTGCCCTCACCACGACCTTCACCGCATCGCAGGGCCTGCTGCTGATGCTGCCGAACATGTACAAGATTGCCGGCGAGCTGACACCGTGTGTCATCCACGTAGCGGCGAGGACACTGGCAACCCACGCTCTCAGCATCTTCGGCGACCACAGCGACGTGATGTCTGCCCGGCAGACGGGATTTGCCATGCTGTGCTCCGAGTCGGTGCAGGAATCCCAGGATCTGTCGCTGATTTCGCATGCGGTGACACTGCGCACCCGGGTTCCGTTCCTTCACTTCTTCGATGGTTTCCGAACCTCACACGAGGTGATGAAGATCGAGGGCCTGGCCCCGGAGACAATTACCGGCCTGGTGGATCCCAAGCTCATCGCCGATCACCGCGAGCGTGCCCTCAACCCGAACCGTCCGGTTCTGCGAGGCACCGCCCAGAATCCCGATGTGTTCTTCCAGGCGCGTGAAGCAGCCAACCTCTACCACGACGCCGTTCCCGATGCGGTCGAACTGGCGTTCAACGAATTCGCCGAGCTCACCGGCCGTCGTTACGAACTGTTCCAATACTTCGGGGCGCCCGACGCCGAGCGTGTCGTGGTGCTCATGGGCTCGGGTGCCGGGGCGGCTCGCCAAGCGACTGAAGCTCTGCAGGCCCGCGGCGAGAAGGTCGGCCTATTGGTGGTCCATCTGTATCGGCCTTTCTCGATCAATCACTTCACGGATGCATTGCCGGATACGGTGACCTCGATTGCCGTTCTCGACCGGACCAAGGAACCCGGCGCGGTCGGCGAGCCGCTGTATCAAGACGTTGTCGCCGCGTTGAGCGAGGCTGGGCGGAGCAATATCAATGTGATCGGCGGCCGCTACGGACTGTCCGGCAAGGAATTCACTCCGCCGATGGTGATGTCCGTATTCGCCGAGGCGGCTGCCGCCGAGCCACGGCGTCACTTCACGGTCGGCATCACCGATGATGTCTCCCACCTCAGCCTCACGGTCGACGAGCCGTGGCAAGAGCCCGGCGATGTCATTCAGGCCGTCTTCTTCGGCCTCGGTGCAGACGGTACGGTGGGTGCCAACAAGAACTCGGTGAAGATCATCGGGACCCACACGGATCAATACGCCCAAGGCCACTTCGTGTATGACTCGAAGAAGTCCGGAGCGGTGACCGTGTCGCACCTGCGTTTCTCGCCACGGCCGATCGAGTCAACGTACTTGATCAACCACGCCAACTTCGTGGCCTGCCACCAATTCGGATTCCTCGAGAAGGTCGACATGCTCGACCTCGCCGACGAGGGAGCGAGCTTCCTGCTCAACAGCCAGTACGGCCCCGACGAAATCTGGGACCAACTACCGGCCAAAGTGCAGGGGCAGATCATCTCCAAGAACCTGCGGCTATTCGTGGTTGATGGCAACGCGGTTGCCAAAGAGGCCGGCCTCGGCGGACGCATCAACACCGTCCTGCAGACATGTTTCTTCGCCCTGGCCGACATCATTCCCAAGGACGAGGCTATTGCGGCCATCAAGGAGTCCATCGAGTCTGCATACGGCAAGCGTGGCGAGGTGGTGTTGCAACGCAACTACGCCGCGGTTGACGGTGCGCTGGCGGCGCTGCACGAGGTAACGATCCCGGCAGCGGTCGATTCCACGATCGAGATGCGACTGCCGGTCCCGGTCCAGGCACCCGACTTCGTGCAGCGTGTTACCGGGATGATCATCGGCGGCAAGGGCGACCTGCTGCCGGTGAGCGCGATGCCCCTCGACGGCACGTTCCCAACAGCCACGGCCAAGTGGGAGAAGCGCAGCATCGCCCCGGAAATCCCCATCTGGGACCCAGACATCTGCATCGACTGCGGTCGCTGCGCAATGGCATGCCCCCACGCCGCGATTCGGATCAAGGTGTATGACCCCACCGAACTCGAGGCCGCGCCCGACTCATTCCAGACCAAGGCGTGGAAGAGCAAGGAGTACGCCGGCAAGAACCTCACTGTTCAGGTGGCCCCGCTCGACTGCACCGGCTGTGGTGTCTGCGTCGATGTGTGCCCGGCGCACAGCAAAGAAGTCGTCAAGCACAAGTCGATCAACATGGAGCCGAAGCTCGACCACGTCGACGTGGAAGAGACCAACTTCGACTTCTTCCTGGAGATACCCGAGATTGACCGCACCGAGGTTCGGATCGGGTCCATCGCCGGGTCACAGCTGCTCGAACCGCTCTTCGAGTACTCGGGGGCATGCTCGGGCTGCGGGGAGACTCCGTACCTCAAGCTGCTCTCGCAGATGTTTGGCGATCGGATTCTCATCGCCAACGCCACCGGTTGCTCCTCGATCTACGGCGGGAACCTGCCAACCACGCCCTATTCGCAGAATGCCGACGGGCGCGGCCCGGCATGGTCGAACTCGCTGTTCGAAGACAACGCCGAATTCGGCCTCGGAATGCGGCTCGCAATCGAGGGTCACGAGCGCACCGCTCGGCGGCTCGTGTCGGAGATGGCACCCCAGCTCGGAGGCATCGCCGCCGAGCTACTCGACGCCGACCAGAGCGACGAAGCCGGACTCAAAAAGCAGCGGGAGCGGGTGCAAACGCTCCTCACCCAGCTCAAGGAGATCGACGATCCGCTGGCCCGTGAACTGGAGACAACGGCCGAGTACCTCGTGCGGATGGGCGTCTGGATTGTCGGTGGCGACGGGTGGGCCTACGACATCGGCTTCGGTGGACTCGACCACGTCATGGCGCTGGGGCGCAACGTCAATATCCTGGTGCTCGACACCGAGGTGTACTCCAATACCGGTGGTCAGGCCTCCAAGGCCACCCCACGGGCTGCCGTGGCCAAGTTTGCCGCCGGCGGCAAAGCCACCGGCAAGAAGGACCTGGGCATGATGGCCCAGTCGTACGGCAATGTGTACGTCGCCCAGGTGGCGATGGGCGCCAACATGAACCAGGTCGTCAAGGCGTTCTCCGAGGCGGAAGCGCACGACGGAACTTCAGTCATCATTGCCTACAGCCCGTGTATCGCTCATGGGATCGACATGGAAACGATGATGAGCCACCAGAAGGATGCCACCCAGAGCGGCTACTGGCCCCTGTTCCGTTACGACCCGGCGGCAGAAGCACTGGAGAAGCCGGCCCTGCGTCTCGACAGCCGCAAGCCCACAATTCCATTCAAGGACTTTGCTGCCAAGGAAGGCCGCTTCGCCATGCTGTCGAGAACCAATCCGGAGCGGGCCTCGTTCCTTGTAGAGCAAGCCCAGGCCGACATCGACAACCGGTGGCAACTGTACGAACAGATGGTGGATGTCCACCGAACGGCCGTCTTCGAGGATCAGGAGGACGAATGAACCTTGCCACCAACTACCTAGGGCTGGAGTTGGCCAATCCCATCGTCCCCTCAGCATCGCCGATGACTCTTTCGGTCGATTCGCTGCGCCAGCTCGAGGCAGCCGGGGCGGCCGCCGTGGTGTTGCCGTCGCTCTTCGAGGAGCAGATCGAGCACGAGGCGATGGCGGTGCATGCCGCCCTCAATTTCGGAACGGATATGTCGGCCGAATCCACGGACGGTTACTTCCCGGAGATGGATGACTACAACACCGGAGCCGGCGACTACCTCGACCGGCTGCGCACGGCCAAGGAGGCTCTGTCGATCCCCGTGATCGCCAGCCTCAATGGTTCCTCGGCCGGAGGCTGGACACTCTATGCCCGAATCATTGAAGAAGCCGGCGCCGACGCTCTGGAATTGAATATCTACTTGATCGCCGCTGATGCCGAGCGCGGCAGCGCCCAGGTGGAAGAGGAGTACCTGCACCTCGTCGAAGCCGTCCGCAAGTCGGTGTCGATTCCGTTATCCGTGAAGGTTGGTCCGTACTTCAGCTCAACGGCCAATATGGCGAACCGGCTCGTGTCCGCCGGGGCCGACGGTCTGGTGCTGTTCAACCGCTTCTATCAACCCGACATCGATCTCGACACACTCACAGTGGTACCCAATCTGGTGCTGTCGACTTCCGACGAGATGCGCCTGGTACTGCGCTGGATGGCGCTCCTCCATGGACGGATCGATGCGTCGCTCGCGGCCACCACAGGTGTGCATTCGGCCGAGGATGTTCTCAAGCTGATTCTCGCCGGCGCGGATGTCACCATGATGGGTTCGGCTCTGCTCAAGTACGGGCCCGAGCTGATCACGACCATCCTCAGCGAGATGATCGACTGGCTAACCGCTCGCGAATACATGTCGCTTGACCAGGCGAGGGGGAGTCTCAGCCAAGAGTCGAGCCCCGACCCGAGCGCCTTCGAACGCTCCAACTACATGCACGCCCTTGTGGAGTACGCCTCGAAGCGATAGCGCTCGATCAGGTTCAGCTAATCGAGTTTCTCGCGCTCGGTGCGTTGGCAGGTGCGTCGTGAAGCGCCATCCCTACGGGATGCCAACCTCACTCAGATGGATCTGAATTGCCATCTCGGGCTGGGTCAGCTCCATGAATCCGACACCGTCGAACTTCTCGTAGCCGTGTTCGGCGAGCGCGGCTGCGGTGCTGGCCCACTGCGTCATTCGAGCCGGGGAGAGGATCACCTCTGAGGACGCCAGGCTCTCAGCCCGCTCCAGCGCATCATCCCAGCTCTCGGAGGCGGCCTTGTCCATCAGTATCAGGTCGAAGCTCATAGCTCGATTGTGATATGAGTGAAGGGGTGGAGCCGGGTTTGGCTCCACCCCTTCCGCTGCGGGGAGGGCATTCCGTTCGGCCTAAACATCGTCTTCGAGATCCCAGGCGTCGTCAGCATCGGGCTCGTCGGTCGAGTCCTCCGCTTGGTCGGTGACCGGTGCGGGCACGGGCGCAGGGATCCTGCGTCGCGCCGCCTCGCGAGCGGCGGCTGCGGCCGCTGCCTTGTTGCGCCGCCACCTCAAGTACAGCCACACCAGCGGGATCACCCAGATGAATGGGATCAGGGCCCCGATCGCAAGGATGAGCAGCTTGAGCCCGTTGACCAGCACGTCCCAACTCTTGGAGAGGCCCTCGCTGAATCCGGGGATGCCCCCAGGGTCTTCCGACACCAGGTTGATCGTCGACGTGTTGGCCACACTGCGGCCTTCGAGGAGGGTTCCGTCCTCATTCAGTGGCGTCGCAGTGACCCTGGTCTGCGAACGCAACGTGCGCTCGATCTCCAGTTCGGTCGCCAGCACCACGGACTGCCCCGGTTCGAGGGGGACACTGAGATCGCCGAAGACGATGATGAAATCGGCCATCTCGCGGCCGATCACGACGTCGCGCACCTCAATGTCGGTCAGCGATGTGTCGCCGACGTTGACGATCTCGAGGCAGAACGTGATCGTCTCGCCTTCGACAACTCGGATCCCAGAGTCACCGGGGCACGAGGTGCCGTCATCCTCGAAACCCAGGTAGGCGGTGGGCCGCACATCGACGGCGGGACGCGCCACGGACTCGGTGATGGCGATGGTGATCGTGGCCAGGCTGACCTGGCCTTCGAGGGTGCGGAGTTGACCACGCATCTGCTCGAGTGAGGTCTCACGTTCGAGAAGCTGGTTCTCCAGCTCGGTGATGATCTTGACTGTTTCGGCTCCCTCGAGGAGCGTTCGGAGCCGCTCGACGCTGGTTTTCGATGTGGATATCCGGCTTTGCAGGTCGACGATGCGCTCGGTCACGTCGTCGGCCGACACCGTCTGGTTGCGGATGTCGCCCACCTCACCTAGCGCGGCGAGCGCCTCTTGGAATCGGTCGGGCGGCACCTTGAACACCAGCACATTGGTCGGCTCCGGCTCGGCAACGGCTCGTTGCCCAAACAGGAATCCTCGAAAGCCGGTGATGATGGCAATGGCCTGATCGCTGGCATCGGCCACGTTGTCGACCGAAACGGTCATCTCCGCGGTGAAGATGATGTCACGGGCGATGTTGATTGTTTGCTGGGCGGGCTGGCCGAGGCCGCCGGAGCCCAGTTCGGCTCCGTCGTCGCTCTCTCTGTCGGATGTCGGCGCGAAGGTGGTGGCAGCGGCAGCGGTCGTGTCTGATGCGCTTCCGCCATTACTCCCGCCGACCTCATTGAATTCGGTCGAATCGTCGCTGCTACTTCCGCACGCGGCCAGCACGAGAACGGTGGCGAGTGCGACCGCCAGCACTCGCATGATTGTTTGTCGATTGGTTGTTATCTGCTTGCTTTTGCTCATTTTGGACAGACCTCCCGATCTGGTCTTGCAACTCAGACGGACTCAGCCCGACGTGGGGTTCCCTTCACTGTATGACTCCCAAACTCCTCCGTCCCTGATTCACAGGTTCTCCACAATTGTTCGACATCCTTGGTTCAAGATCAAAGAGAAGGAGACAAGTAAATGTTCCGCTTCGCCATTGCTGTCCTGGCCATGATCGGCCTGGGTGCGCTGCTCTTCGGTGGCTCCACCGGTTTGGCCATAGGTGCCGGCTGGCTACTGCTCGCTCCGCTGCTGTTCCTGTTCAAGATTATGTTCCTCCTGATGATCTTCGGGATGTTCCGCCGTGGATTCAGCCACAATCGAAGCCACTCGAGCGGTCCCTGGGGTTGGCGCCCGACACAAGATCGTAAGGTCGAGCAAGGCCCCTCCCGCCGCGAGCAGTTCGAGGAGTGGCACAACATGGAGCACGCTCGCAAGGAAGTTGCAAGCTGGGTCGAGCCCGAGCTCTAGAGCAAACGGCGAGAATGCAACTGTGAAACGGGTTCTGATCGTCGAGGACGAGGTCAAAATCTCCCGCCTGGTGCGTGATTATCTGCATCAGGCGGGCTTCGACGTGCTCGAAGCGGCTGATGGTGTATCAGGGCTGGCGATGGCCCGTTCCCATAAGCCGGACATGATCGTTCTTGACCTCGGACTGCCCGGCATGGACGGCCTTGACGTCACCCGCCAGCTGCGGGCGACGTCGTCGGTGCCCATCATCATGTTGACTGCCCGCACCGATGAGTCCGACCGCATCGTGGGGCTCGAGCTTGGTGCCGACGACTACGTGGACAAGCCGTTCAGCCCCAAAGAGCTGGTGGCTCGCATTCGCGCGGTCTTGCGACGGGCTGATGCGACTCTCGGCGGTGCCGAGATGGTGCGAGTGGGTGACCTGACAATCGACATTCCCAAACGGCGCGTCATCGTCGGTGACAAAGAAGTTGACTTGACGTCGACTGAGTTCGACCTGTTGCTGATTCTGGCTCGCCAGCCGGGGCGGATTTACACGAGGGCCCAGCTCCTCGATGCCGTTCACGGCGTTTCGTTCGATTCCTACGAGCGGTCGGTGGATGCCCACATCAAGAACATCCGCCGCAAGATCGAGCCCGACCCGAAACGCCCCACCAAGGTGCTCACGGTCTACGGCGTGGGCTATCGGTTCAGCGATGCGTAGGGGTCACTGGGACGGCACCGAGTGGAAGGGCCACTCCACTCATTGGGAGATGCAACCAGGCGCCCAGGCGTGGCGGGGCTTCGGCCGCAAGATCCTGTTCGGACTGGTCTTCTTCTTTGCTCTGATGGCGTTTTTCATCTGGGCCGCGGTCACGGTGATCTCCGCGATCTTCCCCAGCCTGTGGACCGGACTGCTCCTGATGCCCGTCATCGTTGTTGTCGTTGTTGGGCTCTCGATTCGTTCCGGGTTGCGCACCTGGCGTCCGGTCAGACGCCTTATCGACGCCGCCGGACGGTTGGCCGACGGCGACTACTCGGCTCGGGTGGCGCCGAGCGGCTCATCGGCAAGCCGTCGTGTGGTCGACTCATTCAACGAGATGGCCCGACGTCTCGAGGATTCCGATGAGCAGCGCCGCCAGCTGCTTGCCGATCTCGGCCACGAGTTGCGTACGCCGTTGACCGTCGTCAGGGGCGAAATCGAGGCCATTGTCGACGGGGTTCACGAGCCGGACGCAGCCCACTTCGAGATGTTGCTCGACGAGGTGGCGGTTATGGAGCGGCTCTTGGAGGACTTGCGCACCCTCAGCCTTGCGGAAGCCGGCGCGCTGGCGCTACATCGGGAACCGACGGATCTGGTCGTCCTCGTATCGGACACGGTGGAGGGGCACCGCAGAACCGCGAACCATCAAGCGGTCGTCGTTGTGATCGATGGATCTGCCCGAGTGGGTGAGGTGATGGTTGACCCGGTTCGGATTCGAGAAGTGGTCTCGAACCTGGTGGTCAATGCTCTGCGGGCGATGCCGGATGGTGGAGCGCTCAACGTGCGTGTTGCCGTCGAAAGCAGCGACGTCGTCATTGAAGTCAAGGACACCGGCGTGGGCATCGAGCCCCGTGAGATCGATGAGGTGTTCGAGCGGTTCCGTAAGGGATCGACCTCGGCAGGTTCAGGGCTCGGCTTGACTATCAGCCGAGACCTAGTCGAAGCCCATGGAGGTTCGATCTCGATCGAGTCCTTGGTGGCTGCCGGCACCGCGGTCGTTGTTCGGCTTCCAGCCGTCCGGGTCTAGGGCTGTTTCGATATGAGATTCGGACAGGCGTGATCCTTCTTAGAATCGGCGTGTGATAGCAGCCCGACCGAGCGACAATCGATGATTGGCCCAATGCGTCTGGGAGACAAGCGCCCGCATGCCCGCATTGGCGGCAAGGCGTCAGGCCTGGAGTGGCTGATCGCCAACAACCTGCAGACGCCCCCGGCATGGACAATCCCGCCGGGCTTTGTCGACGGCCTCGAGCGGATCATCGAACCTGGCAAGCGATACGCCGTGCGGTCCTCTGCGAATGTCGAAGATGGCGTCACCGCTTCGTTCGCCGGACAGTTCCTCACTGTGCTCGATGCCTCGGGGCTAAAAGGCGTGCGTAAGGCGATCGACGAAGTCCGCGGATCAATCAACAGCGAGGCTGTGCGGTCGTATGCCGCCAAGGTGGGGGACAAGGCGCTGATCACGATGCCCGTCATCGTCCAGGAGATGGTGAACCCTGTCGCCTCGGGGGTTGCGTTCACCCGCAACCCGATCACTGGCCTCAATGAGGTCATTCTCGAAGCGGTCTCGGGCCGGGGCGATCGGCTTGTTTCGGTTGGCGCCACTCCCCATCGGTGGGTGCGGCGCTGGGGCCTGTGGACAGAGTCTCCCGATGATCCCCCCATCTCCGATGATGTGGCCGCCGAGATTGCGGCTGCGGCGACAAGGATCGCATCGATCTACGGCCGCCCCGTGGACATCGAATGGGTGTGGGACGGCAGCCAAGTGTGGTGGCTCCAGATACGGCCCATCACCGGTATCGGCGTTGGTGATGTCGGTATCTACTCGAACCGAATTGCCCGCGAGGTGGTGCCGGGACTGCTCAAGCCCTTGGTCGCCGCCGTGAATATGCCTCTGATCAATCGGGCCTGGAATGAGATGTTCCTCGAGGCCGCCGGCAAGAGTGACGCCCGGCCTCGCGAGTTGGCGAAGCTGTTCGCCCGTCGCCCGTACTTCAGTATGCGAGCCATTGGCGACATGATGGAGCTCATCGGGCTGCCTCGCGACTCTCTCGAATCACTGATTGGGATGCCCGAAGGCCCGGAGCAGCCGACGTTCAAGCCGTCGGCGGCGACACTGCTCAAGTCTCCACGGTTGGCGGCCTTCGCTCTGGGTCGCAGTCGCCGCAACAAGCGTATTGAAGGCGGCCTTGATGCAGTCCGTGATGGCTATGCGGTTTTCGATGTCGAGCTCGACGAGAAATCGGATGCCGAGCTTCTGTCTGCTGTCGACGGTTTGATGGACATTGCGACCGTGAGCGCCTATGCCAACATTGTTGATCCTCTGCTCGCCAATATCTACACGGCTCTGCTGCCGCGCAAGGTGAGAGGCAGCGACCGGGGGTCTGGTGGCGAGGCGTCGCCGGCGACAGGCGATGAGTTAACCCCCGAGACCGATCCGAAGCCACACCTCGACCATCTGGCCGCAACCGTGGCCGCGTCCGATCGCGAGTCGGATGCAGCCCAAGAGGAGCTGCGAACCTTTGTGAGCCGTTTCGGTCATCTCAGTACTCCGGGGAACGACTTCTCAGTGGCGACCTGGGGCGAAGACCCGAATCTGGTGCTGGACATCGCAGAAGCCGGCGGTGCGACCGAGCTGGGTTTCTCCAATCCGTGGGCAAGGGTGAGCGCCGAACTCGGTACAAGGGGTCGCCTGGTCGCCAACCCATTGCGCAAACGTGCTGCCGGGTACGAGAACCGCCAAGATCAGGTGTGGGCGGTCAACGCGGCGGGGCATCGGCTATTCCGCAAGTACTTTCTGGAACTGGGCCGCCGCTTGGTCGCCGGTGACGTCATCGATGCGGCCGCTGACGTCATGTACTTGAGTCTCGACCAGGTGCGCGACAGCGTTGACGGTTCTCTCGAGGAAGGCGAGGCTCGCCACATCGTCTCAGGCCAAAAGGGTGAACTGGAGTTTGCCGCGACCCTCGACGTTCCCAGCCTTATCTACGGCGAGGACTTCATTGCTCCGTCTGGCAGCTCGCGGCGTGGTGTCGCCACATCACGGGGCCATCACCGGGGACCGTTGAAGGTCGTGATCGCTGAGGAGGACTTTGACAAGGTGCAGGCGGGTGACGTGCTGGCAATTCGGGCGTCGGATGTTGGCTGGACGCCCCTGTTCGCCAAGGCAGCCGCCGTGATCTCTGAGGCCGGCGGGATGCTCTCGAACAGTTCGATCATCGCCCGCGAGTTCGGTCTGCCTTGCATAGTCGGTGTCGCCGGGATCACAGATCTCAACGACGGGACGGTGGTCACCGTCGACGGTTACCGCGGCGAAGTGGCTCTCGGCTAGCGCCCGTCTCTATCCTCCGTCGCCAGTTGCCGATGGAGATCTGTGAGTGGCCCCGCAGTAGTGAGAAGAACCCGCCTAGTTGCCGTGAGTGGGGTCCTAATGGTTGCTTCGCTGATCGCCGGTCTGCCTACCTCGGTTGAGGCGGCCGCGCTGGTGATGTGCGGCGGCGAGCCGGCAACCATCGTCGGCACACCGGGCGACGAGACAATCGAGGGGACGAGCGGTCCGGATGTCATAAGTGGACGCGGCGGCGACGATGTAATCCGAGGACTAGAGGGCGACGACGTCATCTGCGGCGGCGCTGGGCGCGACGTCCTACGTGGTGGCCCCGGCGACGACGTGGTCTTTGGGGGCGGATCGCCAGATCGTCTCCGCGGTGGCGCCGGGCACGATGTCATCTATGGCGGTGGCGGCGACGATGAGTTGCGCGGTGGTCCGGACGGCGACCTGATCTTCGGTAACTCCGGGGTCGACACCCTTCGTGGCGGTCGAGGTGTCGATGTCTGCCGCGGCGGCCCGGGCGATGACTCCAAAGCCTCGTGCAATGAGCCGGCAACGGTCAACGTGTCCTCTCTCCAAATCGGTGAGAGCCTCTTGGCGGGCCACGCAATCGTCTCACCCAATGGCGCCTTCGCGGTGACGATGAACTTCGAGGGAAATGTGGTGCTGAACGCCGATGGGGGAGCCGGTCCGCACGTGCTGTGGGACACCGACACGAACGGTCACTCGGGAGCACGCCTCACCACGACCGTCGATGGCAACCTCGCAGTCGTTCACCGTGGCGCGGTTGTGTGGCAGACGGGAACTGAGGGGGATGGCGTATTCGCCAAGGTGACCAACAACGCCAACCTTGTCGTCGTCTCTTCGGGTCAGGAGACCCTTTGGGACCGGCGCTCCAACCCGGGGGTGCCCGACTGGCATCTGCCGTGGCCGGTCGGCGAGTCCTGGAAGGCCGGGGCCCCGCACGGCACAAACAACGGCTCGCTGGACTTCGGTCCGGCAGATGGCGCCGGAGATATCACGGCGATCGCGTCGGGGACAGTGGGCTGGTTCCAATGCGAAAGCGATGGCAAGTATTTGCAGATCGAACACGGCGACGGCTGGATGAGCACCTACTACCACCTTGGCCAGATCCGCACGGAGTTGATCGGCGAGTGGGTCGAGGCCGGCACGATTGTCGGAGTGGCGGCTCAAGCTGTTCCCTGTGGAGGTCGCAGCACATTCCCGCATGTTCATCTGGTGATCTGGCGGGATGGAGAGAGGCAGACCGCGGATGGCCTTTCGATTGGCGGCTACACCGTGCACGCCGGTTCGCGGCCCTATTGGGGGCATTGGACGGACGACTCGACCGGAGAGACGGTTGTGGTCAATGAGGACGGTGCGGCGTGCTGCCTCACCAACAGTCCGGAGAGCCTCGAGAGCGGCGCTGCGGGGCCCGGGAAGCTCTCGTAACCGATCCACGGCTTCGGCAGGCGTCAGATGCTGAGTCGTACCGCGGTATCCAGACAGAACATGGCGCCATCGTCAACGAGAAGGGCCCGGGGTTTCATGCGTTGGCGCGTTCGTACTCGTAGTTCTCAACGAGGTCGGCCCAAGCGTCGATCCGATCTGCTTTTCCGAGACTGTCGATGTAGTCCTCGTCCAAAGGACAGTGTGAGGAGCCTCGGTGCCGGTCCATCATGGCCAGGGCGACATGGAGCGCGCCCGTTGGGCCAAAGCTGTCACCAGAGGCGCCCTCGGTGGGGTGGTGGTGGTAGGCCACCGCCTCAACAATTTCGTCGGGCAAACCCCACACCCCTAGAAGGTATGCGCCGGCGTGGCAGTGGTCGATACCGTATCTCGAGCGTTCGCTGACCAGTGTTGTCGCCGTGTTCTCGACTTGGATGAAGGCCTCCGGCCAGTTCAGGGCCACAACCAGTTTCCCGCAGTCATGCAGGATCCCGGAGAGAAAGGCGGCGTCGCCGTCTGCGGCCGAACCGCCTTCAGCGATTGCCACGGATTTGGCGACGGAGGCGGCCGCCAGGCTTCGTTCCCGAATCTCGTCCAGGACCGCGGCAACTTTGGGGTCGGGTTGCCGTGTGTCGAAGAGACCAACCGTCAGCGTCAGCCCGGCGACGGTCGTCATTCCAAGCAGAGCGACCGCCTGATCGATGCTTGTCACCTCACGGCGAAGCGCGAAGAATGCTGAGTTGACTAGTTGCAGGATCTTGGCGGCGAGCGCCGGGTCTTTACTCACTATCTGGGCCACGACATGGAGCGAAGGGTCTTCCTTCGCCAGCTCCCGCGTCAATTCCTTGTATGCCTGCGGGGCCGGGGGAAGTGTCTTGGTGCCCGCTATGGCTGCCGCGAGATCGGGGTCTCCGAGTTCCCGTCGCAGGGCCACACTGCGTTCAATCGCGGTCTGCAGGGTGGCGGACTCGCAGGGTTTGGCGAGGTACTGATGGGCGACACCGGTTGCTCGGAGAGTCGCCACTTGATCAGAGTGCCCGGAGAGAATGATTCGCACCATTCCCGGGTATCGCTTGCGGATGATGTCCAGCAGTTCAATTCCGTCGGTACCCGGTATCCGAACGTCCGAGACAATGACTTCGGGGACGATGCAGTCCAGAAGCTCCAGGGCTGCTTCGGCGGAGAGAGCGAAGTGCATGTCCCACTCCTGGCGCATGGGCCGCAGCATTCGCCTCAGGCCCGAGAGCACCTTCTCTTCGTCGTCGACAAAAAGGATCGTGAAGCGCTCACCCATCAGAAGTCGGGGCTGGGATGGGGAGGCGGATGACGAACGTTGTCTGATCGGCCGCTGTGTCGACGAAGATCTGGCCTCCGTGTTGCTCGACGATGCAGGTCCGAGCGATGGCGAGTCCCTGGCCGGAGCCTTCGCCGACTTCCTTCGTTGTGAAGAATGGGTCGAATATCCGGTCCGATATGTCTTGCGGTATCCCGCTCCCGCTGTCGCTGATCCTGATCTCGATGTTGTCGTCAACCTGTGTAGTCGTGATCTGGATGAGGCCCTTGTCGCTGTCAACAGTGTCCGCCACTGCTTGCGCCGCATTCACGATGATGATCAACAACGTCTGGTTCAGCGGTCCCCGGAGGGCTTCGATGGACGGCAGGTTGTCGGCAAGCTCGAGATCCACCTGCGCCACGTGCTTCCACTCTCCGCGGGAGACGGCCAACGTCGTCTCGATGGCGTGGTTGATGTCGAACGCGGTCTTGTCGCTATCGGCTGGATGCGCAAAGTCTTTCATCGCCCTCACGATGCCGGCGACTCGTTCGGCTCCCTCGAGAGCTTGGTCTATGGCAACGGGGGCTTCCTCGCGGAGGAATTCAAAGTCGAGCTGCTCTCTCAGTTCCTTCATCGTGATCTGAGCGCCGGAGTCGGTTGCCTGATCGCCGAGCAGCTCGTCACCCTTGGCAATTAGCTGCTCGTAGCCCTTCATTGCTTCCTGGAGGAACTTGAGGTTGTCCGACACGTACTGAATAGGCGTGTTGATTTCGTGCGCGATGCCGGATGCCATCGAGCCAATCGCCTCTAGCTTCTGAGCCTGGACCAGCTTCTCTTGCGTGGTCTTGAGCGCCTCGTGGGCTTCGGTCATGGCGGTGTTCTGATTCTGTAGATCCTCATAGAGGCGAGCGTTGTTGATGGCGACTGCTGCTGCCGACGCCATTGCCTCGACTACCGCCAGATCGATCTCGGTGAAGGCATCGCTGCGGGGCCCGTTGAGCACCGTAAGTGTTCCCATGACCTTGCTGGCGGCGATTATTGGGCTGACAACCAGGGAGGTGCCAGGGAAGCTGCGAGCACGCAGTTTGGCGAGTCCTTGGTTGCGGTCGTCCTTCGATACGTCTCGGGACAAGGTGCTGCGACGGGTCTCGGCTGCCCATCCGCTGATACCCGACATGATCTCCTCGTAGGAGTGGTCGGTGAGGAGGAATCCGTCGTGGCGCATCGCCAGAGTGAGCTCACGCTTGTCGGAGTCGAAGAGCATGATCGTGGACTCGTCGCTTCCGACGAGTCCTCTCAGCTGGTTTGTGATGTTGCCCAGGACTTCGTCGAGGTCGAGAGATGAAGCTACGACGTGCGATACGTCAAGCAGTGAGGTCAGCTGATCAACGTGACGTTGCCGGTCGCGGACCGCGGCGCGCTGTGCCGTCAGGTCTTGGATTGTGACTAGAACGTTGGCGTAGTCAGGCCTACGGTCCCGGACTGGAGCGACCATCGTGACGGCGCAATCGATCGGTTGCCCATCAAACCCGGCTCCAATGATGTCGATCGTGACGTGATCGCCACCCTCCCAGACAGTCGCGATCTGCTTGATGAAGCTGCGGCGGGCGTCCTCGTTGAGGGCGACATCGCGCAACGGTCCCTTGAGTGCCTCCGGATTGGGAGCACCGACCATGGCTGCCGCGGCCACGTTGACGCCAACAACTTCGATCTTCTTGATGAACGTGTAGAGGAGGTCCTCGTCATCTGCCAACAGAGCGGGAAGGTCGACGACGCCTTGGCTGCGCATCTCCTGGCACAGCTCGGCGACGCCACTGAAGTCCTCGTACCAAAGGCCCACAGGCGCCAATCGGAACGCCAGCGAATCGATCGCGGCGCGCTCCATGTCCCTGGCGATCATGCTTGCAACTTCCCTTTGGCCGGTTCGGTTCTTTGTCGGCCCCAGTCGGCTGTTCCTGAAGGGTCCTAGCTGTATGGACCTCGAAGATGTGAGGCAATGACAGAAGGCAAATGAGCGACCGGCTCGGCGCTCGGGTCGGTGTGTGTGATCAATTCGGAGCGGACGACGCGTTACCAGGCGCGATACGACGTTGGCATGATGCGCACCGGGACTGAGTAGTCGGCAGCAAAACCTTCGGAAGTTGTGCCGAGCCGTTCGATCAACTCGGCGTACTTGGCCGTGTATTCCGGAATGGCGTTGGAGGCCGGGTAGCTTCTGTCGACTAGGGCCGTACCTTCGATAGTGAGGACGCCACCGCCCCACTCATCGGAGTTGAGATTGAACGAGACTTGGGGGTGCGCCTCGATGTTGCGCACCTTCCGGTTGTCTCGCGAGTAGACGACCAGCTCGCCGTCTCTCCACAGGAACCACACCAGGGAAGCGGCGATTCGGCCATCGGGATAGGCCGTCGCAAGCCAGCCAAGGGTCTCGTGCTCGAGTCGATAGAGGGCCGGCGTGTCGAAGGTCATGCAGCCGAATCTAGCTGGCTGCGTTCCCTCACGATGTGTGTTCCATCTTCTCGAGAATCGGCTTCACGGAGTCGGCAGGTTTTCCGGGATCGAGGCCGTAGTCGACCATCCGGCGTGGGTATGGATTCATGCCCCATTTGGTCGGCTTGCGATTTTTTGGGTCGCACCTCACTCCTGTCGCCGTGGAGCTGCGCAGCAGCTCCCAAGCAACGGGCCGCCGGGCCCGTTGCCTTATACCTCATAGGTGGAAGACGACACGTCACCGCCGGTTCCAGTCCAGTTGGTGTGGAAGAACTCGCCACGGTCACGATCGACCCGTTCGTATGTGTGGGCACCGAAGTAGTCGCGCTGTGCCTGGATCAGGTTGGCCGGCAGCCGCTCGGTTCGGTAGGCGTCGAAAAAGGCAAGCGCCGATGAGTATGCCGGCGTCGGGATGCCGGCGGCAATGGCCCGGGCCACGGTTCGGCGCCACCCGGCCTGGGCCGCGTGCACCTCATGAGCGAAGAAGTCGTTGAGTAGTAGTTGGCGGAGCTCGGGTTTGTCTTGGTACGCCTTCATGATCTCGCTGAGGAACTTCGAGCGGATGATGCAGCCGCCCCGCCACATCGACGCGATAGAGGCGAAGTCCAGATCCCAGTCATTCTCGTCGGCGGCGGCATCCATGAGCATGAATCCCTGTGCATAGCTCACGATCTTCGATGCGTAGAGCGCATCGTGAAGGTCGGCCAAAACGAGATCCCGTTCATCGGAGATCGTGGTTTCGGGCCCAGCCAGCACGGCCGACGCGGCGGTGCGCTGATCTTTCAGGGAGGAAACGATGCGGGCGTACACCGCTTCGCCAACGAGTGTCATGGGCTGTCCTGTCTCCATGGAGGAAATGACAGTCCACTTGCCGGTGCCCTTCTGGCCGGCGGCATCGACGATCTTCTCCAACAGCGGTGAACCGTCCTCGTCGTGCATCGCCATGATGTCTGTGGTGATCTCGATGAGATAGGAGTCGAGTTTGCCTCGATCCCATTCGGCGAAGACCTTGTGCATCTCGTCATGGGTCATCCCGAGGCCACGATGCATGATGTCATATGCCTCACCGATGACCTGCATGTCGCCGTATTCGATGCCGTTGTGGACCATCTTGACGTAGTGGCCGGCGCCATCAGGCCCTACCCAATCGCAGCACGGGACATCATCGACATGGGCCGAAATCGACTGGAAGATCTCCTTGACGAATCGCCACGCTTCAGGGGTTCCGCCTGGCATGATCGACGGGCCGAACCGGGCGCCTTCCTCTCCGCCTGAAACGCCGGTACCGATGTATCGCAGACCAGCCTCTTCTACCCGCTTGGTGCGAGCGATCGAGTCGGTATATAGGGAGTTGCCGCCATCAATGATGATGTCGCCGGCATCGAGAATCGGGAGCAGAGTGTCGATCGTGGCGTCGACTGGGGCCCCTGCCTTGATCATGAGCATCACCCGTCGTGGGGTCTTCAACGTTGCTACGAGTTCTTCGAGGCTATGGACGCCGATCACATTTGAGCCGGCAGCGTCGCCCGCGATGAACTCGTCAACTCGTTCGGTCGTGCGGTTGAACGCAGCGACGGTGAATCCGTGATCGTTCATGTTCATGATGAGGTTGCGGCCCATGACTGCCAGGCCGATGACGCCGATGTCGGCTGTTGGGTTCATTGCTCGCTCGCTATCTCGTCTGTCAGCTGTCTTGGTACGTTTGTCGCTCACTCTGAATCTAGATGGCATTGCGGGAAACAGAGACAGTTGGCCTGGGTTGGTGTTGCTACGTACGGAAGGACCTGCAGTTGCCTGAATTCACGATGAGTCGCCAAATCGATGCCCCAGTGGAGCATGTCTGGGAAGTCCTCAACGACTTTGGCGGCATCCACAAG
>JAAELU010000259.1 GCA_024226255.1 bacterium | reverse complement strand
GCTTTGGAAACTCAACCAACGGGTAACGATCACACCCGCTGGATTTTACGGACTGATAGTGAAAGCTGATCGATAGTACGGCTGCCAGGTGTGTGCCTTTCGCGACTCTTTCCATTGATGGGAAAGCCTGTACTGAACCGGCGCAGCCCGCTTCTCCTGGAATCTTCCCATCGATGGGAAAGTCCCTAGGGACGAGTTCGTTCGTCTCTTCCCATCAATGGGAAGACCTACAGATGGGTCGCAGTTAGATGAGATCGATCTATCAATTCAGTCAATGGGATTCTCGGGGCGGCAGGGACTCTAGCGGTAGGGCACGACACCGGCGGTGCTGACGGGTTCGTCGTCGCCGATGTTTTCGTCGCCGCCGTAGCCCAGGCGGCCTTCTTTGTTGCGGCCCCAGCAGCGCAGCGCGTCGCCGTGGGTCACGACGCAGACGTGCTCCGCGCCGGCGTTGATCGCGGTGATCGAGGTGCTCACCGGGACATCGCCGGCCGTGCTCGGTGATTCGTCATCGCCGATGAGCTCCACATGGCCGTAGCCCAGCTGGCCGTATTCGTTCATACCCCAGCAGCGGATGGTGCCCGAGTCGAGCAGGGCGCAGCTGAAGTTGTCGCCCGCGGTCAGCGCCAGAGCCGCGGCGCCCAAGTCGATGTCGCCGGCGGAGCTCGGCAGCTCGTCGTCGCCGATGGTGTCGGTGTTTCCGTAGCCGAGTTGCCCCGAGCTGTTCAGCCCCCAGCAGCGCACATTTCCCGATTCGAGGACGGCGCAGCTGTGAGCTTGGCCGACGGCGATCGTGGTGGCCAAGCCGCCGAGCTCGACATACCCAGCGGCGTCGGCGATCGGTTCGTCATCGCCGATGGCGTCGGTATGCCCCAGGCCGAGTTGGCCGTAGACGTTGTCACCCCAGCAGCGGATATTGCCCGAGTCGAGCAGCGCACAGGTGTGTCCGCCGCCGCCGGCGACTTCGAGCACCTCTTCGTCGAGGGGGATGTCGCCGGCTGCCGAGGGAGCTTCGTTGTCGCCGATGGCCTCGGTGTTGCCGTAGCCCAGCTGACCATAAGTGTTGTCACCCCAGCAGCGCAGCGTGCCGGTGTTGAGGATGGCGCAGGAGTGGTAGGAGCCGGTGGCGATGGCGATGGCGATACCGCCGAGATCGATTTCGTCTTCGTCGGTGGGCAGCTCGCTATCACCCACGGCGAGGGTATGGCCCAGTCCGAGCTGTCCGTAGCCGTTAAATCCAAAGCAGCGCAGAGCGCCCGATTCGAGCAGCGCGCAGGTGTGGCCGCTGCCGGCGGCAGCTTGTACGGCTGGTGTGCCGAGAGAGATGGGAGACACGTCCCGCGGCAGGACGGTCGCGCCGATGGGCGTTGTGTTTCCCTGGCCGAGCTGTCCGAAGTCGTTTGTTCCCCAGCAGCGCATCTCACCTTCGCCGAAAAGGGCGCAGGAGTGGACCCCGCCGTTGGCCACGGCGAGCGGTGTTTCGTCGTCGAAGACCTCGGCCACGATGCGGCCGCGGCCGTGGCCGAAGGTCAGGGCGTCATCGCCGAGATCGAAGCGGAAGACGAGCAGGGTGGTCTCTTGGTCTTCGATGGTGAAGGGCAGCGGATTCTGCGAGGTGAGCACGGCATCAACGGCCGTGGTCGAGCCGTCGGCATCGACCTGGAGCAGCTCCCAGCCGCTCGTGAGCTCCACGTCGTAGTCGCCGACGGCGAGGTCGATGGTCAGCTCCGGAGCGTCATCGACGGTGGGCAGGGTGTGGTCTTCGGGGCCGCTGATCTCGAAGGTGCCCGTCAGTCTGTAGGCGATGCCCGCGTCGGACCAGGTGCTGAGTGCGAGTCGCGCTGCGCCGCTGCCGTCGCCGCCGACTGGTCCTGATGATGTGTCAGAGCCGCAGCCGACGAGGACGAGCGCGGACATGAGACCGGCCACGATGATCGGCAGCCAAAGAGTCCCAGGAGGGCTTTTGTGGTGTGGGTGTCGGGTGATCATGGTCGTCTCCGAGTTGTGTGAGGATTTAGCGGTAGCTGACCGGTCCGGCGGTCAGAATGGCCTCGTCGTCGCCGATATCGTTCGTATGCCCCAGGCCAAGCTGGCCGTAGTTGTTGCGACCGAAGCACCGCACGACATCGCTTTGGGTGGCGATACATGTGGAATAGGCTGATGTCGCGATGGAGATGACTGAGGTCCCAACCGGGATCGGATCGACGGAGACCGGTGTTTCGTCATCTCCGATGTACGTTGTAAGACCGAGGCCGAGTTGGCCCTGGGCGTTGTAGCCCCAGCAGCGAGTCACTCCCGACTCGAGAATCGCGCAAGAGTGGTAGTACCCCGCGCGAATAGCCGCGGCGGGTTCTCCCAGAGAGACGTCCCCAACCGAGCTCGGAAGCTCATCGTCACCAATGGTCGTCGTATTCGCGGAGCCGAGCTGTCCGTAGGAGCCGCGACCCCAACATCGAACATTGCCCGTTTCGAGGATCGCGCAAGCGTGGTAGCCGCCGGCTGCGATATCGACAGCTCGCGCTCCGAGCTCGACATTGCCCACCATGTCAGGTGTTTCGTCGTCACCGATATTGTGGAGATGACCATACCCAAGCGCTCCGAAGGAGTTTTCGCCCCAGCAGCGAACGGCACCGGACTCGAGTACGGCGCAGGTGAAATATCGAGTGCTGTCGATGGCGATGGCCGGTTCGCCGAGAGGAACGTCACCAGCGTCGCTGGCCGGCTCGTCGTCGCCAATACGGATGGTGTTTCCGTAGCCGAGCTGCCCATAGCTGTTGTAACCCCAGCAGCGGACGGCGCCGTAGTCGAGGATGGCGCAGGTCGAGCCGAATCCGGCAGAGATGGCCACGGCAGGTGCTCCGAGCGGGACATCGCCAGCGTCGCTTGGCAGTTCGCTGTCACCGATGTGATCGGTGTTGCCGTGTCCCAACTGACCATAGCTCCCGCGACCCCAGCAGCGGACATTGCCCGTGTCGAGGATGGCGCAGGTGTGATCCCCGCCGGCGGTGAGAGCCACGGCTCTCCCTCCAAGTGAGACATCCCCGGCAGAGCTCGGCAGCTCGTTATCGCCGATATGATCCACGTGCCCATAGCCAAGCTGACCGTAGTCGTTGCGCCCCCAACACCTGACAGCCCCTGATTCGAGCAGCGCGCAGTGGTGGTAGAAGCCGGCTGCGAGGGAGACCGGCCGGTCTTCTTCTTCCACCTCAGTCTCGATCTGTCCTCGTCCTTCGCCAAAAGCGACGACATCGTCACCCACGGCGAAGGTGAAAAGGATAGGCGTAATGGTCTGGTTGGTGATGGTGAAGGATTGCGGGTTGTCGCTAGTGATGACAGCGCTGCTGGCGAGCGCGGCTGAGCCATCCTCGGCCACCTCATAGAGTTGCCAGCCCGAGGTGAGCAAGATGGTGTAATCGCCGATCGTGAGATCCACCGACAGCTCCGGTTCATCGCCGGTGGTCGAGGTCGAAGTTGTCTCCGGCCCGGTAATGTCGAAGGTCCCGACGAGTCGATAGCGGTTGCCGGCGTTGGACCAGGTGCTGAGCGGCATCTGCGCCACCCCGCTCCCATCCCGTATACCTTCGGTCGGCGAACCGTCATCACAGCCGGTGAGACCGAAACAGCAGATGGTGCTGATGGCGAGTGCCAAT
>JAAELU010000258.1 GCA_024226255.1 bacterium | reverse complement strand
GGTGACCGTTGTGGCCTCCCCATCCGGTGGTTCCTCGTCTGACTCGAGCAGTGGCGACAACGCTGCCGCCGAGTTTGAGAAGGAATACGCCGAAACCGTCGCACACATCAACGCCGCGATCGCCGACGGCGCCAATGGAGAGATGATTGACCTGGCCCGTGCGCTGGTGGCCGAGGCGGCCGCGCTTGCGGATGCGGGTGACTACGAGAGCGGCATAGACAAGCTCGATGCTGCCCGTGATGCAGCGGATCGGGCAGAGCGCAGTGGTCATCACGATGACGATGATGACGATGATGATGACGACGATGACGATGACGATGACGACGATGACGATGACGACGACGACGATGACGATGACGAGGATGACGAGGACGACGAGGACGACGATCACTAATGGCTGAGAAGTCCTCAAGCCTCGTATCACTGCTGGCAGCTCTCGTGGTTGCCGTCACAGGGTTGATCCCGGTGATCTGGTTGCTCACTTCTCCAGCAGAGCAGTCGGTGGTTGAGGGTGGGGTCGCGGTCGAAGGTACGACCACGACCCCACCTGAGGTCACAGTTGTCGTTGATCCGGTTCTGGAACTCGACGTGGATGAATTGGACGCGGCGGTAACGAGGGTTCTTCAGGCCAACGGGTATGCGTCATTCGCCGGCGAACCGGATCTCGAAGATCAACTGCCCGATGCCGTCACCAGGGTCCTCATCGACAGCGGCGCCGTGCTGACGGTTGTCGAAGACGGACCTGAGATCGAGGAGGGCTGAGGATGCTAAAACGACTCTTTCCGAGCAGATGGGCTCGCATCGTGGCCTGGACGGCAGCCGCCGTCGCCTGGGGCACCTCGATCCTCACGGTGCAGGCCGCCCGCCAGCCCGCAGCGGCTGAGCCAGAGCTCGTTCCCGAGCCCGAGGTACAGGAAGCTCCCGAGCAAATGGCTGCTGTCCCGGCGATGCCGGAGGAAGGTTTGGTGGTGATCCGCTACACGCCCGTGCCCCCGCCTCCGCCCGAGGTCGTCACACGAACCGTTACGGTCGGCGGTGGTGGTGGAGGAGGAGGCGGATCCACTGCGGCAAGCGGTGGCGGAGGTGGCTCGACGAGCCGACCTTCCATCAACGCGGTGAGCTCAGGTTCATGAATCGCACGTCCTTCCGAGCCATGGGTACCGCGATCGTTGCCTTCGGCAGCGATGGCTCCGGTGTCGCCGATTTCTTCGGCGAGGCGGAGGCGGTGTTCAGCCGATTCGATCCCGACAGTCAATTGTCAGCGCTGAACGCGGATCCACGCTCCAGCGTTGACGTAACACCCGAGATGGCGGTGTGCTTGCGGGTGGCAGCCGAATTGAGGCTCCGCACTGGTGGACTCGTC
>JAAELU010000257.1 GCA_024226255.1 bacterium | reverse complement strand
TGGCCGTGGAATCAGCGCCCATCTCTCAAGACCGCCGACGCCTCGACCCCATCACGACCGACGAAACTGTCTCGGGGCTGGATGCCAGACCCACGGGCCGCAAGGGCTGGAACGCCTGGCGTGCCGTGATCGGATTGGCATACCTCGCCGCAGCTGGCTTCAACCTCGTCTACACGTTGCCACGGACAGACGAGCTCGACGGCTACGCCGACGGTGCCTGGTTCGGATTCCTCAGCGACTTCATGCGAGACGTGTTCATGCCTAACGGAACAGCATTCATGGCCATGGTCATCATCTTCGAGATCGGCGTGGGAGCGTTCGTGCTCCACCGGGGCCGCTACGTCGACGTCGGAGTCGCCGCATCGGTCCTCTGGGTCCTGGCCGTTTTGCCGTTCCTGGCCTGGCCATATCTCATCACCAACCTCGTCCTCGCGCCTATCCAGGGCATCCTGTCCCTCCGCCGCTACGAAACCCGACTCTGGCATCGATGAGTTACCAGCCAACCCGGTCGAATAGAGGGCCGCGACGGCACATGGATCGGGAGTACCAGCGGCAGTCGCCCAGCTCTGACCACTCCTCCGCGATCAACGGGCCGACCCGACCTCGACCCACTGACGGGCAGCCGGGCCCAAATCCACTTCGCCACCCAACAGCTAGTCCCGGAACTGCGGTGATGCTCAGGGCGTCGCTACTGGGCGGAGTTGGCGGTTCCCTTCACCTGGGTCTACTTGCACGAGGCGAGTGGCAGCAGGCCGCCGATCATGCTCGGGTCCGGCCGCCCGGCGGCCGACGCACAGTCCCTCCGAAGGTGTTTGAGCATCACGTCTTGTCGGATGGGATGAGGTGTTTCTCGACGGTGCCATGTTGGAGCGCGAAACGGAGTGTGACGGTCCAGAAGATGGCCATGCCGCCGAGGGTGAAGTAGCCCCAGGCGGGAAGCTTGGCCAGCTCGAGCCAGCTGCGGAGCCCGGAAGACATGAAGACAATGAGGAGACCAACTGAGCTGATGACGAGCCAGAAGACCCTTCGGTCGGTGTTGACTGGGTGGCCTGGGTTGGCGAAGAACTTGTGGGGTGGTTGGAGGAACCAGACGGTTAGCAGCCCGGTGAGGATGAGGAAGACGACGAGCGATGTCCGTCCAAGGATGGCGGCCACTTCGGGTGTGGTGGCCTGGTCGGCACCGAGGCTGAACCCGACGGTGTCTTGCAGCCTCGAAAAGACGTTGCCGTCGAGCCCGTTGATGGCGATGGAGTAGGTGCCAACGAAAACGGCCACCCCGTAGAACAGGTTGGCGAGGGAGACTGGAACGATGAATCGGGCGAGCTGGGCTACGGTCACGTCGGTGGCTCGTACCGGGGTGGCCCAGAGGGCAAGTATGAACGTTGGGATCGTCACGGTCAGCAGGCCGTAGATCGTTTGAGCACCGGGGCTGAAGGGAAAGACCTGGTTGATGATCATGACGGCAATCGCCACTAGAGCCAGAGTCACAGACCGTGTGATGGTCAATCGGAGGATGTCGCGCATCCCGTTGACAACCCGCCGCCCTTCTTCGATAGCGGGACGTACGGCTGAGAATGAGTCGTTGAGCAGGACGAGGTCGGCTACACCGCGGGCGGCGCTGCTGCCGCTCTCCATGGCGATCCCGACATCGGCTGTCTTCAGGGCCAGAGTGTCGTTGACGCCGTCACCGATCATGGCGACATAGTCGCCCCGGCGTTGGAGGGCGGACACGACCTGCTCTTTCTGGTCGGGGGCGATACGTCCGAAGATGTCAGCCCGTACTACGGCCTCGTCGAACTCTGCGGCCGACATGTTGGCCAACTCGGGCCCAGACACCAGTGTGAGATCGCCGGCAAGGCCGACCTGACGGGACAAAGCGGCAACGGTGTCTGGGTTGTCTCCGGAGATGACTTTGAGTCGGACGTCATCGGCGGTCAGGCCCTCGATCGTTTCCTTGGCTCCGATGCGGAGCTCGTCGGTGAGACCGACCAGAGCCAGTGGCACCAATGCGGGAACGGCGATCTCGCCGTCGGCATCATGCAACTGGGCGACTTCCTCGTTCCCAGCAAAGAGAAGGACACGCCGACCTACGCCGGTCCACTCGGCCAACACCTCATCGACCGAAAGCTCACTGGCCAGCATGGGCGACACCATCTCGACCGCACCCAGGACATAGGTGCCGCCATCGAGGGTCGCAGCGCTCCACTTGCGGGCCGAGGAGAACGGGACCTCGTCGCCGACCGGAGTCGGTTGGCCGTCAAGCCCGGCGATGAGGGCTTGTGTGGTCGCATTGGCCGATCCAGCGCTGGCTGCGAACGTAGCCAGGCGTGCTGCGGGGTCTGTGTCTGTGAGGCCCGGGTGTTCCAGGTCTGAGGCTTCGGAGAGTGGGAGGATCTCGGCGAGGCGAATCTTGTTTGTGGTGAGGGTGCCGGTCTTGTCGGTACAGAGCACGTTGACATGGCTCAGAGACTCAACAGCGTTGAGGCGCTGTACCAAAATGTCGGCATCGGCCAGGCGGGCCGCGCTCAACGAGTAGGTGACAGCGAAAATCAGGAATAGCCCAACGGGGATGACAGAGGCAGTGACCGTTGCGGTCTCAACGAGACGAACGGTCGAGTCCTGAGCGACGATGCCCTGAGCCAAGAACAACAAGCCAAAGAACACGGCGACAGTGATCAACATCCGGAGGATGTTGTCGACCAGGCGCTGGAGTGGAGTCTTCACGGCTTGGAAAGTCCGGGCGGTCGCAGTCAGCGAGGCCGCAAACGAGTCTGTGCCGACCCTAGTGATGCGAACCAATGCTTTGCCGCTCACGCAGTAGCTGCCGGAATGGACCTCGTGGCCCGATGCCTTGCGGACCGGATCCGATTCGCCTGTCAGCAGAGACTCGTCGAGCTCAATACCTCCGTCGGTGATGATCACACCATCGGCCACGATCTGGTCGCCAGTGCTTATGACCAATACGTCGTCGAGTACGACGCCGTCCGGAGTCGTTGATTGATCCTCACCATCGCGACGCACCGTCACCGTAGGCACCGACAGAACTGCGATCTCGTCCAGGCGCTGCTTTGACCGGATCTCCTGAAAGCTGGAAACCCCGACGATCGCCACGATGAAACCGACGTTGATCATCCCGTCCCGTCCCCGGCCCATCGCCAACAGAGCCAGCCCAAGGACGAGGAGCACGATCGTGACCGAATTCAACGTATTCGCCTTGAGGATCTCGAAGACGCTCCGACTCTCCAGTTCCCCGCCACCGTTCGAGCGGCCGTCAGCGATCCGTTGCTCTACCTCGGCGGTGGACAGTCCGGCAGTCGTCATGAGGGCTCCGCTCGAATAGCTTCGTCGTGTCACCGCATGCCGGTTCGGTCGCTCAGCCCGGGGTTGTTGGCACAGTAGGAGCATGGTAGTGGCAAGGCCGGGCCGGGACCAAGGACTCGATCAGGCAGGGTTCGTTGTGCCTCGGGCGCGCTCGGGGTGTCGCTACGGGGCGGAGTTGGTCAGGCGTTTCCTTGGCCGGGGCTCGTGGCTACGGTTCTGCGATGTGAGTGACGATCAGCTGTCCCCAGACGTCGACTACTCGATGAGGATCGATACCTTCGCCCTCGCTACGGCTACCTACGCCGAGCGAGCTGACGGAAACATCCTCCTGCTGCAACGGGCGGAGGGCACAGCGATGGCCGGGACATACTTCCTCCCTGGTGGAATCGTTGATCCTGGGGAGACCCCTTGGGAAGCCGCGCCAAGGGAGCTGGAAGAGGAGACCGGACTGAAGTTCTCAGATACGCCTCAGATGGTCGGCTGCTACCCGATGTACCTGTATCGACGTGACTTCCTACAGCTGACGTTCCGCGGCCCGATCAGCGGGGACGTCGTAATAAGTGGTGAGCACACAGACCATCGCTGGGTGAACCCACACGAGTGGACGGAGCGGTTCACCCCCGAGAACATCGAGGCCGAGTCCGGAGGGCATCCCAAAATCGCCATGCTCCTCGAGGGGATCGGCGATGACCTGCGCCGCTACCTTGCTCTC
>JAAELU010000256.1 GCA_024226255.1 bacterium | reverse complement strand
TCTCGGTGGATCTGACAAGGTGACCGTGGTCGTCACGCTGCGAAATCTCGGCGCGTTGCTCCCGAGTTCGTGGCAGCAGTACCTGAAGTACGGACTGACCACCCCGTACGAGAAGTGGCTCGAGGATGTTTTCGCCGAGCCGGGATCATCCAAGATCTCACCGACTTTTTGGCGTCGCCATGATCACGGCGCCGTCATCACGCGATGGGCCCACGCCGTCGGAGCCTCGCATATCAGGGTTCTAGTTCTCGAGGACGTCGATAGGAGCGCCCAATTTCGAGCTTTCGCCCAGATGATGGGGGTGCCGGACGAGATCCTGGTGTCGCGGATGGATCTGACGAGTAACCGCTCGATGACCGCCGCGGAAGCCGAACTCCTCGTGCGACTCAACAAGCGCGTGAAGAAGCAGATGCAGTGGACGGACTACGTCCGCTTGGTCCGGCGCGGCGTCGCGCTGCGCATGGTCGAGGGACGAGATCCCGGCCCCGATGAGCCGCGACTGGCAACCCCGGATTGGGCTCTGGATGCAGCGGCGGTGCAGGGCGCACTATCTGTGGAGACGATTGCCTCGCTCGGGGTCGAGGTGTTCGGGAACCTCGAAGCCCTCGGGGTGCGCGCCCCGTCCTCTCCGGAACACGCTTCGTCACCGGACCAGATGCCGATCGATGCGGCGGTCGCTGCCGTTGCCGCGGTGATTGATGCGAGTCGTGAGGATCCGAGCAGTCGCGAGTTGGCCGGGCGCACGTGGCGGCAGGTACGCAAGGATGGAGTCCGTTCGCTGCTCGACAAGTCGGACTCGTGACCGGGACTCCCGTGGACGTGGTCACGGTTGTGCTCGGACCTGCGCCAACCCCCGCCGCGAACGGGCAACTGTTCGACCTCGAAGGGGCAGTGTTTCTGCAACCAGAGGGCACTGTCATCGCCCAGTTTGCGGAGTTGTCCCGCATCGTGGGTCGCTCTTCGCGAACGGTGGTCGTTGCCGGGGACTTGATGGCGCCGCGAGTGGCGCTGGCACCCGTCGCAGACGATGGTCGTGCACCGACGACGGCTCTGGTGACGCCGGACCCTGAGGGATCGACAACCGTCCGCCATCACACGGTGGTGAGTGCGGGCTCGTCTTTCCATGATGTTCGTTTTCCGAGCCACGACAGTGTTGGTGCGCTCGTCATCGCACCATCGGATGCTTCCCGGGCAGCGGCCGCGATCGATGATCTGCACCAGGCCTGTGCATCAGGAGAAGTGACTGTTGGAGAAGACCAAGCATTCGATGCTCTGCTCGTTGCTTTGGTCCGCCACGGAGTGACGGTGAGGGCAATCGACATTGTGGATGTTCCCTGGACACGGGGAAGCGGCAGTGACGACATGGCCAGCGCAATCGAATCTGCATCAGACGGTCACATTCGAGGGCTCTTGGCTAATCGAGTGGACGATGGCTTCTACTCGACCATGGTGGTCCGTCGAGCGTCCAAACCTCTGACCCGGATGGCCATTCGAGCTGGCTGGACCCCGAACGCCATCACCATCGTTTCTCTCATCGTGGGCTTAGCAGCGGCGGCATCGTTCGCGGTTGGGTCTTGGGTGTGGGTGCTCGCGGGGGCGGTGTTGCTGCAACTGAGCTTGGTGATCGATTGCGTCGACGGCGAAGTCGCCCGAGCCACAGGTCGATTCAGTTCCCTCGGGGCATGGCTGGATGCAGCCACCGACCGCGTGAAGGAGTTTGCGGCCTACGCAGGACTTGCGATCGGTGCCGGGCGCAATGGTGATGACGTGTGGTGGGTCGCCATTGCGCTGATCGCTCTGCAGACCTCCCGGCACATGTCCGATTACGACTTCGCGCGAATTCAAAAGACTCGTGAAGCGCAGGCGCCGCGCGCTGATATTCGTGATCCGTCCGATCCATTGCCCGAGGGTGAAGGGCGCCTCGCTGGGGCGGTGCAGGTTTCGGCACGCGTGAACCGACGATCCGCGATCCGATGGATGAAGAAGATCCTGCACATGCCGATCGGCGAGCGCTGGCTGCTGTTGAGTGTCCTGAGCGTTGTGGCCGGACCCAGGTGGGCGCTCATCGGATTGCTCATTGCCGGCGGAGTTGCGCTGACGTACGTGGTGATTGGTCGCATCGTGCGCTCACTGACATGGTCGGGACGCTCTGCAGCAGACGGTGTCCAAGTCCTGCGGGCTCAACTCGATGCAGGTCCCGTGGCCTCCGGGCTCGCGCGGCTTATTCCGGGTATCCGACCGCACCTGGACGGCCGGTTCGGCTGGAGTGTTCCGCCTGTCCTTCGGGCTGTGGAACTAGGCGGCATCGCATGGATCATGGCTGTCAGCACGGTAGGCCTGTCGGCCGCCACCTTCTGGTTGCTCTTCTTCGTGGCGTACCACCACTACGACAACTTGTACCGATCACTGCAAGGGTCGGCGGCGCCGCGGTGGCTGACAAACATGGGACTGGGCTGGGATGGCCGGCTTGGCATTGTGGCGATCGCCGCTGCGACTAGTCTCATTGACGCGCTGAGCGGCGTACTGCTCGTGTGGTTCGGAGTCGTGTTCGGTGTTGTGGCATCGATTCAATGGTTGAGGAGCAAGAGATGAGCGAGGATCGCGTGCGGCGTCCGGCTCGTCCGAAGATCAGTGAGATTCGGGACGTCTGCCAGCCGGATGCGGTTCGGATGCGCGCGAACTCCGAACACTGGGTTGCAGATGTCTACCTGCGCCGAGTGTCGCCGTACGTAACCCGGCTCCTCGTGACAACGCCCATCTCTGCGAACGGCGTCACGTTCTTGATGATCCTGACCGGCATCGGGACCGCTGCTGCATTGCTGATTCCGGGGCTCCCCGGTGTGCTGCTCGCGGCCATTCTGGGTCAGCTGCAGATGCTGTTGGATTGCTGTGACGGTGAGGTTGCGCGCTGGCGTGATACGTCCTCACCGAAGGGTGTCTTTCTTGATCGGGTGGGTCACTACGTGACAGAGGGCTTAATCCCCATCGCGCTCGGGTTGCGAGCTGCAGGGTTCCCGGACGCTGGATGGGCGCAGAACTCGTGGGCCTTCATCGGTGCGGTGCTCGCGGTATTGGTCCTATGGAACAAAGCACTGAATGACATGGTGCACGTGTCGCGTGCCTACAACGGCCTACCGAAGTTGTCCGACGTCACGGGCGTTGGCACACCGCAGTCGTCGGGGCTTCGGCGTCTGAGATCCGTCGCACGACTCTTCCCCTTCTACCGGGCCTACCACTCCGTGGAATTGACCTTGTTGGCTCTCGTCGCGGGAGTGGTCGATG
>JAAELU010000255.1 GCA_024226255.1 bacterium | reverse complement strand
TGCGCAACTCGTGACTGACGACCGAAACGAACTCGCTCTTCAGGCGCTCAACCTTGGTTCGCTCCGTAACGTCTGTCAGCGTGCACACAACCCCCGGACCGCTGGTCTGGCGGTGGCTCATGTCGGAATCGTGGCTCAAGGGCTCGGCGCTCACGGAGATCCATTTGAGATCGCCGTCTGGATGATGCACGCCCATCAGCACATCCCGGCACGAGTGTCCGGTCTGGAGTGTCACCATGCCCGGATGGGCGGAACCGGGGAACGGGCTGCCATCGGGCCGCACCGCTCGCCAGCATGGATCAGCGGACTCCCGGCCGGCCATCTGGTCGGCCGAGAACCCGAGAATGAGCTCGGCCGTCCTGTTGGCCTCAATGATGACGCCGGCCGTGTCCAACACCACGATGCCGTCCGAGACGGATTCGACGATGCGATGGTAGAGCGCCTCGCTTCTCATGAGGTTCCGCTCCGAGCCGGCACTCGCCAGCTCAACAGCAGCCCAGTCGGCAAGATGTTCGGCGACAGCCCGATGAGGACCAGACAGTTGTCGGGTCTCAATGTCGGCCGCACACAATGTGCCGAACGCATCCCCTTCTCCGTCACGTAGGGGAAAGCCAGCGTAGAAGCGGACCCCAGGATCGCCGCTCACGAGCGGATAGCGACAGAACCG
>JAAELU010000254.1 GCA_024226255.1 bacterium | reverse complement strand
GCCGATGCCCGCAGCTATGTCGCCGGCTTCTGCGTCATCAACGATCTCTCTGCACGCGAGGCCCAGCTCGAAAGCACGGGCCAATGGGTGAAAGGGAAGTCGGCAGATACCTTCGCCCCCATCGGACCCTGGCTTGTCACCACCGACGAGATCCCCGATCCGCAGAACCTCGACATGTGGCTAGAAGTCGATGGGCATCGGTATCAGAACGGAAACACTCGAACGATGGTCTTCGGCATTGATGAGCTCGTGTCATACGTCAGCCGGTTCATGTCGCTTCAATCTGGAGACGTCATCAGCACCGGGACTCCTCCTGGAGTTGGGCTCGGTCTCGACCCGCAGGTGTGGCTGGCGCCGGGCAACGTGATGACGCTTGGCATCACCGGCCTCGGCGAGCAGCGCCAACTGGTTGTGGGGCCCGCATGACGGCGCTGGTCACTGGGGGAGCCGGAGCTATTGGCAGCGCTGTTGCGTTTCGGTTGGCGGGCGACGGTCACCCAGTAGCCGTAGTCGACGTTGATGGAGAGGGCGCCGAGTCGGTTGCCG
>JAAELU010000253.1 GCA_024226255.1 bacterium | reverse complement strand
CTCGGCCACCGCCGCTCCGCCACCGCGCAGGCTTCTCAGACGGTGCAAGGCCGCCAGCCCCGTCACGGCCAGCACGATCAATAGATTGAAGGTGAAGAGCAGGGGATGCCAGAGGGTGGTTTCGACTGCCGGCGTGTGTGGATTTCGCAGTATGAGCCCGTATGCATTGACGACGAAAAGTGAGACCAGGTATGTGGAGGAAAGAATCCCGAGCAGGGCCAAGCTGAACAGGACGATCAGGCGTCCGCTCTGGCGGCGCGCGCGATCCTGATGATCAAAGAAATTCTTCATGACCGAACCTAGAACTCGACCTTGGGCGCCTGCCGCTCCTCCTCGCTCAAGGTGGCATCGAGGAACTCGACCACCGTGAAGCCGAAGGTTCCGGCGAACAGGACGGCGGGAAAGGATTCCCGAGCAATATTGTAGGTGTTCACCGAGTCGTTATAGGACTGGCGGGAGAAAGCGATGCGGTTCTCCGTACTGCGCAGATCCTCCATGAGTTGCAACATGGTCTGGTCGGCCTTGAGGTTCGGATAGGCTTCCGACAGGGCGAAGAGCTTGCCCAGCGTCGCGGTGAGCATGTTCTCGGCACCATTCAGTTCATTCATCGCACCGGGATCGCCTGGCTTCCTGGCGGCGTTGCCCGCCGCGGCAACGGCGATACCACGCGCCTTGATCACGGCTTCCAGGGTTTCCCGCTCATGGGACAGATAGCCCTTGGCCGTCTCAACGAGATTAGGGATCAGATCGTAACGGCGCTTGAGCTGCACGTCGATCTGTGCGAATGCATTTTTGAATCGGTTGCGTAACCTGACCAGACGGTTGTAGACCCCCACGACGATGAGAACCAGAACGATCAGGATCCCGAAGATTACGATTGGAGCGATCAGCATCAGTACCTCCTGGCCGGAGCCAGACAACGTTCGAGTATGATTCCAGCGTGTCCCTACCGCCCGGAGAGAGGATCATTCGATGAGTGAGGCTTTCGAGTTCGGCCTAAGCCAGCATCCGCCAAGCAATATACCGCATTAAGCAACCAGCGGCACCGACCGCAAGGTCGCCGTGCTGCCGAGCACGAGAAGTAGGTTGAAGAGGTTCGAACCCACCACGTTGCCCACGGCCAGGTCGGCGTGGCCGGATCGCGCGGCCGGGAGGCTGGTGACCAGCTCGGGCAGACTCGTGCCCAGAGCCACGGCGCCTTCGACCGTCCAGTGACCGCCGGCGAAACCGGTGATGCCGGTGACCAGGATCTTCATTCTATGACCTCGGGAGACAGGATGGGAGACGGGGTATCCTAGGCATCGGGGGCGGTGGCGTCAACGGATTGCGGGGGAAAGGGTTCCCCTTGCTTGTCGTGCATTCGGTTGCGGAAGGATCGCGTCGAAAGTCGCCGACTCGATTGAAGCGGCTCTTCCCCGGAGGTTGGCAGGTTCCAGATATTGGGAGTGGACCCGCAATGAAGGAGACCGGAGAGGCCATCTCTCTCCGGATTCCGGTTCAGGATGGCAAAATGGGCGGGAATGGTAAGGCACTCGGGCTCGCCCCCGGCCATGGGAATCAGACCGGGGCGATAACTGCGACCTATACGGAAAGGGCTCCGGTCATTGACCGGAGCCTCCCTAGAACCATTCGTTGCCATGATCTATTTCAGAAGCACCATCCGCTGCGTCAGTTCGACACCATCGGCCCGGAGGCGATAGAGGTAGGTACCGGAAGCCATGGTATTGCCGGAGTCGTCCTTGCCGTGCCAATCCACATGGTGATGCCCGGCCACGACCGCCTCGTTCACCAGGGTCTTGACCAGGCGCCCGCCGACATCGTAGATCACCAGGCTTACCGGACCGGCCGTCGGCAATGCGAAACTGATGCGCGTGCTAGGGTTGAATGGGTTGGGCACCGCCCGCCCGAGCTGAACCTCGCTGACCAGATCGTTCACACCCGTCACGACAACCGGCGTGGAGGGATCACTTTCCAGCTCGGCGTCGTCCACCGCCACCACCAGCACCCAGGGGTAACTCATCTCTCCCAGGATGATGTCGGTGTCGACGGTCGTGGCGAGCGAAACCGCATCGTCCAGGTTGGGCTGCGTCGAGCCGTAGATGCGGTAGTAGGCGAAGTCGTTGGCACTCACCTGATCCCAGCCCAGATGCCATTCGGCCAGCCAGCTCACGTTGGCCGGAGCATCCGGCGCGATGTTGTCCTCGCTAAAGCCGTCGATCGGTGCGCTGGCCCAGTTGCCCTCCTCCATGTGAGCGATGACGCGGAAGGGTGCCGTCCACCCGGCTCCATCACCCTGAGTATCGGCGCTGACCGCATAATAATGCTCTCCATATGCCCCGGTCGTTGCGACGGTCACCCATTCACCGACATCCTGGCGCTGGATGGTGTACATCTCGATCCGGTTGAGATCGCCGTTGTCGTAGCCGCTGTGATAGAAGCGTACGTAGACGACCCCGCCTTGATCCGCCGGCACATCGCTGATGCTCGTGATCGTCGGCGCCTCGGCCAGCGCCGAGACGATCACGGTCAGCGAGTCCGTGTTCGCGCCGTTGGTGACGACCAGCTTGACCGGATAATCGGCGGGTTCGGTGTAGGAGTAGGTCGGGTTCTCCTCGATGCTCGTGCCGACGCCATCGCCGAAATCCCAGGAGTAGCTGAGTCCGTAGCCCTCGCAGAGATTGGCGAAGTCCACCGTGATCGGATAGAAATCCTCCTGGGGACTCGCCAGGAAATCGACGAAGATGGACTCGTCGAAACCGCATTGCGTGGGGCAAACCTGCAGACCGGCGCTGCCGGCCGCCACGTAGGCGTAGAACTCGTTGACATGCATGCCCTCGGCCGTCGCCGGAACGCCCACGGTGCCGACGGTGGCGGGGTTGTCGCCCTCCCGGACATCCACCAGCTGCATGTTGGTCCCGGAACCCACGTAGGCGAAGATGCCCATGATGTCCACATCCCCGGCCGACTCTTGCGTGTTGAGATTGCTCAAGGATGACGGATTCTCCGGATCGCTGACATCGATGATGTGCAGGCTATTGCTGGTATCGGTCACATAAGCCGTGTTCTGGGAATAGTCCACCTTCTGGGCGGATGTCAGATTGCGGGGCTGAGCCCCGTCGATGATCCAGGGGTTGGCAGGATCGGAGGTGTCGATGATCACCAGGCCGTTGTTGCCGTCGGCAACGTAGGCGTGGGCGATCGTAACGTCGATGCCGGTGGATGCCGTCAGGGCGCTCTGGCTGCCGATGATGGATAGGGCCGCGGGCACCTGGATGTCGACGACCTGAACCCCTTGATCCGTATCGGCCACGTAGGCATGGGTGGCGGTCAGGGCGATGTCCACCGCGGAGCCGGGAGTATCGACGTTGCCGATGATGGCCGGCGACGAAGGTGTCGAGACATCGATGGCCTGCACACCTTCACCACTGTCGGCCACGAAGACGGTATTGCCCAGCAAGGCGATATCCACCGCGTAACCCGGGGTGTCGACCGTGCCCACGATGAAGGGATTCAGGGGATCGGTGATGTCGACGACCTGCAACCCCGCTTCGCCATCGGCGACATAGGCGATATCCGCTCGACCCGCCGGGACGATCACGCCCTCGGCGGTACCTGGAGTCGCGACATCACCGATGGGCTCCAGCGGACTGGGGGATTGCACGGAAACGGCATGAACAAAATCCTGATCTCTTTCGAGAAAATAGAGATTCTCTCCCTTGACGACCAGATCGGTCAACGTTCCGGAGAAGGGTGAGATGTATCCTTGGTATATGAACGCACCGCCATTCCACTTGTACTCCAGGCAATTGCTGGTGAGAGTTCTGAAGTAGACGACATCCGCAGCAACATCCAGTCTCGGGTAGTAACCACCGGGAATGGAAGTTACGACCGCGTTCAGAGACTGGGGAGAGGCGAGGTTGGAGATATCGAAAGCGTGGATTTCCGCGGGATACGCCCCATGGTTGATGGACAGGAACGCGGTATTACCGGACAGGGCAAGATCACAGATATAAAGCCCTCCCAGAGAGAAGTTGGCGTTGATGACCGGGACGTCGGGCGTGGAAATATCGATGGTCAGCAGTTCAGCATGAGTGGAAAGAACAATGTGATCGCCCAAAATGGCCAATCCCTGTGTCGCGAAGTTAGGCAATGTCAGAGTTGCTGCCTCGAAAGGATTCGACGGATCCGCGAAATCCACCACGCTAAGCTTCTCTACTCCGCCATGTGTCAGGTAAGCGTAGTCGCCGTATGTGATGATTGTTTCTGGATTGTCCGGCATCGCCAGATCCCCGAGAAGAGCTGGGTTGGCCGGGTCGGCGATATCGACGACATACATCATGTAGCGACCGGAGATTGCCGCTAGTGTTCCCGAGATGTGAACCCGGTATAGATTGTCAGGGAGGACAAGTGATCCAGCGACAACCGGCGCACTCTCGTTCGCGATGTCGAGAATGGTCAGCGTCGTACCCCCCACGACAACCACGTGAGTTCCAGAAACGTCGATCCCTTTGGGGATGTCGTTCATGCTGGTCGAACTTATCCAATGCAGATAGTCATCATAGTCGATGCAACCGGCTCCTGCGATCCCCCACCCCAAGAAGAGGGAAAGGGCCGCCACCAAGATTCCCAGAAGGACTGGTGATCTGGCCGAATTTATCCTTGGCATTCTAGATGTCATACCAGTCCCCTAACTGAAGATGCTGTGTTGATATGGATCGAGGACTCACGCAGGAGATGCTTTCGGGGTGGGTAGGGATTATATCAACTGTAAGGTTTTGAGTCAAAACGGGCCTATCATAGGATCGAACCTTTCCACACATTCTCTTTGAGATTCCTCCGCCACACCCACTCATGATCGCTTTTTTCCGCTATCTGTGTGCTATTGTCCGAAGGCGTACTCAAGCACCCCTCATGGATCGCTTGCCCCTGACCTTCAATCGGCTGACACCAACCGGAGTTCAAATCCAAATCGTGGCCGACAAGTCCATCAACTCGACGACCTCCTCGCAGCCGGCCTATCCACCGGCGCGGACGCTCGCAGTCACCGGGCACCGCAGCCTAAAAGACTCAAGATCCATCGCCGCAACCCTCCACCAACTTCTCCACGAGCAAGCAGGCTGCTTACCCACCAATCCCGGGCAGCAGAATGCATTGGTCCTCCTCTCCCCACTCGCCGAGGGCGCGGATCGTCTGGCCGCACATGAGATCCTGAGAATACCCGGCGCCGAGCTACAGGCCGTGCTGCCCCTGCACCAAGCTGACTACGAGACCGACTTCGCCACGGCCGAGTCGCGGTCCGAGTTCCGGGACCTGCTCGCCCGGGCCGTCAGCGTGGAGGTCATCCCCCCGCATTCCTCACGGGCCGAAGCCTATATGGCCGTCGGTTGTCGCATCGTGGAAGCCTGTGATATCCTGCTTGCGGTCTGGGACGGGCAGCCTAGCCGGGGATTGGGAGGTACCGCCGATGTCGTCGCCTACGCACGAAAGGTCGGCAAGCCCGTAATCGTCATCGACAGCGAGAACCCGACCAGGATCATTCGGGAACGGTTTCCGGACCCGGGGAAAGGGGAGCTTTCATGAAGCACGAATCCCACTGCTCTCGGGTCCCACAGGAAGCAGTCGACGCCTCCCTTGCCGCCACCCGATCCCATTTCCAGAACCAGTTGGCGGAAAGCTGCCAAGCTGCAGGCCAGGATACCGTCTGCCCCGAGCTGGACGCTCGCCTGACGGCCTGCCTCGATCACTTCCTGCCCGCCTACGTTCGCGCCGATCTCTCCGCCTGCCGGCACTACCGCGCATATGCCTGGGCCTCCACGGCGGTCTTCATCCTGGGAGCATTGGCGGTCATCATCGTGGCGACTCAGCACATCTTTCATCTGCCGCACCCGATCGTGATCGGCGAGATAGCGTGCATCGGCATGATCCTCTTCATATTCCACTGGGGCAATCGCCGTCGACTGCATCGCACCTGGGTGGATTGCCGGCATTTCGCCGAGCGCGTG
>JAAELU010000252.1 GCA_024226255.1 bacterium | reverse complement strand
GTTGGCCGGGAGGCCGGCCGCGGCGCCGCGGCGCCGCGATGCCTCTTCGATCTCGCGGCGCTTCTTCTCGGCGAGGTATTTGGCGAGCTCCGAGGCGGCCTTGTCTTGGGCTCTGGAGTAGGCGGCAGCCGATGCCTGCTGCAGCGTGTCTAGGTCGAGGACGTTGGCTTCAGCTGCCGCCCGTAGTTCGAGCACGCGGGCCTGATCGACGTCGAGGTCATCCTTGAGCCGGTTCATTTCCCGGCGTACCGCGTCGAGGCGGATGACCGATACCAGGTCATTGTCGGCGGCTCGGTCGAGGAGGACTTGGGAGGCCAGGAGGTCTTGGATCGAGTCGACTTCCAGCGCGACCTCAACAAGGTCGTTGCCGCCGGCCATGTAGGCACTGGCAATGAGATCCTCAGCGTGCCCGCGAAGGTCGCGCACTTCGCCTTCGTAGTCCTTGATCCGATCCGTGAGCTGGGTGATTTTCCAGGTGAGCGACTCCATCTCATCCTCGAGTTCGTGATACACGCCTAGCGCCGTATCGAGTTGAGCATTTATCGCTCGAAGCTCCTCGAGGGCGGCCTTGGCTTCAGCGGCCGCCTTGTTGGCATCACCCTTACTTTGGGCGAACGCGCCAAGCGGTGACGCGTAGACCAGCGCCAAAACCAGGGTGAAGACCACGAAGCGGGACCGAATGGCTCGCATATGCAGTGAAGGATAGCCCGCTGGAGTCCCAACGCGGTCAATCGGCGAAGTCAGAAGCCAGAAGTCAGAAGCCAGAAGCGAGGAGTGAAAGGACAGATGTGAGTAGAAGTCAGAAGTCGGACAGGAGAAAAAGATGTCAGAAGTCGAAGTCAAAAAGGGCAGTGCGGCGACAGGCAGGAGGCAGTGGATCGCTCCCCACCGCCGTGTAGCTACTGTTCTTCAACGATGAATGGCGCCAAGCGATGAGGGAAGTGCTCTATGTGGCGCTCGGTGGCGCGTTTGGTTCCGCCGGTCGCTACCTCCTAGATAGGGTTTACGGGCACCGTTCCTATCCGTTGGCGACACTCACCGTGAACCTTGTCGGATCACTGGTGCTTGGCTTCCTAGTCGGTTGGCTCGGAGATCGAGTCGCTCCGGGCCTGCGACTTGCGCTCTTCACGGGACTTCTCGGAGGCTTCACGACATTTTCGACGTTCACCCTCGAATCGGCGGTCCTAATCCGCAGCGGCGACACCGCATCGGGACTCGGCTACTTGGCGATCTCGATAGCCGCCGGCGTGACACTGGCGGCAGTCGGTCTCATCGCAGGAGAGTCACTCAGCTAGCAGGCGAGTTACCAGTTACGCGTTTGCTGCTGATAACTGCGCGGCTTCTGACTTCTGATTTCTGATTTCTGGCTTCGTCCTAGGGCGTTGTCGTGATGGCGTCGCCGAGCAACAGGGACACCCACCACAGCGAGATGGCGACGACCGACGGATCCATCATCGTCACCAGTCCGGGGGCGCGAACCGTGTGCAGAACGTCACCGATGCGGACGAGCGAACCGAGTGCTCTGCCTGCGATGAGGCCTCCGGCGGTCAGCGCCGAGGCCGGCAGGATGGCGATCAGTTCCAACGAGTCCGCGACCATCCCGGCGCCTACCCCGGCAGCGAGGGCCACCAACAGGATTGCAAGATTGGGATCGAGGGATGCTCCGCCGAACCGGCGCCCGCCCCACGCGCCGATTGCCGCCACACCTCCGATAACCAGAAACGCAGTTGCCTCTGCCGCCGAGCGCAGGTGAACAATCACCATCGTGCCGGCTCCTAGAGCGGCAAGTCCCGACAGGAGCACGGTCACCGAAAGCGCCTCGACACTGCGGTTGGCTTTGTCGAACACGGCCCATGCGAGGGCCACCATCACGCCCAGGGCCAGTCCTCCGGTGAGGCCGGGCAGTCCCCAGCGGTAGGCGGCCGTTGCTCCGGCCGTTGCCGCCACCATGGCCGGGATGATCTGTATGGCCGGCCGCCTGGTGGCGTATGTCTCGCTTATGTCCCAAAGCCAGGCGATTGTGGCACCGACGGCGGCGAAGGCCAGAGCCTGAGCGGAAATGAGGTTGGCTAGGAGGACCGTTACCCAGAGTGCTCCCGTGAGAACCACGCGGGTGAGGTCGGTTGACTCGTCGAGAACAGTGGCACCTCCCGAGACCGGAGGTATCACTGCGATTTCGTCAGATGCGGCGACGACCGTCGTATGGGTGGCTTGATCGCCGTTGACCCACACTTGTGCCGACTCCAGTGAAGCCGCGAAGCGGTCTCCAAATTGGTCGACCGCCAGTTCCAATACGTCCCCGACTGAGTTCGCGTCCAAATCAACGCGGCTTGTGCCGGCAATCTCTCGCAGGTTTGCGAACAGTCGTAGCGTCGCCATGTTCCTCCTTCAGGCGAGCAGCGTACTCACCCGGAAGGCAGGGAGGGTTCGGGGCCGGCTACAGCTCCCGGTGTCCATCCCTCACGAAGTCGATCAATTCCGGCTGGCTGTGCACGCTCAGTTTGCGGAACATCGACTTGAGGTGATTTCGAACAGTGTGCTCCGACACCTCGAGACGCTGTGAAATGGTCGAGACTCGATGGCCATCGAGCAGGTGCTCGAGAACATCACGTTCCCGTGGCGACAGTCTCGAGAGCTCCGGACGATCGAGGTTTGCCTGCGAATGAGGCTGTTCGGTAACAACACCGACTCGGCCCAACTCATTGCTGATCCGGCCCATGGCCTCCTCGAGATCGCGCTCGCGCTGAGACCGCATCATGGCGCCATTGGCTGGAGAACGATCGGGCACGATCAACCACAACATTGGCACCGGGCCCGCCGAGGTCCGTTTCATGGGAATGAGCTTCATGAGCGCTGCGATCCGGCGGCCGCTGGCCGAGACCAGATTCCATTCGAGCGAAAGAACTTCTTGGTCCAACTCGCCATTCTGTGCGCGAGCCAGATATTCGAGATACCGATCGTGTTGTGCCAGCTCGATCCACGCCGGAGGACCCGTATCATTCGCCGGAGCACATGGATCCATGCCCACAAGGTCGCTCAGTGCCGGATTGGCGTACGTGCGCCGCCCGGTCTCATCGGTAATCAACACACCGTCGCTCATCGCAATCAGTAGAGACTGAAGCGGAACGATCACATTGCTGGTTTGAGTGGCCTGCGTCATCGATCGCATCGATTCATTGCGCAGGACTTGCCGTCCTTAACTGTCACGAGGTTTGACTCCTGATCCTTCCCAAAACAGCGGCATTGCCTAGCCCTGGCGATTACCTCTGCTTCCCGTACGGAGAGCGTAACCAAAATGGGCCACGTTGGGGGGAGGGTTTGGTTTTGGGCAAGGGGACTAGACAGAAGTCAGAAGCCAGAAACCAGAGGTCAGAAGTCAGAAGTCGGTCCAGACTGGTAACTGGTAACTGGTAACTGGTAACTGATAACCGGCAACTGGCAACTGGTAGCTGGCTCTGGCGACTCGGCCCTCACACTTCACTCCTCTTACAATGTGCGTTGCCGGGGGTGGTCTCCGGCTCTGGCGTTACCGGTCGGAGGCCCCACATCGAGGCGTTTTCATCACTGCGCACGGCCGACAGGGCTCTATTCGAAGGGCTCATCGACTACGCAGGGCTATTCCCTCCGGCGTCGCTATCGATGGCGGACGCCGTCGCCGAGTATCGGCTGGCCCGAGAAGGAGCCTACAGCTGGATGCTGGGGCGATTCATCTGCTCTGCCGGCAGGCTCGAGGAGCTGGCCGGATTGCTGATGACATCGATGTCGGCCGGTGAGGCGCCCTGGCCGATAAGCGTCATCCTCGACGGAGAAATCGGTCGGGCCTCCGTGATCGCCCACTCATTCGATGCCGAAATGGAACCGGCCGCACAGGTCGCCCTGCTCGAGGTGCCGCTGCCGGCCGAGGCCGGCGATGGCCGCTCCCGCGGCGCCGCAGCGCAGATCATGGAACCGACGGTTACGGCAGCGATGACCGTGTCGGCCGTAGCGATGCCATTCTTCGAGGTGAAGTTGTCTGCCCAGTGGGGTCATGGGATTCGCAATGCGATAGCGGCCCTGGCCAAGCATCGGCGGATCATCCGTCGGCCCCTCGGCGCACAGCTGCGGTGCGGGGGAGTAGTGCCGGAAGCGTTCCCGACGCCGGATCAGGTGGTCGAGTTCGTCTTGGCTTGTGTTGAGCACGACCTGCCTTTCAAGGCAACGGCCGGATTGCACCATCCGATCCGCCACCATGACTCGGAGCTAGGCGTGATGCGCCATGGTTTCGTCAACTTGCTCACGGCAACTGCATTCGCTCGCGCCGGCTTCGACCGGGAGCAACTGCTCGAAGTCGTTGGTGAGACCGACCCGGCCGCTTTCGCCCTGACGACGGCGGCGGCCTCCTGGCGTGATCATCGAGTGAGGGTGCGGGATCTGACGAGAGTCCGCGAACAGTTTGCGGCATATGGTTCATGCAGCTTTGCCGAGCCGGTCGAAGACCTCGCGGCCCTCGGCATGATTTCAGCTATCTAGTGGAGGATTACCGATGGACGCCAGCAACGATCCCGGGCTGCGCTGCTGGCTGACTGCGGCCGCCGAGTCTGAGTTTCCGATTCAGAACCTCCCGTTTGGCATGTTCACCACGGCCGGCGATGACCAGCCGCGGGCCGGAGTGGCGATCAGCGATCAGATCGTCGACCTGGTGGCCGTCGAGCGGGGTGGTGTGATGAGTTTCCCCACAGAAACGATGCTGCGGGACAACCTCAATGAACTTTTTGAGTTTGGCGCTGGTCCCGTTCGACGCCGGGTCTCCGAGCTGCTGACGGCGGGCAACAACGAGCTGTCGAGAGTCGACAATCGCGGCATTCTCTCGAGGGCAGCCGCCACGATGCATATGCCGTTCAGGGTCGGGGACTACGTCGACTTCTGTTCCTCAGAACAGCACGCCACCAACGTGGGGAGAATGTTCCGCCCCAACGACCCACCGCTGATGCCCAACTGGAAACACATCCCGATCGGCTATCACGGTCGTGCCTCGACGGTGGCCGTGAGCGGCACTCCGGTGCGTCGTCCCGCGGGTCAACGTCTCGGTGCGGACGGGCCGACCTTCGGTCCGAGTCGCCGCCTCGACATCGAACTCGAGGTTGGGTTCTTCACCTCGCACCCGACTCAGTTGGGTGACACCATTCCCATTGCAGCTGCCCACGATCACATCGGGGGAGTGGTACTTGTCAACGACTGGTCGGCTCGAGATCTGCAGGCCTGGGAGTACCGGCCGCTCGGGCCCTTCCTGGGCAAGAGTTTTGCCACATCGGTGTCGCCGTGGGTCGTCACCGTGGACGCCTTGGCTCCATACTGGGTCGAGGCGGCGCCGCAGGATCCGGCGCCGCTGCCCTATTTGGCCGCAACGCCCAATCGAGCCCTTGACCTGCAACTCGAGGTGGACCTCAATGGCACCGTGATCTGTCGTACCAACTTCAAGGACATGTACTGGACGATGGGCCAGCAGTTGACGCATGCGGCCAGCAACGGAACTGCGATTCGCTCTGGAGACCTCTATGCCAGCGGGACGGTCTCGGGACAACAGCCGGACCAGTTCGGCAGCCTGCTGGAGCTGTCGTGGAATGGCGAACGCTCGATTCAATTGGACAATGGGGAGTCGCGCACGTTCCTCGAGGATGGCGATACGGTCACGATTCGTGGCTGGTGCGAAATGGGCCATGGCCAACGGATAGGTTTCGGTGAGTGCATCGGAACCGTTCTTCCCGCGAAGGATGATGGAGGCGGGATATGACAACGGTTGAATCTTCCGCGGTGGCGGCGGCAGAGGTACATCGGAACGACTTCCCGATCAATGGTTTCCACAGCGCTGTCCATGGGGCCATAGAACGAGACCAAGCGGCAACACGCGTCGGCGGATGCCTGATCGCCGCGGCTAACACGGAAACCGGGAGTTCATGAGGACGCAACGTTCGCCTTGTCTACTACCTCCGCAGCCCCCCTCCCCCTCGTTCCTCGGGTACTCCCCCCCAACTGTGACCCGTCCAGAGCGACGTGTCACGGGGGGAGAGACGATGCGTTTGCTCCGCCGGTGCACGCCGCTTTGGG
>JAAELU010000251.1 GCA_024226255.1 bacterium | reverse complement strand
CTATGAGCAGAGAGAAAGCCCATGGCTCAGACTCATAGCCCATGGTGCAAAGCTCACAGGTCACTACTCACAGGTCACTACTCACAGGTCACTACTCACTACTCACTACTCACAGCTCACAGCTCATAGCTCATAGCTCATTGCTCACTGCTCACAGCTCACAGCGAACCACACGCAAGGAACCACCCATGGCCACACCACGGTCGATCGGCGTCGTCGAACTCTCCAGCGTCGGTATCGGATACCGCGTGGAAGACGAGATGCTCAAGGCCGCCTCGGTCGAACTGCTGCTCGCCCGGACCATCTGCTCGGGAAAATACCTGATCGTCGTGGGCGGTTCGATCAGCGACGTCGAGGCGGCGATCCAGACCGGATTGAAGTCGGCCGGCGAAGCGATCATCGATCAGCTTGTGATCCCGAACATTCACGAATCGGTCTTTGCAGCGCTGGGTCAATCGGTGGAGTTGGGACCCGACGAGGCGGGTGCGTTGGGCGTTGTCGAGACGTTCAGCGGCACGGCCGTAATCGCCGGCGCCGACGCTGCCGTCAAGGCGGCCCGGGTAACGCTCTTCCGCATCCACGTAGCCATGGCGCTCGGCGGCAAGGGACTGTGCCTGATGACCGGCAGCGTGGCCGACGTCACCGCGGGCGTCGAGGCGGCTGCCGAGCAGGCACGAAGCCGAGGGCTGTTGGTGTCGGAGATCGTCATCCCACGCCCCAGCCGGGAACTGTTCGCCGAGTACCTGTAGGGT
>JAAELU010000250.1 GCA_024226255.1 bacterium | reverse complement strand
CTATGAGCCATGAGCCATGAGCTTCTCTCCTCATAGACGACTGCTCACTGCTCACTGCTCACTACTCACTGCTCATAGCTCATAGCTCATAGCTCATAGCTCGGATTTCCAACTCAGGACACTAGTCCGCGCTCCAGAGTGGCCCGGTGAAGTTGATGCCAACCTGGTTCAGCACCATGTTGACCAGCAGTTCGCCGGTCGTGTACTCCATCAGGATGAAGTCGTTGGGCTGGATCAGGACACGCTCGTTCGCGTCGACCAGGGCTCGCTTCAGATCGACCCGAATGGGGACCTGTTCACCGTTGATCGAGCGGACGATGGTAACTCGGGTCGGGGGGCAGATGGCGCTGCCACCCATGTTGACTCCCCTGATGCTGCTTGAGCCGCCGGCCGACGCGGCGATCGATCCGCCGGCCATGGCTATCGCGCTGAGCACGTCGAGGTCGTAGTCGCGTGGCAGCGGATGTTGGCCGCCCTTGAGCATCCCACCTGTGTAGAAGACCTCCGATACCCGCGTCTGGACGACAACCACATCGCCGTCGTTGAGGATGATGTCCTCCGGCGTCAACTGCACCGGCGGGTTCCACGGCCCTATCTGCAAGGGGATCGTCGTCACGTCGGAGCCCTGGTCGAGGGTCGTCAGTTGCACGTCCATGTTCGCCGACAGCTCCGGATGTCCGACAATCTTGCCCGGCGGCACCACTTCGACCGCCCCTTCTTGTGCGACGTCGGGAGGTATCGGCTCAGGCTGACTTGGGTCGGCCGAGGACTCGCGTCGAGCGCGTCCGCCCGGCCCATTCAGAGCACCGCGCAGGATCTTGACCTCGTTCTTTGCGTCGACGCCGGGCAGGCCACCCGTCTCGCTCAGGGCGTGAAGCACGTCATTCTGGTAGGCGGGCAACTCCAACGCGTATGTCCGGCCCCGCTTCGGGGGCTCCAGGATTACCTCGTCCG
>JAAELU010000249.1 GCA_024226255.1 bacterium | reverse complement strand
CGCTGCGCAACCGCGGTGTGACTGACCTCGTGCGCAAGCACGGTTCCCAGGAAAAGAACACCACCGATAACGGCTCCGACGATTGAGGCGGCTGTTGAGGCGCCGGACTCGGCCAGTTGCAGCTCGAGGTAGATCACCCAGCCGAGAAGGACGCCGAGAGCCACAAGCGACAAATCGCCCATGACGTCAACGCCAAGGATGCGAGTGATTCGAAATGAGCGCATGTCAGCCGAGCCGCAGGCCCGGATCGACGTCGTCGAACCAGGTTGCCCGATCTCCGGCGTCAAGACGGAAGTCGGCGGCGGCTCCGATCATCGCTCCGTTGTCGGTGCACAGCGCCGCCGACGGCAAGCACAACTCGAGACCTTCTTCGGATGCTCGCTGCTCCAAGGCGTCCCGCAAGCGCCGATTCGCCAGAACCCCGCCGCCGGCAGCGACGACCTTGACGCCTGTCTCCTTGGCCGCATTGAACGTCTTGGCGACGAGGACATCAACAATGGCCTCCTGAACCGACGCAGCCACGTCTTCGATTGGGGGCAGGTTTCCAGCCTCCTTGGCCTTCACCAGATGATTGACAACTGACGTCTTCAGGCCTGAGAAGGAGAAGTCGAACGGGCGGTCCGGAAGGGCCCTCGGGAATCGGATAGCGGCCCCATCGCCGCCATCAGAGGTCTTGTCGATCGCGGGACCACCGGGATAGCCGAGCCCCATGAATCGTGCCAGCTTGTCGAACGCTTCACCGGCAGCGTCGTCGATCGTTCCACCCATGATCACGTAATCGCCCCAGTCACGCATGTGGACAATCTGACTGTGCCCGCCGGAAGCGAGGAGGATCACTGCCGGAGGGCGATAGTTGGGGTTCTCCAGTCGCGGAGCGAAGAGGTGGCCCTCCATGTGATCGATACCAATGAACGGTCGCTGCAAGCCCCACGCCAAGGCTTTTCCGAAAGAGAACCCGACCATTAGAGAGCCAACCAAGCCGGGCCCCTGAGTGGCTGCCACCGCGTCGAGCTCATCAGAGTGAATACCCGCTTTGCGCAGGGCAAGGTGAGCCATCGGCCGTATCGCCTCGATGTGAGCGCGGGCCGCAACCTCAGGAACCACTCCCCCGAACCGAGCGTGCATATCCACCTGCGAGCTGATTTCGGAAGAGAGCACCTCGCGGCCACGTAGTACGGCAACAGCTGTCTCATCGCAGCTCGTCTCAATGCCGAGAATCAAACGATCACCCATAACCGGCCGCCTTCAGCTCATCCCCCACGTGGAGCAGTCTCGATTGGTAGTCGGCGCTTGTGATGTCGTTCGCCCACATCACCAATGCATCCTCATCCTTGTAGTAGTTCCTACGCAGCCCGACCGGGGAGAAGCCGAAGCGGTGATAGAGGTGCTGGGCACCCTCGTTTGACATCCTCACCTCGAGGGTGATGTGACCGGCCCCCATGTCGACGGCTGCCTCAATGAGTTCCATCATCAGCCGCGTCCCCAGGCGCTGACGCCGGGCGCTCTCGTCAACGGCCATCGTCGTGATGTGGGCGTCGGACTCGACAACCAGGAGCCCGCCGTATCCAACGATGCCGGTGTCGTCCTCGGCTACCAAGTAGCGCCGGTTCTCCAGTGCCAGCTCGTCGTAGAACACCCGCATCGACCAGGGACTGTCATAAATCTCCTGCTCGAGTGTCGCCACCACAGGGATGTCGGCGAGGCTCATCGGCCGAATGGCAGCAATGCTCATCCAGCGGCTCCCGGCCAAAGGCCCTCTTCCCGGATGTCGGACCAATTGATCTGCGCATCCGGCTCCCTCATATATAGGGGACGCACGTCTTGCGCCGCGGCGAATAGACCTCGCTTGGCCCGCATCTGAGCGATCTCGAGGATTACGTCGGCAGCAGGGAATCGGGGACGGCCCAACTTGACTCTGTGCAGTCCCTGGAAGACCCCGTCGGGCAGCGCGCTGTGGTCACCCACGACCAGTGCGTCCTCGCCGTTGGCATTGATCAGTGCACTCAGTTCTTCGGCGGTGACGATTTCTCCCGGACCGTCCTGAACAACCCCACCTGGAACAGGGCGGTAGGGCGCTGTGGCGACTTGGCCGCGGCGCACGTCAACAACAGGCCATATGGTGCGCCGTCCGGTAGCGGCCCTCAGAGCCAGGACGTCGAGTGACGAAACCGTGACGATCGGCACCCCAACCGCCGCGGCCAAAGCCTGAGCTGCGGACAGCCCGGCCCGCAGTCCGGTGAAAGGACCGGGCCCCAGGTCGACGGCGACAAGATCGATGTCGGACGGTGCCCACCCGGCGCGATTGAAGCAGAAGTCGATCGCGGGCATGAGAAAACCAACATGGCCCTTGCCGTCCACGCTGACCGACATGGCCACAAGTTCGGCGCCGTCGCCGAGCGCGACAGATGACGCCGAGGTGGCAGTTTCGATGGCGACGGTCTTCACGAGTTGAGCTCCGAGAGGGGACGGGACTGCCATTCTCCCTCACCACGAACCGTCACGGATCGTTTCCCGTCCGAGTCGGCATCAATGTGGATGACCAGGGCGTCCTCAGGAAGGGTGCTGCGCACGGCGTCGCCCCATTCGATGACCAGTACGCCGTCGGTCGACTCTGCCACGAGTTCGAGATCCGTGAACTCAGCGGTCGATCCGAGCCGGTACACGTCGGCGTGGGTGAGCGGAAGGATCCCGTCGCTGTACTTCCTCACAACGAGGAAGGTCGGACTCGTGACTTGATCGCCAACACCGAGAGCTTGGGCGATCCCGGAAACGAGAAGCGTCTTGCCGGCCCCCAGCGAGCCATTGAGCAGAACTATGTCACCCGGCTTCAACAGAGCCGCCACGCGACGACCGAGTGCCTCCATCTCGTCCGGGGTCTCGATCACGAAAAGAGCATTCATGAGAACAACCCCATCTGGCTCGCCGGCTCGTCCGTGGGCGGCGATTGCGCCGTCGGCTCCGAGCCTGAAGCGTCTTGCGCGGGTTCGTACACGAGCCGGCCGGCCACAACATCGGCAACGAGCTGGAAGTCGGTGCGCATGTCGGCGAGAACGCTCGCACTGCCACGCAAGGCAGCCGCGGGATGAAATGTGGGTACCAGGAAGCGCCCCCACCATTGGAACGCCCGGCCGCGTAGCCGAGTTATCCCTGTCTCGGTGCGCAGCAGCAGCTTCGAGGAGAAGTTACCGAGCGTGACAACCACCTTGGGATCGACGAGACGCAGCTGTTGGCGTAGATAGTCCTTGCAGGAATCGATTTCGGTCTGGCGGGGATCCCGGTTGCCCGGTGGCCGGCACTTCACGACGTTGCCGATGTACACATTGTCCTCGCGGCGTAGATCAATCTCGTCGAGAAGCTGGTCGAGCAGTTGCCCGGATCTACCGACAAACGGCAAACCTTGCTCGTCTTCACGCTGACCCGGTCCCTCGCCCACGATCATGAGATCTGCATCCGGATCACCGTAGCCGAACACGACATTGGTACGGCTGTCTGCGAGTTCGCATGCGGTGCATGCGGCGGCCTCGGTGGCGAGGACCTCGAGCTGGGACGCTCGTTCTTGTTTGGTTGCCTGGGCTGTCAACGCGTTCCGTCCTGTGTTGCTCGCACCGCTGCCTCAATGGCCGCGCCCGTCGCCGCAAAAGCTGCTTCGCCGAGTGAATCAAGGTCACCTGGGCGGGCACCGCATGAAACGGCAAAAACGGCGTCGCCATCGTATCTTGTGTGAGCCGGACGCAGGCAAACCCCAAGCGCATCGTGCGCCCGAACTATCAGACGCGTGAGGTCGGTCCGTGACAGAGCAGCGTCCGTCGCAAGCACGACAAGCGTGGTGTTCTGTCGATCGGGCACCTCCCAAGTGGGGCCACCCGCCACTGGCGGGCCCCCCGTCAGCGACTCGCCCTCGAGGGAGAAGACGTCGCCGACGGCATTGGCTACAACCAAGGCCCCAACGGAAACATCGCCAACGGAGACGTTGGCTGATCCCTGTCCGCCTCGGCGGACGTGCTCGAGGCCTCGCCACTTGGCGACCGTGGCTCCGGTACCGGCACCGACCGGACCAGACAGCACCGGAGCGCTACTGCGCTCTCGATATGCCGCCGATCCGGCAGCCGCGTCGGGCGCCGTTGGTTCACCGACCAGAAGATCAAAGAGGATGGCGGCCGGCACGATCGGGATCGGCCCCGCCGGAGTGGGGTGTCCTCGCCCTTCGTTGGCCAATTCCGACATGACACCGTCGGCCGCGGCCAGTCCAAAAGCGCTGCCCCCGGCGAGGCAGATTGCCTGGATCGTCTCCACCTTCATTCCCGGCGCCAGCAACGCCACCTCACGGGTTCCGGGGGCGGCTCCCCTGGCTTCAAACGCGGCCACGTTCGGTTCCGGTACTGACACCACGGTCACGCCGGTGCGGGCTGTTGCGTCGCTCCAGACCCCGACCTCGACTCCGGCGATTGCTGTTACGCCAGCGTGAGAGACCTCAAACGCCATCGTTCTCGCCTTTCGGGTATCTACGAGGCAATCGGGGTCCAAAATGACAGACCACTTCATAGTTGATAGTTCCAAGCATTTCAGCCCAATCCTCGGCGGTTATCGAGCTGTCATTCTGGGAACCCAGGATGACGACCTCATCGCCCACTGCCACGTCCGCGGTCCCCATGTCGACAACCACCTGGTCCATGGTGACGGTTCCCGCCAGCGGTCTCGGCTGTCCACCGATGAGTACATGACCAACATCGCTGAGGCGGCGGCTCACGCCATCGGCGTAGCCAACGGGAACGGTGGCGATCGTGGCCGCAGCAGAAAGCGGCCGACGCCTGCCATAGGAAGGTCGCTCCCCCGCTTCGAGGCGTTTCACCATCGAAACTCGTGAGACCACCCGCATTGCAGGTCGGAGGTCGAGATGGGGCGCTACATCGCGAGTCGGGCGCAGTCCATAGATCCCCAGGCCGACGCGGACCATGTCGAATCGCGCCTCGGGATAGAGCAGGGCACCGGCCGTGTTGGCCGTATGCAACAAAGGAACAGCGACTCCCCGGGCTTCGAGCTGCGCCCGGGCTGTCTCGAAGGCGGCCAATTGCCGCTTGGTGTACTCGGCATCGGCCTCGGCAACGGCGAAGTGGGTCCACAACCCCTCGAGCTTCAGTTCGGGTTCGGCGAGCACGGCGGTGACCAGGCTATCGATGTCCTCGGGTTGTGCACCCACCCGATGCATGCCGGTGTTGACCTTGATGTGCACGGGAACGGGGCCGTCCGCAGCGGCCGCCAGAGCCGCCACAAAGTTGGCTCGGTACGCGGTCGCTACGAGGCGGCGGCTCACGATCGTGGCCGCGTCCTCAATCGGAGGCTCGGACAGGACCAAAATCGGCACATCGATTCCGGCATCGCGCAACCGCACACCTTCCTCAACAAGGGCCACCGCCAGGCTGGTCGCCCCGCCGGCCAGCGCGGCTTCGGCCACGGGGACGTCGCCGTGTCCGTAGCCATCAGCCTTCACAACGGCACACAGCTTGGCAGCGCCGACCTCTTGCGAGATCAGCGCGACGTTGTGTTTGATGGCATCGAGATCAACCTCGACCCACGACGGCCTCAAAACGCGAACCTCCGGATTGCATCGACCAGCGAGTCAGCCGTAACGCTACTTGTCGAGGCAAGCACCGCACCGGCTTGGCCATGCCAGAACGCGCCAGAGCGAGCCGCCGTCGACACATCTAGTCCGCGGGCGCATAGAGCGCCGATCATTCCGGCCAGCACATCGCCGGTACCCACGGTGGCAAGCTCTGGCCCGCCGGAGCTCACCAGCCACGGCGTCGCTCCGTGAGACGCAACGATCGTGGCGGGGCCCTTCAGCAGGACGGTCGATCCGGTCCGAGCCGCCAAGGAGGCGGCTGTTGTGTGGTCGCCGGGCTCACCGGCGAGTCGCACAAACTCTCCTCCGTGCGGCGTGACCACGGTGTCGCCGGTTCGAGCCGCAAGTTGCTCGACCGTCGCTGCGTTGAGACCGTCTGCATCGACGATGGCTGGTTTGGTGATCCGTTCAAGGAGTGCGGCGACGAGTCCCTCCACGCCGGGCCCCATGCCTGGACCCACCACAACAGAATCGAATCTGGCAATCGCATCGAGCAGCTCGGCGACATCGACATCGGCTAGTGACGAACCGGTGCCGACACCGTGGGTCATTACTTCGGGATGCGCCGCGTCCAGTTCGGCGGCCAACGCTCCGGGGACAAAGGTGGCAACCGCGCCGGCACCAAAACGTAAGGCAGACTTGGCAGCCAACATCGCGGCTCCCGCCATGCCGGCCGACCCACCGACGACCGCAACCGAACCAGCCGACCACTTGTGGGAGTCACCGGGACGGTCGGGTCGAGGGGCGTCCGCCTCCTCGCACAGCAGCAGAGTTGGCTCCGCCGCCGGCATGCCGAGGTCGACCAGTTCGACTTTGCCGACGACCTCCGGTCCGGAGCCCAGGAAGTGGCCCAGCTTGTAGTTGCTCAGGGCGACGGTGGAGGTTGCCCGCATTGTTCCCGCGGCGATAGTGCCGGTAGTGGCGTCGAGCCCGGAGGGAACATCGATGGCGACTATTGGCGCTGCCGCCTCCCTCCACGGTGGTAGGTGTGGCGGGAGCTCGCCGCGGAAACCGACTCCGAAGACGGCATCGACGATGAAATCGGCGGGTTCTGGATCGCCAATCGAACGGACGGCTCCACCCGCCCGCTGCCATGCGGTGCGGGCGGCAATCGCCTCTGGTGTCCGTGGCTCGCCGAGGGCGAGAACGGTGACTGCAGCGCCGCGGCGGGCCAAATGGCGGGCAGCAACGTAGCCATCTCCGCCGTTGTTGCCGGTCCCGGCGAGGATCAAGACGCGAGTTCCATACCCAGCTCCAAGCGCCGCGACCCGGCCGGCGACGGCGTATCCGGCTGCCTCCATAACTGCTCCAAGATCGCCTTCATACGAGGCATCCTGTTGCTTGGCCTGGGCGGCGCTGACGATTCCCTTCATTGCCCCAGAAAGTAGCCCAACTGCGCCGCAGCGGCGACTGCGTCAGGTCCTGGTGGACATTGCCATCACCAGGGCAGAGTCGTCGGTGTGAGTAATCGTGATCAGCACCTTGGTGACGCCGAGGACCTCGGCGCGGGCCGCCGCCGTACCCGATAGGTTTACTCGGGGCTGACCACCACCTGTCACCTCGATGTCCCTCCACCGCAGCCGCCGCCAGCCCATCCCGAGGCTCTTCATGACGGCTTCCTTGCCGGCGAACCGAGCTGCCAGGCGTCCTGAGGGATCGGCATAACGGTGGGCGTACTCCCACTCGTGATCGGTGAAGCACCGCCGCTTGAACGCCTCGCCATATCTGGTGAGCAAGTGGCGAACACGCTCGATCTCGGCGAGGTCGATCCCCAGTCCCATGATTTCCATCCGGGCAGGTTACGGGATCGCACTGGCGGAGGCGGCGGGGCGGTGAGGCGACGGGGCGGTCTTCGTAGTTGCAGCGAAGGGATGGGGTGCGGGGGTGGCGGTTGGTGTCTCCTCCCCCGTTGCATGCCGCTTTGGGCAGGCAACCCTTGGGGGAGGTGGGCCGGCCGCTCTGGGCCGGGTCGGAGGGGGAAGCGGAGTCGCGGCAACACCGCACAGGCGACAGATCGGCGTCAGCAGAAGTCACGCATCGGCCTCACGATCGCGGACAACAACTTGGACGTGGATTGTTGCCATCGGGCTCACATTATCCGCTCCGCCTCTAGCCAATTCAACACCTACGACCTCGTGGTGTCTTGGTTGTCAAGGCCGGCTCGACGCGTCAGTTCCTCAGCGAGTTCGCGCTGCCACAATGGTTCGACGAACGGAAAGGACGACGCCATTAGTGGATGAACCCCGACGATCGTGCCGCTACGAGTGTGGATCCGCAGCCAGCGCAAGCCAGCGAAGCGCCCTGTGAATCCCACACCACGAATCGCGGGGTACTGGACCACATCACTACCTGGGCCATATCCGTAGACCTGAACTTCATGTCGCCGGAGAATTACGCGTGGCCTGATCGCCAACAGGTAGGTGTAGCCAGTCAGCACGGGCAGACCGAACACCAGAAAAGGCAGCCCTACATCGCTGTCGTCGACAAGAATCGTGATCGCTGCGATCGCAAAGCCGAACCAGAAGATCGCGACGATGCCAACCATGAGCCCGTTTCGATAAACCAAGTCAGACCCTCGGCGGTTGTGCATACCCACCATTATCGGACGGATTCACTCCAGGCATGAGATGGCGTTCCAGCCTTGCCACGTCCGAGCCGCTGTCCCAGCGATCTGCGCAATGGTTCACGCTCAGCAGTGGCTTCCCGCTCTAGTGCGGGAATACCAGCTCTCCGCTGACAAACAGCAGCACGCTGGTGCCAAACACAATGGCGACGAGCACCCCCAATGATCGCTCAGCATGCTTGATCGCTGCGGTGAGCCCGACCGCTCCCCCAGCGATAGCCAGCCCGGCAGCCGGAAGGATCGTTGCCGAGAGCCACAGATTGCTGAAGAACGATTCGCCACCCCGCTGACCCGACGCGACGAATCCGAAGAACGCCACGAAGAGCAGAAACGACGCCGCCGTCAACCCCACGGCCCTTCTTCCGAGCGGCGTCTGTGGGCGCAACCAGCGCTCTGAAAACCCACTTCCAGATACACGATGCATGAGCACCTCGTTTCCCCACCATTGTCGCGCCGTTTTCGAGTTCCAGGTAGATCTAGGCGACGTTTCGGGATCGGACTGGAGCCCGCGCTGGACCAACGAAATTACGCTCACGCCCGTCGGCCTCTTCTCAGCCAGTCGCTGCTCGACGCTCATCGACCGGGGGCATGCCCGATGCATATAGATCGAGGTAGGCGGTGGCTCCCGCCTCCGAGAAGACCTCGAACGCCGTATCGGATGCGCGCCGCGCCTCAGGCACGCCGCGACCTACCAGCGATGCGAAGAGCGCCTGCAGCTCGGCTCGATCCAATCTGAGGTAACGAAATGCCAAGGCGCTGGCGAAAGCTGCAACGGCTTCATCGATCCGTCCGTTCAGCGCCGCGACCGTCCCCGACGCCACATCAGCCAGAGAGCCGAGTAGTCGGCCACGAGCTGGGCTCGACCGCAGAGCTTCGGCCACCGCCTCGACTCGCTCGACATCGCCCAGCATCGCCGCGGCAGACAGGGCCACGCCAAGGTGAGTGGGAAACCAGTGCGCCTCCTTGACGTACATCACGTCGTCGTACGCCTCCTCAAAGCGCCCCGCGAGGAGATGAAGCTTCGCTCGCGCACCCGGCACCGAGGCCTGGGATTGGGGGTTAGCCTCATCGAGCGACCTATGCAACGCGTCAAAAGCGGGATCAATGGCCGAGGCATCACCGCGCTGAACCCGGACCATGAGGTCGGTCAATTCGTACCACAGGAGCGAGCTTGCCGGCAGCTCGACCCGGTCCCTGACCTCATCACGCAGCGCTTTCCCCTCTTCAAACCTGCCGTCCCGATCGAGATACTCCGCAACCGCCCACGTGAACGGGTCGAGGAACCGCACCTCACCAAGTCGATCGGCCTGCTCCATCCCGGTACGGCATGCTTCCATCGCGCCAACGTGGTCGTCAAAGGCAAGGAGATGTCCCAGGTTGTGGGCGGCACGCATCTCGGCCAAAGGCAGATCGTGATCTTGCGCGGTGCGTGTGGCACCTTGGAGAAGCGCGATTGCCTCGTGCATTCGTCCGATATTCCCGAGAGCCGTGCCGCGAGTGATAATCGTATCCACAACGATCGGGATCAGGTCAAAGCGTTCGGCAGGTCCAATGACACGATCAGTCATCGCAGCTGCGTCTGCATCACGGAGGGCCATTAGATAGGCGCGGGCGAGTTGGGAGCCGGCGACGACAACGGCTGATTCTGTGAGGTCCGAATCGGCACCTACGATCGGCTCGAGAACCTCGATGGCGTCCGGCGCTCTGAACGCATTGCACAGCTCCTCCCCAACAAGCGCCGCGGCGTTCGCGATGTCGGCCGGGTCACCGTGCTCGCGATACCAATCAAGAGCCTTGCAGGCATAATCAATTGCGAGCTCATGCTTGGCGAGGGCGCTCGCCGATCGAGCCGCTCGCTGCCACAGTGCGGCGCCCGCTTCGGGCTCGATCGTGAACGCAAGAGCTTGCTCGATCATTGCCAGAGCCTGTGGATGCGAGTGCAGCCTGGCGGCACGGTCGGCCGCATCGGACAATGCGGCACCCGCCTCATCCGTGAGATCCTTCACGTCGTCCGTGACACGATGGGCGGCCATGTGGTGACCGGCTACCGCCCCGGCCAACTCGCGTTCTCCCAACGCGGCAAGAAACTCGGCCGCCCGGAGGTGCCGGACACGCCGCTCGTCTCGCGTCAGTCGCCCGTAAGCGACCTCGCGGATCATGCTTTGGACGAAGCGATATTGGCCACGCTCCGGTGATCGGGGGTCACTCTCGAACTCCAGAAGCTCCCGATGTACCAGCGGTTCGATCAACTCTTGGAGCTGCTCACCGTCGATTCCGGCCATTGCGGCGAGCCCAGCTTGCGTGAATGCCGCGCCGAGCACTGCCGCGTCCTGAGCAGCTCCCGACTGTCCGAAGGCAGGCGATCGAGCCGCGCCGCAATCACTGCCCGAACCGTGTCGGGCACTCGAATAGCCGACAGGTCCCGCGTTGGTGTGCAGCAGACTTCATCCTCAACAACAAGGTCTCCATCTGCAATGAGCATCCGCACCAATTCGACGGCATAGAGTGGGATTCCATTGGCACGTTCAATGATCGCCTTCACCAGGTCCTCATCGATGCCCTTGACCATCCCGGAAACCAACTCAGTCATCTCGGCGTCGGCGAGCGGACCGAGATGCGCGGACGTGAAATTGCGCCGCCCAGCTCCCCAGCCCGGAGCTGCATCCAGCAAATCAGGGCGGGCCAGCGTGAGGATCAGGATCGGATGGCGAGGCGAGCTCTCAACCAGCTCGCGTACAAAATCGACGAGGCCAGAGTCCGCCCAGTGGAAGTCCTCGAAGACCAGCAGAGTGGGGCTCCTCTCCGCAATGTTGTGGAAGAAACTCCTGATGGCCGCAAAGAATTCAGTGCGTTGCCCGGTTGGTGTCTCGTCGAGGCCAAGGAGCGCGGCCAGCGGAGGCTCGATCCACGCTTGATCCGCGGTTGACACGACATACTTCGCAACAGCAGTCCGCAACTTGTCGCGGCTCCGCAGCGGATCGTCAGTCTCAGCTATTCCGGCTCGCTGGCGGACCATCTCGCCGAGCGCCCAGAAAGGAAGGCCCTGGTCGTAGGCGGGCGAACGGCCATCATGCCAGTAGATGTCTCGAGCGAGGCCGCCGACGTACTTTCGTAGCTCCCATGCAAGTCGGCTCTTCCCGATCCCGGCTTCACCGACTATCGACACCAAGCGAGCCCGGCCCGCTCGCTCCGTTGCGTGAAGCGCGTCCTTGAGCAGGCGAAGCTCTTCCTCACGACCGACGAATGCCGGTTCCAATCGGTTGCTTCGAGCCAGGTGACCTCGGTCCATAGCTACTCGGACTGCGCGCCAAGCAGCGACCGCAGCTTCTTTCCCTTTGACCGAGTGCTCGCCAAGCGGTTCGAACTGGAAAGCGTCCCGCAGCATGCGGTACGTCGCCTCGCCCACGGCGACCGTTCCTGGTTCGGCGATCGATTGGAGTCGTGAAGCAGTGTTGACGAGGTCCCCCACAATGTAACCTTGCTCCGGGCTCGCGGCGGCAACTGACGCCTCGCCGCTCAGCACACCAACGCGCAGGGAAAGGTCCCCGGCGGCCAATTCATCTCCGAGCCGAGCGACCATCTCGGTCAGCTCGAGCCCGGCCCTGACGGCACGTTCCGCATCATCTTCGTGCGCAACGGTCGCCCCCCACACGGCCATTACCGCGTCTCCGATGAACTTCTCGACGTCACCACCGAACCGTTGGATGACATCTCGAGCACCGTCGAAGTACGAAGTCAATACGGCTCGCACGACCTCGGGATCTCGAGCCTCCGAAAACTGGGTAAACCCGACCAAGTCGGCGAAGAGCACTACAACGAAGCGGCGCTCGTGCGGATCCCGGCCCAGCCCGGCGGCCTCATTTGCCGGGTCTTCACCGTTTGATTTCTGCAGTGGCTCCCCACAATCGCCACAGAACCTATCGGTGGCGTCATTGAGCGCCCCGCACCCGGAACACGCGAGACTGAGCGGATGGCCACAATTACGACAGAATCGGCGATCCGCTTTGTTCTCGCTCCCGCAACTGGTGCAGACCATCGAGCTTCACACTCCTCCGCTGCCATCTGAAGGCTAACCCTCGAACTGCTCGGCTGCGTTGACCAGCGATGGATCTGAGGCATGTACTGCCCGAGCCGACCGGCGTCACCCGCCTATGATGACCAGCGGATATGTCAGTGACGAATCCGGTAACCAGACTTCCTCTGCTACGGCCAGTGCCGATCTTCCGTGGCCTGAGTAAAGGCGCGCTCCTCCAGGTGGCACGGAAGTCGACTGAGGTCACTTATCCGCCAGGTGCGACGGTCGTAGAGCAAGGGGACCCCGGCGACCTCCTATGCATCATTGTGCAGGGCACGGTCGAGGTGCGCAGAGATGGCAGTTCCGTCGCTCAGATGGGTGCAGGCGCATATTTTGGTGAGATCTCGCTCATCGATGGGCAACCGCGAAGCGCGACCGTCGTCGCGGTTGACGACGTCGTGCTGCTCACCCTCAGTTCCTTGGATTTCGACGCCGTGCTCAACACGCCCTATGTCGCCCGATCGGCGCTCAAGGGTCTAGCCGCGTTGGTGCGCGAGCTGCAGAACCCAGAGGGACAGAACCGGCTTTAGAGCCGACGGATGTTGGACTCGCCAACGATATGGCCCGCCGGTAGCCGCAGCCGGGCCGAGTCAGTTCCCGCACGATTCAGAGAGATCACATTCTTGGAAGGATCAGCCCGACACCAGGTATCAAACGCGGCACCGGTCACCGGCGACATCGTATGGGCACCATGACCGCATAGGTCAAGGCCTCTGTCAGTGGCTCATTCCACTGTGACGGACTTCGCCAGGTTGCGGGGTTGGTCAATGTCATTGCCGCGAATTCGTGCCACGTGATAGGCCAGCAACTGCAACGGCACGACCGCGCTCACCGGACCGAGCAGGTCGTTGCTTCGCGGGATCCGGAGAACCGTGTCGCAGAACCGCCCGATGCGCTCATCGTCGTCGTACGCAACCGCAATGACATCGCCGCCGCGGGCCTTGACTTCTTGGATCGCCGATACGGTCTTGTCATAGAGCGCTTCTTGCGTCAGCACCACGATGACGGGAACATCCTCGGTGATCAGGGCCAACGTCCCGTGCTTCAGCTCGCCGGCCGGCATCGCCTCGGCGTGGATGTAGGAAATCTCCTTCAACTTGAGGGAGCCCTCGACGGCAACTGCGTAGTCCAAACCACGACCGATGTAATACACGTCCTGCGCGTTGGCGATTCGTTTAGCGGCCTCGGCTACCTCAGCCTCACGGTGCATCAACTCCTCGAGACTTGCCGGGAGCGTATGCAAACCGTGGATGACACGCTCGGCGAGAGCCGGGTCGCTCAGGCCGCGGGCCGCGCCGAGGCGCAGAGCCAACAGGTACTGCCCGATCAGCATCGCCATGTAGGCCTTGGTCGAAGCCACAGAAATCTCCGGGCCCGCCCGGGTATAGAGAATGTCATCGGCCTCCCGGGACAAGGTCGAACCAACAACGTTGGTGACAGCAAGCAGTCGTGCCCCTCGCTCCTTGGCGAGCCGGGCCGCGGCCAGCGTGTCGGCTGTTTCGCCGGACTGGCTGATGGCAATCACAAGGTCGCCCTCTGAAACCAACGGGTCGGCGTATCGCATCTCATGGGCGTACTCGACAGATGTTGGCATCCGCAGCAAGCGCCGGAAGATCTCCGAGCCCACCATTCCGGCGTTATAGGCGGTGCCACAGGCGGTTATCCAGATGCGGCCAAGATTGCGGGCGAACTCATCATCGAAGTCGACATTCTCGAGCCACGCCGTTCCGTCCTCCTCGAGGCGGCCACCGAGTGTCTCAGTGACGACCGCCGGCTGCTCATGAATCTCCTTGAGCATGAAGTGGTCATAACCACCCTTCTCGGCCATTTCGGCATCCCAATCGACATGCAGCGGCTCCCGATCGACCTTGGCGCCCTCAATCGTCTCGATCGAGGCTCCGTTCTCGTCGACTATCACAAGCTCGCCGTCCTCGATGATCAGGAAGTCGCGAGTGCGGTGCAGCACGGCAGGAATGTCAGACGCCAGGAATGTCTCGCCATCACCAAGTCCGACGATGAGCGGGCTGATACGGCGTACCGCCACGATCTTGCCCGGCTCATGAACCGCCATCACCACCAATGCGTAAGCACCCTCCGCCTGACTGACGGCGTCGCGAACGGCGGCAACAAGATCGCCGTCGTATGCCCTGGCGACGAGGTGAGCCAGGATTTCTGTGTCGGTCTCGGACGTGAATTCGTGACCCTCAGCCGTGAGCTGGTCCCGCAGCTCATAGAAATTCTCGATGATGCCGTTGTGAACCACCACGATCGAGCCGCTGGGGTCGGTGTGGGGATGGGCGTTGAGGTCGCTGGGGACTCCGTGAGTCGCCCACCGAGTGTGGCCAATGCCGACGGTCCCGCTCAATGGAGAATTGTCGGTCAGCTCGAGCAGCCGGTCGACCTTGCCCTCTGCCTTACGAACATGGATCTTGGAGTTGAGGACGGCGATTCCCGCCGAGTCATAGCCCCGATACTCCAGGCGCTGCAGTCCGTCCAAAAGGACCGGAGCAGCTTGATTCGGGCCGACATAGCCCATGATTCCGCACACGCGCGAAACCTCCTCTGCTTGGTGCGATCGGAGGTTTGGCGAACATTGTCCGCTCCACGTCGAGATGGCTTTGGCCCCGGAGTTGCCTCCAGGTTTTGACTCATCCCATGACGACCGTGGACGGCCGAGAGGGCACCCACCGACAGATCGATTCTCCCTCTTCCTCGTCACCTCACCGAAGTGAGGGCTGGTGCTTGGGTTTCCCGATCGCAGTCTTCTGTTGTCCCGCCAGGTTACCCCGAACTGGGACTATGAGACATCACTATTCTGACCGAACCAGAAGGACTAGCGCTCGAAGTTCGGGACTAACCGAGGGTGGCTTCGACCAGCGTGACAATGTCGCCGACCACATCCTCGGCCATCGACTGCGTTTCGGCCTCAGCCATAACTCGCACGAGAGACTCCGTGCCCGACGCACGAACGAGAATCCGACCCCTGTCGCCCAGCTTTTGCTCCGCGGTCCCCACCGCTCTCCAAATCGCCTTGGCCTTCGGCAACATCTCACGATCACGGACCGGAACGTTGACGAGAACCTGCGGGAACTCGGTCATGACGGTCCGCAGCTCGCGTAATTCGCGACCCGTGGCAGCCATGACTTCCGCCAAGCGATGAGCCGACCGAACACCGTCGCCGGTTGCCCGGTCCTCGAGGATGATGTGACCGGACTGCTCGCCACCGAGCACTGCGCGTGACTTGCGCATCTCCTCCAGCACGTACCTGTCCCCCACTGCGGTCTCGAGAACCGAGACGCCGATTTGTTTCATCGCCTTGTGGAATCCCAGATTGGACATGACGGTGGCAACGACAAGATCCTTCTTGAGTTCACCGCGCTGCTTCATGTGGTTTGCGAAGATGGCCAGAATCACATCGCCGTTGATGGTCTGTCCATCCTCATCGACTGCGATGAGCCGATCAGCGTCGCCGTCAAAGGCGAACCCTGGCTTGCCGGCCGCTGCCTCGGCGAGACTTGCCACATCGGTGGCGCCGCATTCCGCGTTTATGTTCATGCCATCGGGTTCAGCATGAATCACCTCGATGTTGGCTCCGGCATCCTCAAACAGGCGAGGCCCGGCCAGAAACGCAGCTCCGTTGGCGCAGTCGAGAGTGATTTCGATGCCGCGCAGCGAATACTGCTTCATGTCCAGCAGATATCTGACATAACGATCGACGGAATCCGTCATTGTGGAATGCATCCCCACCATGGCACCTTCGGTGCGGTCCCACGGTGGTCCCTGCGAAAACCGCTTCTCGAGGGCAGCCTCTCGTTCGTCCGAGAGCTTGGAGCCATCGCGGCCAAAGAACTTGATCCCGTTGTCCTCGGCAGGGTTGTGCGACGCGCTGATCATCACGCCGTAGGTCGAACCGGTGTCTCGGGTGAGCCGCGAAACTGCACCCACAGGGATGATCCCCAGATCAACCGTGTCAACACCGACCGAATTGAAGCCTGCTTGAAGCGAAGCGGCCAACATCGGCCCGGAACGCCGAGTGTCTCGACCGATGATTACGGGACCGTCACCACTCTCGCCGGCGGCCGCCGCCATACCGAACGCAATCTCAGGCGTCAGGTCGACGTTGGCGCGTCCGCGCACACCGTCTGTACCGAAGAGTTGGCGTTCAGCCACCAGAGGAGCCCCCCACAAGTGAGGCCGCCATCACCGCTTGGTGAACTGCGGAGCACGGCGCGCCTTGCGCAGACCGTACTTCTTGCGCTCGACCCGGCGGGAGTCGCGGGTGAGCATGCCTTCCTTTTTGAGGGCAGGGCGAAGCTCCGGATCAATTTCGATCAGAGCCCGAGCAATACCAAGTCGCAAAGCGTCACTTTGTCCGGTGAAGCCGCCACCTTCGAGCTTGGCGTGAATGTCGTAGCGCCCCTCAGCGTCGGCCGTCTTGAGCGGCTCGGTAACGCGCATCCGAAGCGCTGGCTGCGGGAAATACGATTCGAGCGGACGGCCGTTGAGCATGAAAGCTCCGGTCCCGTCGTAGACGCGTACTCGAGCGATAGAGCTCTTGCGACGTCCGGTCGCTTG
>JAAELU010000248.1 GCA_024226255.1 bacterium | reverse complement strand
GATGATCGTGAAGCCCGATTCTTCCGTCTTTGCACGGCGAAGCAGGCCGCGTACAGCAACCATGACTAGTTCTTCGGCAAAACGGCCGAAAACCTTGAAGGCAAAGGGAAGAAGGATGTGGGATATGAGATGTGAGATGTGAGGAAGAAGAGGAGGGCTATCGGCGTACACGCGTCGCGGCAACAATCAGCCCTTGGACCCTGAGGTCGGCTAATCGCGAAGTACGACCGCCGGCTCACTGTTGGCAGTCAACAGGGACAGTTTGCCTGACTCCGTTTCCTTGTCGTCATCACCGGTCGGGTTCCTTCTCACATCTCACATCTCACATCTCGGCGGCACTGTTCCACGACTCGGCGTGCGCTGGTACGAGAAAGCAGATGACAGGAACACTGAGACTTCTACTGCCCGCCTTTGGGAACCAGGCGGTAGGCGTCGAATACACCATTCACCTTGCGGATCTCAATGAGGAGGCGTTCGAGGAGTTGCGGGTCCGACACCTCCACTTCGTAGCGAAGGATCGCCACCATGTCGCGTCCGGTCGCCGAAGAGGAAGCATGGATGTTGGCTCCAAGATCAGACAGAACCGTGGTCACGTCCATCAACAAACCAGGCCGATCGAGCGACTCGACCTGGACCCAGACGAAGAACGAATCGCCTTGGTGCTGCGACCAGGCAACGTCGATCATTCGTTCGGCACGTTCCTCCAGGGCTCCGAAATTCGTGCAGTCCGTGCGGTGGACCGACACTCCGCGGCCTACCGTGACGAACCCCATGATGTCATCGCCGAGGACCGGAGCACAGCAGCGGGCGATCCGCACGAGCATGTCATCCATGCCTTCAACGGTGATTCCACGGGTCGGCCGCGGCCCCTGCCTGCGGCGTGGCGGTTCGAGCAGGTCCTGTTCGGCTTCTTCAGCCTGCGGAGCAAGGGTACGCGCCAGCCGATTGGACACCGTCGTAGCGCTGAGCCTGTTGTCTCCGACTGCGACGTACAACGCTTCGAGATCCGAATACCCCAGGTCAGCGGCAACCTCTTTCAGCAGATCCTCACGGTGGGCGGCCGGTATGGGCACTGACTCTCGCCGCAACGCCTTCATCACGAAGTCACGCCCGTCAGAGAGCGCGACCTCTCGTCGTTCCCGAGTGAACCACTGTTTGATCTTGGCGGCGGCTCGGCTCGAAGCAACAAAGTCGAGCCAGTCGCGGCTTGGGTGGGCGTCTTGCGCTTTCGACGTAATGATCTCGACGATGTCGCCCGATTCGAGCTTCGAGGCCAGCGGTACCAAGTGATTGTTGACCTTGGCACCGACACACCTGTGGCCGACGTCGGTATGCACTCGATAGGCAAAGTCGACCGGCGTGGCGCCCGCCGGCAACACCAGCACGTCGCCGTTTGGCGTCAGCACAAATACCTCGTCGCGGTAGAGGTCGAGCTTCAATCCTGCCAGGAACTCAGCGGGGTCCGAGTGCTCCTCGTGAAGGAACCGGAGATCGGCCACAAACGGTACCTCCGCGGGCCCCGCACCTTCCTTGTACCGCCAGTGAGCGGCGATGCCGTACTCAGCCCGATCGTGCATCTCGTGGGTACGGATCTGCACCTCGAGCGCCTTGCCGTCCGGTCCAACGACCGTCGTGTGGAGGCTCTGATAGAGGTTGAACTTGGGCATGGCGATGTAGTCCTTGAACCGACCATGAACCGGACGCCAGATGGTGTGGACCAAACCCAGCGATCCGTAACAGTCGCGAATGTCCTTGACCAGGATGCGGATACCGATCAGGTCGTGGATCTGCTCGAACGCCAATCCTGAGTCGACCATCTTCTTGTAGATCGAATAGAGGTGCTTGGGACGACCGGTGACATCGGCCTCCACGCCTGCGTACCGCAGCGCCTCGCGTACCTCCTCGATGGCACGGTTGATGTACTGCTCGCGTTCACCTGTGCGGTGCCGAACCAGCTGCTCGAGCTCATTCTTCCGGCGAGGGTAGAGCAACTCGAAACAACGCTCCTCGAGCTCGTGTTTGATCTCCTGGACTCCCAGCCGATGTGCAAGAGGGGCGTATACATCGAGAGTCTCGGACGCGACCCGCCGCTGCTTCGCCTCGGGAAGAGGAGCCAGAGTTCGTACATTGTGGAGGCGGTCGGCCAGCTTGATAACAAGCACACGAATATCCTTCGCCATCGCAATGGCCATCTTGCGGATCGTGGCTGCTTGCTGTTCCTCACGGGTCGAGAACCTGATACGGTCGAGCTTGGTGACGCCGTCAATCAGCTCGGCCACCTCGTCACCAAACTGTTCCCTGATCTCCTCCAGAGCGACCTCGCTGTCCTCCACAACATCGTGAAGCAACGCCGCGATGAGAGTGGCTTCGTCCAGTCCATACTCGGCCAGGATCTCAGCAACGATCAGCGGATGGCAGACATACGGCTCGCCGGTTTGACGGAACTGGCCGGAGTGGGCGGCAACGGCCAACTCATAGGCTTGCTCTAGACGGTCGGTGTCGGCACTCGGATAGAAGCGCCCGAACGTGGACATGACTGACTCGTAGATGTCCCGGGGAACCGGTACTGAAGCGTCAGCTTCAGTCGTCGCCATAGTGCACCACCGTGTGCACCTCGACGTCGGGGAGCTTGCGACGCCCGCCCAAGAAGTCCAGTTCAATGAGCACGGCAAAGCCCAACACCTGACCGCCGAGCTCACGCACGAGACCAACCGCGGCCGCCCCCGTGCCTCCGGTGGCCAGCACGTCATCGACCACCAGCACTTGATCACCAGGCTGGATCGCGTCGCTGTGCGCCTCGAGACGATCCGTTCCGTACTCCAGGGCGTATTCCTGGCCGCTCACTTGCCAGGGAAGCTTGCCGGGCTTGCGCACGGGAACAAAGCCGGCGTTGAATCGCTGCGCGAGCGGCGCCGCGAAGATGAATCCGCGCGCTTCGATGCCGACAACCGCATCAATCTGCATACCTTCGTACGGAGCAGCGATGGCGTCGAGTGAGGCGCGGAACGTATCGCCATGGCCAAGCAGCGGGGTGATGTCCTTGAAGACAATGCCCGGTTCGGGGAAGTCGGGTACGTCACGGATGTATTCGGCGAAATCAATCACGGGGGGAGCTTACCGGCGTTTGCGGCGTTGCCGTGGCGGTCGGGCGAGTGCCCCGGCGTCTACCTGATCGGCGGCGGCTTCGGCAAGAACTGTCGCCACCGAAGCGTCCCCGCCAGAGCGACGGGTGACGCGGCGCTGCATACGTTGCCACTCAGGCTCACGTTCCTTCCACAACGCCAGTAGCGGAGTAGCCACGAAGATCGACGAATAGGTACCGGCGGCGACACCAATAAACAGGGCCAATGCGAATTCGCGCAACGTTGTGGCGCCGAGCAGGTACGACCCAACAAAGAGCAGCGAACCGATCGGCAGCAATGTCGTCAACGAGGTGTTGATGGAACGCATCAGCACCTGGTTCATCGAGAGATTGGCTATCTCGCTGAACGTGTTGCGAGTGTTCAGATCGTTCACGTTCTCAGTGATCTTGTCGAAGACGACCACGGTGTCATAGAGGCTGTATCCCAAGATCGTCAGCACGGCAATAACTGTCGCCGGGGTGACCTCAAAGCCGACGACCGAGTAGATCCCGGCTGTGATGATCAGGTCGTGGAACAGTGCGGCCAAGGCTCCAAGCGCCATCTTCCACTCGAATCGCCATGAGATGAAGAGCGCGACTACGGCGAGGAATATGACGAGAGCTTGGATCATTCGCCTGGTGATCTCGGCCCCGAATGAAGGACCAACGGCATTGACATTGGTCTCGTCGGGAGAGATTCCTGCGATTTCGGCCACAGTCGCAACCAGCTCATCCTGGCCGGCGGCGTCGAGCGATTCGGTCTGCACGATGATCGTCGTGGCGCCGTCGACTTGCTCCCTGAGCTGCACCCGGGCCCCGCTCTGCCCAATGTCGGCCAACTGGTCGCGGACCTCGCCGATATCGACGCCTGCGGTGTTGGAGGCCTCAACGATCGTGCCTCCGGTGAAGTCGACGCTGCCGTCGAGCCCCCGAATCAGCAGTGAGAGGATCGAGATGACCAGCAGCGCCACGGAGAACATGAACCAGCGCTTGCGCTGACTGATGAAGTCGAACGTGGTCTCTCCGCGGAAGAGGCGGGCTGCAGTACTCATGCGATTGCCTCCGCCACAATCTCATCCTTGCTGCGGCCCGATGCTGCCCGTATTGAGAACCAGCCCCCCTCACCGAGTCGACTTCGCACCAGGAGTGCGGCCGCCGGTCGAGTGAAGAAATACGCCACGATCACGTCAATGACTGTGGCAATACCGAGCGTGATTGCGAAACCTTTGACAGGACCAATGGCGAGAATCCACAGCAGAATCGACCCGACAAAGGTCACAGTGTCAGCGGTCAGAATCGTGTGGAGGGCCCGTGAGAACCCGTGATCGACGGCCGTCCGCAGCGGCCGGCCCCTCCGATGCTCTTCCTTGATGCGCTCGAAGAAGACGATGTACGAATCCGAGGTAATACCGATCGACACGATGATGCCCGTCACCCCGGCCAGCGTCAGTGTGGTCCCCTGGAATCGGCTCATCAACGAAATGATCACCACGAGGAGCGAGCCGAACACAGAAAGACCGATGATGGCAATCAGACCGAGCGCTCGGTAGTAGAGGAGCAGCGCAAAACCGACCAGGATCAGGCCGCCGACACCGGCGATGAGCCCGGCGCGAAGCGAGTCGCTGCCCAAGCTGGCCGACACCGACTCCACTCGCTCCCGCTCGAACGTGGTCGGCAGGGCGCCATATCGCAGAATCGTTGAGAGGTCTTCGGCTTCCTGCTGCTGTTCGTCTCCCCCACCCACGGTGATGTAGACAACATCCGCGTCGAGCGCTTCCCCGGTGGCGAGCTGTTCACTCACCTGCGGCGCCGACACGACTTCGCCGTCGACGACGATCGCCATCGACCTTCTCGGATCACCCGGTGAGAAAAGGGTCAACTGAGCGGTGGCTGCCTCAAACTTGTCGCCACCATCGGGACTGAAATCGGGGTCGACGACCCAGCCTGCAGAGATGGTTCCGATGAACGAAGCAGTAGCCCCTTCGATGTCGGAACCGAGGAGGAATGCACCGCCCACGTGGTAGTAGGTGATGCCGTCCTCTCCTAGGAGGTAGGCATCTTGCGCTGGGTCATCGACGATGGTGAGCCCTGTCTCGGGATCAATGTTGTCGGGGATAACAGGAGGCAGCGTGGTTGTTGTCGTCGTCGTGGTGCTGCTTGTGGTTGTGGACTCGTCAGTCGGTTCGTCGCTCTCGGCGTTGTCCTCGTTTGCGAACTCTTCGGGAACCGGCAGCGTCCCATCAAAAAAGGCGGGACTGATACCGAAACTCGAATCGAGTACCGGCCGGAACGACAATTCGCCCGTGGTACCAACTGCTTGGAGGGCGCGCTCACGATCCTGGACACCCGGAAGCTGCACGAGGATGCTGGCATCGCCCTGCACTGAGATTTCGGGCTCCTGAACGCTGCCGAGGTTTTCAATACGTTGGCGCATGATCTCTACGGCCTTGTCGAGAACATCCGGATCGGCACCCTCCGGCGCCGTCAGCACGACCGCAAAACCGCCCTGAAGGTCGAGGCCCAGCTTGGGAGTCCAGCCCACCGAGAGTGTCCCCGCCAGGGAACCCCAGGCGACGGCAAGCGTGATCACCAAGGTGATCCAGAGACGGCGTCTGCTCACTCGGTGTCACTCTCGGCCCGGGCGGCGATGGCGCCCCTCGCAAACTTGAGCTTGACGCCACCCACTTCGACGATCGCTTCACGATCGCTGAGGCTGCTGACGATACCGATGATGCCTCCGGCCGTCCGCACTTCATCTCCAACCGCCAGCTCAGATTGGAAGTCGCGGAGCTGTTGGGCCCGCCTCTTCTGCGGGCGAATCGCCAGGAAATAGAGCGCTAGGCCCACCAGAATGAACGGCAGCCATGCCAGGAGCGGATTGACGCTGTCCTCGGCAGCATCTTGAGCCAGAACCCAGGCGGGTCCGGCGAAAATGGCTGTTGCGGCGCTAATGACCACGGGAACTTCTCCAGTCAGATATCAACCCGACAGGCGGAGCCGTGTCGGGCTGCGCCAGGTTAATCAGGATTCGCGAGAAAGTCCCCATCGGGGCCGGTCAATCGTCGCGCTAGAACCCCGTCGCGCCACCGTTCAAAAGTGCCGTGGACGATCGATGCCCGAGCTTGTTCCATGAGGCGAAGCGTGTAGCGCAGGTTGTGGAGCGAGAGCAACCGGCCCCCGAGTAACTCCTTGGTCTGGAATAGATGCCGGATGTAGCCCCGACTGTATCGATCGCACGTCGGACAGTCGCATTCACTATCGAGAGGCTGCTCGTCTTGGGCCCATTCGCGGCGGCGCATGGAGAAGTCGCCATCGGGATGGAGCACCTTTCCATGGCGCGCCAGGCGAGTCGGCAGAACACAGTCGAACAGGTCGACGCCCCGCGAAATGGAGTCCAGAAGTTGTTCGGTATCTCCAAGCCCCATGACGTACCGGGGGGCATCGTCGGGCAGTTGGGGGAGGACGGCGTCAAGGGCGCCGATCATGTCCTCACGGGACTCTCCCACGCTCAAGCCCCCGATTCCGTATCCATCGAATCCAAGAGCAGCCGTGCGACTGGCGGATTCAGCTCGCAACCCCGGATCCGCCCCACCCTGCACGATGCCGAACAGTGCCCGGTCGTCTCGGCTCTTGGCCTGCTGGGCTCGCTCACTCCATCGCAGCGTTCGTTCCATTGCGTTTCGAACCACATCGACCGGCGCGGGCAGTCCGACCAGCTCATCAAGAACCATCGCGATGTCGGAGCCCAGTGCCTCTTGAACTGCGACGGCTCGCTCCGGGGTCAATTCGACTCGAGACCCGTCATACGTGCTGCGAAAAACCACCCCCTCTTCAGACACACGCGGCTCGAGCGAGAAGACCTGGTAGCCGCCGCTGTCAGTCAGGACCGGCCCGCGCCATCCCATAAACGTCTGCAGTTCGCCCAGGGCAGCAACCACGCCTTCTCCCGGTCGAAGCATGAGGTGATAAGTATTTGCCAGGAGCATTTCAGCTCCGAGTCCCTCGAGGTCTGCTGCATCGATCCCGCGCACACTGCCTCTTGTGCCGACCGGCATGAAGCCTGGTGTCGCCACATCACCGTGGGCCGTGCGTAGTAGCCCCGAACGAGCCTGACCGACGATCGCAGCAATCTCGATGTCGATCGGCTTCATTGCAGGCTCTGCAGATTCTCGATCAACATCGCGTCTCCGAATGAGAGGAATCGATAGTTCCTTCGAATCGCCTCCTCGTATACCCGACGCCAATCATCGCCGATCAGCGACGCAATCAACACGACCAACGTGGTGCGCGGTGCGTGGAAGTTCGTGACGAGCGTGTTGACCACCCGGGGCCCATAACCCGGGGCAATGAAGAGCTCGCTCGCTCCGATGCCGGGTTCGACGCTGTCGCCTATCGCGGCGGACTCGAGTGTCCGCATCACGGTTGTGCCGACCGCTATCACCGTCCCTCCCCGACGTCGGGTGGCGGCGATGGCTTCCGCCGTCGCGCTTGGCACCACGTACTTCTCTGTGTGGATCTGATGATCGGAGATCGCCCCCTCCCCCATGGGTCGGAAAGTGTCGAGGCCGACCTCGAGCTCTACCTCGGCGAGTTCCACGCCGGCATCTGCCAAGTCCTCGAGAGTGGTCGCGGTGAAGTGCAGAGCAGCAGTCGGTGCCGCTGCGCTTCCGGTCACCTTGGCGAACAGAGTCTGATAGCGCTCCGGATCGTCGAGGGTCCCGTGGAAATACGGGGGCAGCGGGAGCTCGCCAATGGATCCGATGACATCCTCGATGGGGTCTGCCGCCTCCAGCTCTACTTCGACCCGACCCTCGTCCGGTGTGGTCATGACCTCTGCACTGATCGGCCCAAACTCCAATCGAACCCCTGCACGCAGGCGGCGCGCCGGGCGCGCCAACGCTTCCCACCGCGTTTCGGTGACCGGACGAAGCAGGAGCAGTGCGACGACTCCGCCGGTCTCGCTCCGTCGGCCGACCAGCCGAGCCCTTCGTACCCGGGTTCGGTTGACCACCACCAAGTCCCCGGAGCGCAGCAGACCTGGAAGATCCGAGAACTTGTGATTCTCCATCGTTGCCACTCGAAGCAAGCGCGCTGAGTCACGCGGCTCAATTGCGGTTTGGGCAATCGAACTCGCCGGAAGCTCGTAGTCGAAGTCTGACGTCAGCACGGGAGTGAAGCTAGCTCATGCGCGAAGTCAGAAGTCAGATGTGAGATGTGAGAATGACACGACACATCTCTGGATCAGCCCTTTTGACTTCTCAGCTAGGCCGGCACCAAGAACCCACCGAACCAACCCAGAGCGGCGTCTCGTGATGCAGAACTTCTCACATCTGACGGAGACGGCGATCAAGAGCCGATCAGACGAACAGGAACCCGCCCAGCGGTCCACGGGATTCCTCACATCTCACATCTGTCTCTAGATCAGGCGGCCTTGGGGGTCATCTGCCGGGGGTTCGAGTCCCAGGTGCACATACGCATTGCGGGTTGCAACCCGGCCCCGCGGCGTCCGCTGAATCAGGCCCTCCTGGAGGAGAAACGGTTCGTAGGCATCCTCGACGGTTTCGGTTTCCTCGCCGACCGCGATAGCCAGAGTCGACAAGCCGACAGGGCCACCATGGAACTTCTCAATGATCGCTTCGAGGATGTACCTGTCCACCTTGTCGAGGCCGCGCGCATCAACCTCGAAGATCTCCAGCGCCTTCCTTGCTGTGGCCTCGTTGATGACGCCATCTCCCCGAACTGTGGCGTAGTCGCGAACACGACGCAACAAGCGATTGGCGATCCGCGGCGTGCCGCGACTCCGACTCGCGATTGCCGTGGCGCCATCGGGGCGCACATCTGCGTCGAGGATGCCGGCTGCCCGCTTCACGATCTCGGCAAGGTCGGAGTCGTCGTAATAGTCAAGGCGAGCGACGTAGCCGAAACGATCTCGCAGCGGAGGTGCGACCCGGCCGACACGAGTGGTCGCCCCAACCAACGTGAACCGTGGCAGCTCCAGACGGATCGACCGGGCGGCCGGTCCTTTGCCGACAACGATGTCGAGCTGAAAGTCCTCCATGGCCGGGTAGAGCACTTCCTCGACTTGTCGAGGCAACCGGTGGATTTCATCGATGAATAGCAGGTCTCCCGCGTCGAGATTGGTGATGACCGCGGCCAGGTCTCCGGGTCTTTCGAGCGCGGGGCCCGACGTTGCACGGAAATTGGACCCCATTTCGTTGGCGAGGATGCCGGCGAGCGACGTCTTACCCAAGCCCGGCGGTCCGGAAAACAGCGTGTGGTCTATGGACTCGCCGCGCTGTAGCGCTGCCTCGATAAGGATGGCGAGGCGCTCCTTGAGCTCCGGCTGGCCGATGAATTCGTCCATCTGCCGGGGTCGCAGTCCTGCCTCGAACTGGATGTCTTCTGGATCAGTGGTTGTCGCCAGGAGCCCCTCGTCACGCATTCGGCGAACCTCCCTTCGGCGCACGGCGTCGACCAGTTGAACCAGGAGCAATCGGAGCCATCATTGTCTACCGAGGACCTGCAGTGCGTGGCGCAGCAGCGATTCGACCTCGTCGCTGTCCGGCATATCGGCCATGGCGCCTCGGATCTCTTCGCTCTGATAGCCCAGGCCCTCGAGAGCCGAGCGGACTTCGGCGGCGGGCGAGTGTGTTGGCATCAGATCGACATCGGGCAACTCCAACTTGGGCCGCAACTCCAGCATGAGCTTTTGGGCCGAGCGTTTGCCGATTCCGGGAACGGCCGTCAATGCAGCCGCGTCTTCGGTGAGCACCGCACGGCGCAGGTCATCCGGACTCATCGTCCCCAGAATGGCGAGGGCCACTTTGGGTCCGACACCGGATACGCCGAGCAGAATGCGGAACAGATCACGTTGATCATCGGTGGCGAAGCCGTACAGGGCCATCGCATCCTCGCGAACGTGCAAATGTGTGTGCACGACGGCCTCATCACCTATTGGAGGCAGCTCGACCAGCGTGCGAGGAGGGACCGCGATCTCGTAACCGACACCGCTCACTTCCAACAGAACCCGTTCTGGCGTCTTGTCGACAACCAGTCCGCGCAGGCGTCCGATCATCGGGTCACTCCTGATTTCTCGAGTCGGTGCTGAAGGCCGGAAGCTTGGATGTGGCAAATGGCCACCGCCAGAGCATCGGCGGCGTCGGCCGGTCGGGGTACCGATTCGAGACCAAGCCTCATTTGGACCACTCTCTGCACCTGATCCTTGTCGGCAGCTCCAAATCCGGTCAGGGCCATCTTGATCGCCGATGGCGTGTACTCGACAACGTGCAACCCGGCTTGGGCAAGCGCCAGAAGCGCCACCCCGGAGGCTCGAACAACTCCGGTTGCCGTCATCCGATTCTGATTCACGAACACTTGCTCGATGGCGGCGGAGTCGATCGGGTACTCCGAGACAATTGCCGCCAGATCCTGGTGCAGTTCCAAGAGGCGCTCAGCGATTCGGGTGTCCTTGTCGGTGTGGATCACGCCGACGGCCACGGCTTTCAAACCACCGCGGGACTTCTCAACAATTCCGTACCCGGTGCGTGTCAGCCCGGGATCAATACCCAATACGAACATATGTTCCCTCACCATACGCTGTTTGAGTTCACCATCAAAGGACACCTCACATCAATGGAGCTGCCAGGGAACGGACCGCCAGGTCCG
>JAAELU010000247.1 GCA_024226255.1 bacterium | reverse complement strand
TCCCGCGCCGTTGACGATGAGTTGGCCATCGTTGAAGTTCAGCGTGCCAAGCTCGCTGTTGTCAAAAGAGCCTGTTGTCAGGATACCGCCGTCGAGGTTGATGGCACCGCCGGACCATAGCTTGGTCGTCCCCGTGACCGAGACCTGGCCACCGTCGTCGATGTTTAGCGTTCCGGTTCCGCCTGCTGCTGTATCGGTTCCTCCCAGCGTGATATCGCCTGCGGTCAGCGTCGATCCGGTACCATTGACCGTGAGCGTGCCAATCGAGTCGGTGAGGTTCGCGATCGTGACGGTCGAAGCCTGCACATCGCCCCCGGTCTGAACGGTTAATGTCCCTTGGCTGTTGGCCTGATCGCCAATTAGCAGCAGCGCATCGGAACCCGAGGTGATATCCAGCATCGCCGATTTCTCCACCACGGTCAGCGAGTCATTACCCGCGTTGGGTCCGATTTCCAGCCGGCTGCCCGTCAGCAAACTGCCGGACCCGGTCACCCACAGGGTAGAGGTCTTTAGCACCTGGCCCCGGCCCGCGTTGGTGGTGGTCGTCCCGACCGACGGCATGGTGACCGTCGAACCGCCGCGGATGATCAGTTCGGACCCGTGGTTGACGATGAGCGACGAAAGAGTCGTTTCGGTAAGCGTGAACGTCGCTCCGTTAAGATCAACCGTGCCGCCACCCAGGGCACGCAGCCCGGTGACATTGCTGCCGACGCCCGTGAACTCGACGGCGCCCAAGGCGTTGTGGTCCAGCCGGTCGGTGCTCGTGACCGCCCCGGCCACCGTCAGCTTGCTGCCGTCCGCGACGCTCCAATTCCCCAGCGCCGACAGGTCGATGTCCACGCTGGCGGCAATCGTGGGATCGCCCGCCAGGACGGTGATGTCACCGGTGCCCAGCGTCAGCGTGCCGGTAGTGGAGTCATCGAACAGCAGGTAGTCGCCCGTCAGTGTCCGATTGAACGTCAGTGAGAGCACCTCACGGTCCCCGTCCAGATCCACCGACAACTCAGAGCTAAGTGCCACGTCCCCGAACAGCACTGTGTCGTCCGCGTCCGGTATTACTAACCCAAGCCAATTGGTGTTGTCGGGGAGCTCCACCTGACCCCATGTATTGGGGGTGGCATCGCCGTCCCACTCCATATCGGCCGCCCCCGCCGGCCGCGCAACTGCGGCCATCAG
>JAAELU010000246.1 GCA_024226255.1 bacterium | reverse complement strand
GCGCCAATGGAGTCAGCTCCAAGAGCGTCGCCCTGGTCCGCGACACCACGCCTCCGGTCATCACGCTCCAGGGGGCTGATCCGACGGAGGTCTTCGCGCACTACGAGACCTACACTGAAGAGGGCGCCACCGCGAACGACAACTTCGACGGCAATGTGACCGTCACGATTGGCGGAGACACGGTCGATCCGAGCACTCTCGGAACCTACCTCGTCACCTATGACGCCACCGATTCACACGGAAACGCCGCGGTTCAGGTAACGCGCACCGTGGTGGTGGTTCCACCCGCCTTCAACGAAGCGCTGGGAACGGATGCCGGGGACGCGCTCACCACTGGTGCCTGGAACGTGATGCTTGGCGACGACGCTGCCTTCAACTTGTCCTCGTCATCGAAGAACGTCCTGATCGGCAACTACACAGGGTTCCTCATCAACAAGAGCAGCGGATCTGACGCGGATCGCAATGTCCTTGTCGGCTTCCGCGCAGCAGGAGGCTACACGCAAGCGGAGTGGGACGCCTTCCAGGCCGATCCGACAGGCAATCCGCTTCCCGGACCCGCCGACCTCGAAATGACGGGCGACGACAACCTCTTCCTCGGCTGGTCCAGTGGCCTGCGAAACCAATCCGGCTTCCGCAACGTGTTCGTTGGTTCCGAGGCGGGATTTGCCAACCAATCGGGACATCGGAATACCTTCGTGGGGACGGCTGCGGGAAAGGCCAATACGACCGGATCGAACAATACCCTTCTGGGGAACGAGGCCGGAGAAACCAACACCAACGGAAGGAACAACACCTTCGTGGGCGAGCGGGCCGGACGCGCGAATACCACTGCAGACGAAAACACCGCGGTAGGCGGGTATGCGCTCTACCAAAACACCACCGGTTGGGGGCAAACCATCCTGGGCTTCGAAGCCGGTTATGACCTCACCACCGGAATCAAGAACACCTGTCTGGGCTGGGGCGCCGGCGTCGACCTGGGCACCGCAAGCTTCAATACCATGGTGGGTGCCGGAGCCGGAAATGCCACCGAGCATACCGACTTCAATACCTTCGTCGGCGTCTATGCGGGAGCCAGCAACAATGTCACCAACGGCACGGACAACGCCAACCGGAACACCTACTTCGGGGCAGCCGCGGGCCTCAGCAACCGCGAAGGTTCCAACAACGTCGCCATCGGCTCCTTCGCCGACATGGCCGACTGGTCCGGCCTCTCGGAGCAGTCTATCAGCGATGCGTTCTCGAACACTGCCACCCCAAGTCGGCCAAACATCGCGGCCGATCCCGACACCGACGTCAGCCGTGCCGTAAACATCGGTTCGTTCGGCTGGGTCACCGGTGACGATGCGATTGGCATCGGCTACCGGGTTCGGTCACATGGTGAGCGAGGCATCGCCATCGGAGCCAACACCTCCAACACCCATTTGGAATCTGTCACGATCGGTGCCGGATCAACGAGCCACGCCGACCGGACCGTTGTCATCGGCAACGAATCTGTCACCGCCTGGCATCCGGCAACCGACTCGTTCATGCTCCTCGGCGGCCCGGCCTACCGTTTCGCCGACGTCCATGCCCAATCCTACGCGGTGAAGGCACAGGACGACGCCGCTTCAGCATCCATTCAACTATTTGCCGACGAAGGAAACGAGGACGACGACAAGTGGACCCTCCGTGCCGACGACGGCGGGAATCTCAGCGTGTCCTCCCTCGCCTCCGGAGCGCCGGTTGACCTTCTCTCGGTGAAAAACAGCGGAGACCTGGTCATCGCTGGCGACCTGATCTCCAACTCGGACGCACGCTTGAAGCAGGAAATCGCCCCCATTGAGGGCGCCCTCAAGTCCCTCGGAGCGATCACCGGCCGGACCTACCGCTGGCGCCAGGGGCTCGATCGGGACAATCAACGACATTATGGCCTGGTCGCCCAGGAGGTCGAGAAAGCCGTTCCCGAACTGGTCACTACCAACCCCGAAACGGGGATCAAGTCGGTGAACTACCAGGGCTTCGTGCCCCTTCTCATCGAGGCCGTCCACGAGCTTCAGGACGAGAGCCAATGCCGGGAAGAACTGCTGGAGGTGCTTCGCCGTCAAAGCGAAATGCAGCTACGGGTCCTCGAACAGCTGGACGTGAACAATTCACTCAACCCATCCGCTAGCCGATAGTCATCAGAATCCCAGCCAGGCAACGAACCATCAACATCATGAAGGCATTCAAACGCATCATTCAGATTCTACTCCCCATCGCGGCGAGCACCTCCGCACTCGCTCAGACGGACAACGAAGTTCTCGGCACGGAGGCCGGGTCCTCGATCACGGCGGGGTTCTATAATGTCCTGCTGGGCGATTTCGCGGGAGCCAATGTCATGACCAAGTCCAGAAGCGTGATGGTTGGCGCTCACACTGGCGAGTTCCTTAAGCAAGGCATCGGCGGCTTTGCAAACATCCTGTTTGGATTTCGGGCTGGCGGCGGATACACGCAGGTGGAGTGGGAAGCCTTCCTGGCTGATCCGGTCGCGAACCCTCTCCCGGATCTGGGAGGAACGTCGATGTCCGGCTCCGAGAACGTCTTCATGGGATACCAGGCCGGCCTGCGCAACCTGACGGGTTATGACAACGTCTTCCTTGGATCCGAAGCCGGGCGATCCAATACCACCGGTGCGGACAACACCTACATCGGATTCCGGGCAGCCCAAGAGAATACCACCGGACGGGACAACACCTTCTTCGGCCAATCCTCTGGCAGATACACCACAACGGCGGAACAAAACACCTTCGTCGGATCCTATGCAGGCACGGGATTTTCTCCCTCCCCAGGATCTGAAAATACCGCTGTCGGAAACAGGGCCCTTGAGAGGTTCACCACCGGTTGGGGCAACAGCGCTCTCGGCGAAAGTGCCGCTGATTCCATCCGCACAGGGTTTCGAAACACGAGCCTGGGACGACAATCTGCGGAGGACCTCGCAGAAGGGCGCTTCGACACCTCGGTCGGCGCCGGTGCGGGCGGGGAGAACAATGACGAGGACTACAATACGTCCATTGGGGCATTCGCTGGACGCGCCACCGGCCTCTCCAACACCTCGCCCAATGCGGATGCCAACACCTTCCTTGGGGCAGCTGCCGGACACCGAAACGTTGATGGAGGAAGGAATGTCGTCATCGGTGCCTTCGCCGACATGAGCGACTGGTCCGGGATCGCGGACGAAGATCTCGTCGCCGGATTCACCGACACCGATCGGTGGTTGG
>JAAELU010000245.1 GCA_024226255.1 bacterium | reverse complement strand
GAGTCAGGGCCAACTCGGTCGGCCCCGGTCTGATGGCCGCCGGGATGTATCACGCCCTCGTCGACAGCGGAGAATTCTCGAAGGAACTCCTCGACGTGGGTACCAAGGCGATCGCCCTGGGCCGCCCCGGCGAAGCGATCGACGTTGCCGAAGCCGTGGTGTTCCTCGCATCCGACGCCGCCGCCTATATCACCGGACAAGCGATCGACGCCAGCGGCGGCTACAAGCTGTAGTCGTTCGCAGAGCTCGCTCCGAAGTGAGACCTCAGAAGTCAGAAGTCGGGAACGCCTGCGGCGTTCCTTGGGAGTTGCTACGCACCTCCATAGATGTGAATGGGTCCCTTAGATCACGGGCAACACCAGGCGTGATGCGGTGGCGCCGCCGCAGTGGGCGGTCTGTGTCGCCACCACCGCGTCTTCGAGGGTTCCTTCTCCGGCGGGTTGGCCGGTGTTCAGGTTTTGGTTGAAGCGGGGGAAGCTGGCCGAGGCTATGTGCAGGCCGATTTGGTGACCCGACTCGAAGGTCCAGGCGCTGGCCCATAGATCGATCTCGATCAACGTGGCCTCGCCTGGGACCAGTGGTTCGTCGGTACCGAGGCCGTTGCGGTGACGGATGCGAACGAACCCGTCTGCCACCAGCCAGTGATGGCCTTCGGGATCAACGTCAACGAGCACGGCCGAGAGATCGGTGTCGGCGACCGAGGATGAGAACCACAGCTCGAGCTTGAGCTCACCCGCGATTTCGGTCGACGTATCGAGGACTTCGCTGGAAAAGGCGAGCACGTCGGAGCGGGCTGCGTTGGGGGACTGATCCTGGACTCCGGCTGCAGCGACGCTCGGCATCAGCGTTCGCCCGCCGATGGTTGGTGTCGGATCGACAGGGTCGTACTCATAGGACACTGCGCCGGGCTCACCAGGAGGCAGCGCTTCCAATCTGGCGTCTGTGTCGAGGTAGAGCGACATCGTTTCCGAAGCCGGCGGCCACTGGGGCGCCGTGCGCCACTCATAGGATCCGGACGCAAACCACTTCACTCCGGCCTTCGACTCCTCAGCCTCCGGCACATCTCGCAGCCAACGGTCGAACCAGGCGAACGCCGCTGGCTCACTGACGGGGCTCGCTCCTGCAATACCGGCTGGGCCGAAGTTCTTCGCACCCGCCGTCGTGGGGAGCACGTTGACGTATGTGAAGTGGTCCCATGGGCCGATCACCAGTCGCTGATCCGCTCCGCTGGGCGAACGATCCCGCAACGCCCGATACAACGAAAGGTGAGAGCCAAGGAAGTTGTCCCACCAGCCGGTCACACCGAGCACCCGCGCCGTGAGCCGATCGGCCTTGGCTATCACGTCGAGGGCCGCCCAATAGTCGTCGTAAGAGTTGTGCTCGAGCCAGGTCCAGTAGTGGGGCGAGGCTTCCTCGAGCTGAGGTTGGTTACGCAACGGGGTCACGGCCATCGGCTCCGTCGGGTTGGCCATGGCTTCCTGGAGCGCCGCCTCGAGCGGTTGCCGCTCCGCTTCGGAAATGTCGAGGCGCTTCAGTGAGCTGCCTGCAGTCAGGTGTGCCCAGAAGTTGTTCCAGCCGAGCTCAAAGGCACCGTTGGTGTAGATCCAGCCATCGTGTGGAGACACGCCCGAGACGACCGCCACCACAGCTTCGAGAGCTGGATGGCCCGTGGCGGCAAGCTGCAGCGCCGCGATCCCGGTATACGCCGTGCCGTAGCTCCCGATCCGGCCGTTGCACCATGGCTGGTTGCGCAGCCACTCCATCGTGTCCCAACCGTCGTCGGCCTCGTGGATGAACGGGTGCCATTCGCCCCCGGAACTGCCTCGCCCTCGCACCTCCTGGATGCACACGGCGTAGCCACGCTCGGCGGCCAAGATTGGGTTCATCAAGATCGTGCCGGCGATGAAGGAAGAGGACTTCGAGCCCCGCACCCGGTAGAGAAGCGTTGGGAAAGGACCCTCCCCTGCCGGGAGATAGACGTCGGAGATGAGTTCCACCCCGTCGCGAGTCCTCATCGAGATGTCGCGCTTGATGCCGATGTCGAACGTCACAGTGCCTCCTCGCGTCATCGGAATCTAACCAACCAAACGGTTGGTTGGTAGATCGGTACCATGCAGTCAGCATGGGAGAGCAACGCGGATTCGACATCGGAGGCCAAGTCATCTGGGTAACCGGATCGTCCCGAGGGATCGGCGCCGCCACGGCCCGCCATCTCGCCTCACAGGGTGCCACAGTGGTGGTCCACGGCCGGTCTCTCGACGCCCTCGAATCGTTGGCTGCGGAACTGGGCGGCTCAGCCGTCGCCGGGGACGTGCGCGACGACGCCGCCATGACGACGGCTGAGGAGCAGATCGTCGAGCGCCACGGCCGGCTCGATGGAGTGGTCGCCAATGTCGGCGGGGCCGCATTCGGCGCCGTCGCCAACACTGATCCGGCCATCGTCTCAAAGATGCTTGCCCTGAACCTGGACGGAGCGATCAATGTGGCCCGCGCCGTGCACACATCGCTCAATGAGTCCAGAGGATCACTTGTCCTCATATCGGCGACTGCGGCCACCAATCCGGCGCCGATGTTCGCCGCATACGGGGCCGCCAAAGCGGGAGTCGAGCACCTCACTCGCTCGCTGGCCGCCGAGTGGGGCCCCAACGTCCGCGTCAACTGTGTCTCCCCCGGTTTGGTTCACACCGAAGGTTCTATGAAGGCCCTCTTCGGCGGATCGAGCGAGGCGCTTGCCAAAGCCGGATCGGCGATGGCGTTGGGCCGGGTCGGCGAGCCCGAGGACATTGCCTGGGTGTGCCACTTCCTACTGTCGAGCGCGGCCTCGTACGTGACCGGCGCAGTAGTCCCCGTCGACGGCGGCCCCACCGAAGGAGTGGCCCAGCGTGTGATGCGGGCGATGTCGTGATCACGCCCACCGCACTGGTTGCACGCCGCAGCGCGGCAACACCCGACCGGTCGGTTGTGCGCGTGGAAGAGCGCTCCCTCACGTACCACGACCTCGATACCGGCTCGCAGGCCATCGGCACCTGGCTTCTGCAACGCGGCATCGGAAGCGGCGGCCGAGTGGCGACGATGTTCGCCAACTCACCGGAGGCCATCCTGACCTGGCTCGGAATCGAGCGAGCTGGTGCGGTCGAGATCCCCATCAACATTGCCCTCAGAGGGCGACTACTGGCCGAGCAACTTGAAGCCAGCAAGCCCGACCTCGTCTTGGCTCAGCCCGAATTCACGCCAACCCTCGAAGCTGCCGCGACAGCTGCCGGGCTCGGTCCTGCCATTGAGCGTGTCGAACCGGACCTTGCCGCGATCAGCCTCTCCGGAAGCCTCGAGCCGGCCACGGACGACACTGCCATTGCGATGATCCTGTTCACCTCGGGAACCACCGGTCGCTCCAAAGGTGTGATGCTGCCACATCGGTCCACCATGCGCCTGGCGCGGGGAATCGTCGACAACGTCGGGTTGGGCGCTGATGATGTCCTGTTCACCACCTTCCCGCTGTTCCATATCGCCGCCCGCTTCGTCTCCGTTGTCGCCGCCATGCTGTGCGATGGCGAGGTCGTGATCCACCGTCGTTTCAGCGCTTCAGGGTTCTGGCACACCTGCCGTGCCGAAGGGGTCACCGCGATCCACTATCTGGGCACGCTTCCGATGATGCTCTACAACCAGCGGGCCGCGGCGGTAGACCGTGACCACTCAGTCCGAGTTGCATACGGCGCCGGCCTACCGCCGGCGGTCGCCGAGGACTTCGAGAAACGGTTCGGGTTGACCAGCCACGAGCTCTACGGCTCAACAGAACAGGGAATGGTGGCCATCAATCGTGACGATGCTCGGCGTACCGGTAGCTGCGGACGACCTGTGTCAGATGTCGATCTGGAGATCCACAACGAGTCGGACCACCCGGTGGAAACAGGTGACTGGGGCGAGATCGTCGTGAGGCCCCGAGCGGCCCACCTCTTCTTCGCCGGATACGACGGCATGCCGGAGGCGACGTTGGCGTCGTGGGGCAATCTTTGGTTCCACACCGGTGACCTGGGCCGTGTCGACACCGACGGCTTTCTCTTCTTCGGTGGACGCATCAAGGAAGCTATCCGCCGCCGGGGTGAGAACATCTCGGCCTGGGAAGTCGAACGAGCCATCAGCGGCTTCGGCGACATCGCGGATGTGGCCGCGGTTGGCGTGCCGTCGCAGATCGGCGAGGAGGAGGTGCTGGTCGCAATCGTTGCCAAGGAGCCGATCGACTGGGCCGCTCTGGTGGACCACTGCGCCGCCGAGCTGCCTTCCTACGCAGTGCCTCGCTACTTCCGCCAACTAGACGTCCTCCCCAGAACATCGACAGACCGAGTCGAGAAGTACAAGCTGGTCGCCGACGGTGTCACGGCCGACACGTGGGATCGAACATCCGTCCAAGAAGGAGCACCACGCCGATGAGAGTTGCCGTCCAGGTGGCCGACGAGACCATCGAGATCCAAGAGATCCCGATGCCGGACCTCCAGCCCGATGAGGTGCTGGTACGTATCGAGGGATGCGGCATGTGCGGCTCCGACCTCGAGTCCTACCGAGGCAAGATCGTCCAGGCGGGTCTGTCTCAATATCCCCACGTGCCCGGCCACGAACCGGTCGGCCATATCGAGCGAATACCCGATGACGTCGCCAAGTTGTGGGGCGTCGGCGTTGGCGACCGAGTGGCCATCGAACCGTTTGTACCGTGCGGAGTCTGCCCTCGCTGTCTCGGTGGCGAGTACCGGCTGTGCGCCAACCGATTCATCTATTCGTGCCAGCCGACCACCCAGGGCACGGGGCTGTGGGGCGGGTTCGCCGAGTACATGGTGCTGCGCCCCAACTCGGTGGTTCACAAGGTGCCCGATTCGATCTCGATTCAAGATGCCGTGCTGTTCAATCCGTTTGGCGCAGGCTTTGAGTGGGCTTACAAAGCAGCCGGAACGACGATTGGAGACACCGTGCTGATCCTCGGCCCCGGCCAACGCGGCCTTGGCAGCATCGTGGCGTGCCGGGAGGCTGGCGCCGAACAGATAATCGTTACCGGCACCGCCCGCGACGCCACCAAGCTGGAGCTGGCCAAGGAGTTCGGAGCGACGGATACGATCGTCGTCGAGGAGACCGACACGGTGGAGCGGGTGATGGCGCTAACCGGCGGCTACGGCGCCGATCGGGTTGTGGACACCACGTCGAGCTCCACCCAGCCGGTGCTCGATGCCGTCGAGGCCGCCCGAGCCGGAGGCACGATCGTGTTGGCCGGACTGAAGGACGCCAAAACGATCGACGGCTTCATCTCGGACAAGCTGGTCTTCAAGGATCTCAGTCTGCGCGGAGCCCTTGGCGTTTCGCAATGGGCCTTCAGCCAGGCGATTCGGGTGATCGCGTCAGGCCGCTATCCACTGCACAAGATGCATACCCACACTTTCGATCTGGCCGACCTAGAGCACGCCCACGCGCTGCTGAGCGGCAACGTTCCCGGCGAGGAAGCAATCCACATCACGGTGACACCATGATGCCCACCCTGGAAAGGATGGGGCGGATCGGTGCCTGGACGGGCCAGTTCGCCTCGCTCGCCCACGGAGATGTCCGCCATGCGGCTGCCCACCTCGAGAGCCTTGGTATTCCTGCTCTCTGGTACGGCGAGGCATTTGGGCGTGAGGTCATGGCGTTGGGGAGTCTGCTGCTCGAATCGACGTCAAGCCTCGTGGTGGCGTCGGGGATTGCCAACATCTACGGGCGGGATGCCACGGCCATGGTCAACGGGGCCCGGTCACTCGCCGAGGCATCGGGAGATCGGTTTGTCCTCGGCATCGGAGTCTCCCACCGACCGATGGTGCAGCACCGTGGCCACGAGTACACCACGACCTACCGCGACCTGTCGATGTACCTCGAGGCGATGGCAGCTGTCACCAAGGGTGGCCCCGAGCCGGCCGAACCGGTACCGGTAGTCGTGGGTGCTCTCGGACCCCAGATGTCACGACTCGCCGCGGCTCGCGCGCAAGGCGTGCACCCATACTTCACACCGGTGTCCCACACCGCGCAGACCCGCCTGCTGATTGGCGATTCCTTCCTGGCTCCGGAACAGATGGTGATCCTCACCGAGGATCGAACGGAAGCGCGCTCGATTGCGGCCGAGACGGCACGCATCTACCTGCGGATGGCCAACTACCGCCGCATGCTCAACAGCCAGGGTCTCAGCGAAGACGACCTCGACAACTTCTCCGATGCAATGTTCGACGCCGTATTTGCCTGGGGAACACCCGAAAAGTGCGTCGCCCGAGCCGCCGAGCACCTCGCAGCCGGCGCCGACCACGTCTGCGTCCAAGTGCTCACTGCAGACAAGGACTCGTTTGCCAACGACGAATGGACCCGGCTAGCACCGGCGCTTCTAGAGCTGGCAGATGCCTGATGGGTCGGATGGATCGGATTCACTCACTGGACGACCTCCAGAGAGCTGCCGGCCGGAGACTGCCCAAGATGGTCCGGGAGTTCGTCGATGGCGGCGCAGACGACGAAGTGACACTGCGAGCCAACGTCGCCGACTTCGCCGATGTGGTGTTGCAACCCAAGGTGATGAGTGACGTCACCACCCGCAGCCAGGAAGTCACGGTGTTCGGCGAGACCTACCCGACCGCGGTCGGCCTGTCTCCTGCCGGACTGGCCCGGCTGGTCCACCGTGACGGCGAACTGGCCGCGGCCCGAGCTGCCGCAGGAGCCGGCGTCGTCTTCGCCCCCTCGATTGCATCCTCGTTTTCGATCGAGGAGATCGCAGCCGTCGGCAAGGGGCCCCGCTGGTTCCAGCTCTATCTGTGGAAGGACCGCTCTGTCGTTGAGGCTCTTGTCGAACGGGCCAAGCAGGCAGGATGTTCGACCTTGTGTCTCACGGTCGACGTGCCGATCGTTGGCAACCGACGCCGCGACGTTCACAACGGGATGTCGATTCCGCCCAAGATCCGCCTCGGCAACGCACTCGACGCAGCCCGCCACCCAAGCTGGCTGTATGGCTTGGTGTGCGGCCAGCCGATCACATTCCGCAACCTGCTCGGCGTCGCCGATGGCGACGGTGCGATTGCGATCGGTACCTACGTGAATACCGAGTTGATCAATCCCTCCGCCATTTGGGACGACTTCGCGTGGCTACGGGAGTTGTGGGATGGACCGCTGGTCGTGAAGGGGATCCTCACCGCTGAAGATGCCCGCAGAGCGATCTCGCTCGGGGCCGATGGCATCGTCGTGTCTAACCATGGAGGCCGCCAGCTCGACGGCGCCCCCTCATCGATCCGGGCCCTCGACACGGTCGCTCGGGCCGACCTCGGCGCCGAATTGTTCCTCGACGGCGGCGTCCGCACCGGAGTCGACGTGGTCAGAGCGTGTGCGCTGGGAGCTCGAATGGTGTTCGTCGGGCGGCCTTGGTTCTGGGGACTGGCAGTCGCCGGCGAACAGGGCGTGGCCCACATGCTCGGCATCCTGCAGGCCGAAATCGACCGCACCCTGGCTCTTCTGGGCTGTTCGTCCATATCGGAACTCGATCGCACCTGGGTCGAGTTCGGGTAGGCCCTCGCTGGTCTCTCCCCCCGTCTGACTCCGCTTTGGGAGGCAGACAGTTGGGGGGAGTGGCGAGGCTATGCGAGCCGAGGGGGGAAGCGAAGGTAGTCCGAAGAGCGAACGTAGCGCCTGTCGCTAAGTGCATGCGAGTCGAGGGGACGCGGCGGAAGAATTTCCGCTGGCCTGTTCTGTGGTCTGGTCGCGCTCCGCGCTAGCGCGTGGTGCGGTTTGCTGGTTCCCTTCGCTTCCCCCTCCCCCAAACGTTGCCCGCCTAGAGCGGCGTACAACGGGGGAGGAGACGGTTATGGCAGAAGCCGGTTTTCCACCAAACGTTTGGTTGGTACGATGCTGGGGCGCTACCAACCGAAGGGTCCTCAGTGGCCGAACAGATCGTCATCGACGAGTCCGCAGTTCAGGAGCACTTCTTCGAACAAGGCTGGACGGACGGACTGCCGATCGTGCCGCCGACTCCGGATCGGGTGGCCGCCATGCTGGCCGCCGGCTGGGTGGAAGCCGACGAACTCCTCGGCACGGTCCCGCAGCGCAACATGTCGATCTCCGCCGAAAAACTGGCGATCAACGCGGTGATGGCAGGCTGCGCCCCGGAGTACTTCCCTGTGGTAATCGCCGCCATGCAAGCCGCACTCGACCCAGGGTTCAACATCAATGCCGCTATCACCTCAACCGGTGGAGCCGCACTCTGCCTGGTCGTATCAGGCCCGATCGCGCAAGAGATCGGAATGGCCTCCAAGCACAATGCACTCGGTTCGGGCAATCGGGCCAACGCCACGATCGGTCGAGCTATCAGGCTCACGGCCATGAACGTGCTCGGCGCCAAGACCGGCGGCATGGACGGCTCGTCGATCGGTCATCCTGGCAAGTACACAATGTGCTTCGCCGAAGACCCTCCCCCGCCGCAGTGGCCAACCCTTCGCGAAGAGCTCGGCTACCCGCTCGAGGACACGACAGTCACGGTGCTCGCAGCAGAGGGACCTCGCCAGGTCGCCAACGCCCAGAACCCAGACGGCACCGGAGTGCTGCGCACGTTTGTTGCCGCCATGCAGGCGCCCTCGACGTACTCAATCGGCAAGGGTCACCAAGTGCTACTCGTGATGGGCCCAGAGCATCGGCAGGCGATCGTCGACGCCGAATACTCCAAGGCCGAAGCCAAAGAGTTCCTCGTCAGGGAGAGCCGGGTCACACCCGAGTGGCTCACCAACGCCGGAGTCGTCATCGAAGAGGGTTACCAACACGACATGTCGGCAGGCAACGACGGCAAGCTGCCCGTCGTCCCCACTGTCGACGATCTCTTCGTTGTCACTGCCGGAGGCGCCGGAGCCGGCTGGTCGGCTTACATCCCGGCTTGGGCACCTATTCAACACAGCAGATCAGCAACCCGCCGGGTGCGCCTCGAAGGTGACACACTCCAGAT
>JAAELU010000244.1 GCA_024226255.1 bacterium | reverse complement strand
TGGCCGTTGTTGCGCGCCTATTCCCAAAATTTCGCATTAATGGGTATCTGTCAACACTGGAGGACTGATGTTGGGCCGTGTGGTTGGCGCCGGGCACTGCCGCCTATCCCCGCGAGGCCGACGCGGTCGCGAGGGCGCTGGCAATGTCGAAGTTGTTGTCGTTGGACGGCGCAGGAACGCCGAGCGCTAGCCAGGCCTCCACATACCAGGCAGGCTCGTTGCCTGGCGGAGCTCCCCCTGCCGCTCGCGGCACACGGCGGGACCGCCAGCGGCGGCTTGGACAATCAGCTCGCTGGGAGATTGGCAATCGGTGAAAGTGTTGATTGACAGAGCCTAGCTAGTTCCCGTGTAGAAATGCTATCGGTCTGAAAACAAATAGGAAATAGAAGAGACCGGGGGACGGTTCTCCATTCGAAACCTACCAAAACCTCGAAGGAGACCGCCCCCCGATGCGACGTACTGTAGATCAACAGCAGAAATTGGTCCCTATTCCTGGCGCACATGCCCATGCGGAGGAGTACCGCCAGAGCAGCGCCGTGCTCGACGACCATCCGGAAATTCTCGAACTGGTCCACGGCGATCTCATCGTCGGCGGTGTCGACCCGACCAAGGGGCGCGACGGCATGACAGCCGAGCAAGTTTTTCGTGCGATGGTCGTCAAGCAGACGGAGGACTTCAGCTACGAGGACCTCGCATTCCACATCGTGGACTCCGCCTGCTACCAGTCGTTCTGCCGCATCGGGCTGGGTTCGTCGGGGCCGACGAAGAAGACCTTGCAGAACAACATCAAGAAAGTGCGGCCCGAGACCTTGGAGGCGATCAACCACATCGTGCTCGAGGACGCCAGGCGCCGGGGCATCGAGACGGGGCGGAAGATACGGACCGACTGCACCGTCGAGGAGACCAACATCCACGAGCCCAGCGACTCCAGCCTGCTGTTCGATGTCGTCCGCGTGCTGGACCGCTTGATGCGGTACGGCAGGGAAGCTGGCTTCGACATCGAGTTCGTCGATCACACCCAGCGGGCCAAGCGGCGCGCCTGGGAGATCGAGTACGCCAAGACCGCATACGAGCGGGAGAAGAAATACCGTGAGCTGGTCATGCTTGCGAACAAAACCCTGCGCTACGCTGTCAGCGCGATCACGGAGCTGGACAACCCCACACCAGCGGTCGACGCCTTCGGTCTGATCCTCGGTTGGGGGCTCACCACCGACCTCGAGCATTACATCCCGCTGGGACGACAGGTGGTCAAACAGACCCAGCGGCGGGTGTTCTGGGGCGAGAAGGTGCCGCCACAGGACAAGATCGTTTCCATCTTCGAGCCGCATACGGACATCATCATCAAGGATCGCCGGCAGACGCTGTTCGGCCACAAGCTCTGCCTGACCACAGGCGCCAGCGGCCTGGTGCTCGACTGCATGGTCCTCGACGGCAACCCCGCCGACGCGACATTGCCCGTCCAGGTCATCGGGCGGCAGAAGCTCATCTACCATCGCCCGCCCAGGCAAGCGGCATTCGACGGCGGCTTCACGGCACGACAGAACCTGGTCGACCTCAAGCAACTCGGCGTCAAGGACGTCATGTTCCACAAGAAGCGCAGCCTGAAGATCCCCGAGATGGTCAAGAGCAGTTGGGTTTACAAACGGCTGAAGCGCTTCCGGGCCGGCATCGAGGGCAATATCTCGTTCCTCAAGCGGTGCTTCGGATTGTCGCGCTGCACCTGGCGCAGCAAGGCGTCGTTCAAGGCGTACACCTGGGCGAGCGTGGTCTCGGCGAACCTCCTCGTCCTCGCCCGGCACTTGATCGAATCGTAGCGCGCGAGCTGGCCGCCGCCTCGGCCTGAAGCCGCCGACACTCGCTGACGATGGCTCCGGCTTGCCCGAAATCCGTCAGCCTCGCCCCACACCGCGCGTTTTTCTGTCAGCTATCCCACTCTGCGCCACGAGAACGTCACGTCGGAAGTCGCACCCGACCCGCCACGAGAGCCGTTTACACCGAAAAGCGGCGTTTCTACACGGCAACGAGCTAGGGCTCCGTGGCGCCGCTATCGCACCGCGGAAACGCGCCGGCTGCACACGTGTCTTGATGATCGGCGGCTCGACCACTTTCGGGCACAATGTCCCACTCGACGACAGCTATCCGGCTGTTGCGGCCGCTAGGCTGCGGCACAGTGTTCCTGAGCGGTGCTTCGATGTGATCAACGGCGGCGTCTCGGGTGCCCACTCGTACCACCACCTGCTTCGCACGCGGCACCTCTACCGCTCACTCGACATCGACATCGTGACCATCTACACGGGGTGGAACG
>JAAELU010000243.1 GCA_024226255.1 bacterium | reverse complement strand
GCGAGCCGTAGACAACGTCATCTCGACACTCGGACCTGCGTTGGTTGGCATGGATGCCACGCGCCAGGAGCATGTCGATCAGGTGATGCTCGACCTCGACGGAACCCCCAACAAGGCGAATCTCGGAGCCAACTCGATTCTGGCTGTTTCGATGGCCTGCGCTCGCGCTGCCGCGGCCGGTATCGGGGTTCCCCTCTATCGGTACCTCGGCGGAACCGCGGCCCGCACTCTTCCGGTGCCTTGCCTCAATGTTCTCAACGGTGGGGCCCATGCCGCCAACTCGGTCGACATCCAGGAATTCATGCTGGTTCCCGGCGGATTTCCCTCGTTCAGCGAGGCATTGCGGGCCGGCGTCGAGGTATATCAAGCCTTGAAGAAGGTCCTTGCAGGCAAAGGCCTGACGACAAATGTCGGCGACGAAGGCGGTTTCGCGCCCAATCTGGCGGCCGACCGCAGCGCCCTCGAATTGCTGACCGATGCCGTTGAGGCGGCGGGGTATCAGCCCGGCGGCGAGGTGTCTTTCGCCCTCGACGTTGCAGCCACCGAGCTTCACCGGGAAGGTCGCTACGAACTCGATGGCCGGCAGCTCACATCGGATGAGATGGTGGATTACCTGGCAGGCCTCACCGAGGAGTTCCCGCTGGTGTCCATCGAAGATGGCCTGGGGGAGACCGACTGGGATGGTTGGAAGACCATGACCGATCGCCTTGGGGACGATGTCCAAATCGTCGGAGACGATCTGTTTGTCACCAACGAGGAGATTCTCGCTCGAGGCATCTCCGAAGGCGTCGCCAATTCGGTGCTGGTGAAGGTCAACCAGATTGGGTCCCTTTCCGAGACACTGCACACGATGCAGCTCGCCGAGCGCAACCGGTACACCCAGATGGTTTCGCACCGGTCGGGGGAGACTGAGGACTCGTTCATTTCGCACCTGGTGGTTGCCACCAACGCCGGCCAGATCAAGTCGGGGGCCCCAGCCCGCGGCGAACGGACCGCCAAGTACAACCAGTTGCTGCGCATTGAGGAGGACCTTGGCTCGGACGCCCGCTACGCCGGGTGGGCTGCCTTCGGCCGGAGTGCCGATGGCTAGACGCGACGAGACAGAGTCACCCAAACCCCGCCACAGTCCGCTGATCGCAGTCGTCCTGATTGTGGCGCTCGCTGTGACCCTCGCCGGAATCTTCCCATTTCGCCAGATCCTTGCTCAGAATCGCCAGGTAGATAACACGGCGACCAAGCTGCAGGCTCTCCAAGACGAGAACGCCGCCCTCGAGGCAGCGATCGAGGCTCTCAACACGGACGTCGAGCTCGAGAGGCTGGCTCGGGAACAGCTAGGAATGGTCCAGGAGGGCGAAGTCGGTGTGACCATCGATTCGCCACCAGGCAGCGAATTGCCTGAGCCCGCCGTTCCGACTGCACAGTTTGACGAGCGCGGGTTATTCGAGAAGGTCTGGGATTTCCTCACTGGTCGCGACCTCGAGCCAGATGGATGATCGCGCCGTCGTCGCCGCTCAGCTAGAGCGGCCGCCCCGAAGTCCGATAGATGTCGCAGCCCGCTGCCACCTGCAGCTTCCGGTAGTCATTGCCGTTCCTCCGTATCTCGACGATGGAACCCCCTTTCCCACCAGCTATTGGCTCACCTGCCCTCTGGCGGTGCTGCGCATCAGCCGGATCGAGTCTGCTGGAGGGGTCAAAGCAGCCGAGGGCCGGCTGGCGGCCGATCCTGCTCTGGCGCAGCGGTACCAGGACACCATGACGCGGTATGCCGCCGATCGGGATGAGTTGATCGCCGCCGATCGGCAGGGCCCCCGTCCCACCGGCGGGGTCGGCGGTACCCGCTTTGGGGTGAAGTGTCTGCACGCCCAATACGCCGACTTCGCCGCTGGAAACGACAACGTGGTCGGGGAGTGGACGTCAGCCGAAGTCGGGCCGCTGAACTGTGCGACCGGATGTGTCGTCGAGATCGACGAAGTCGTTGTACCCAATCCGAATTGGCGGGAACCGAGATGGTGAGAATCGGTGCGGTCGACATTGGTACGAACACGGTCCGCCTCCTAGTTGTTGAACCGGATGAGGGAGGCCTCGGCGAGGAGTTGGCTCATTACGCGATTGTCACCCGTCTTGGCCAGGGAGTAGATGAGGCCGGCGCCCTGCATTCGGATGCGATCGACCGAACCGTCGAGGTCCTCAGACGCTACGGCACGATCATGGATCGACTTGGCGTTGCTCGCCGTCGAGTGATTGCTACTTCGGCGTCACGCGATGCTTCCAACGCCTCCGAGTTCTTGAGCCGAGCCTCGGAAGCCGTCGGGCAGCGTCCCGAGATAATCAGCGGATCGGAGGAGGCGAGCCTGTCGTTTTCGGGCGCTCGCGTAGACCGCGAGAAGGGCGAGCCGACGCTTGTCATCGATCTGGGTGGCGGCAGCACGGAATTCGTGGCCGGGACGGACGGGCCGGAGTACGCCAACAGCATCGACATCGGGTCGGTGAGAGTCACGGAACGATTCGCCACCTCAGTTCCAGTTCCGTTGATTGACGTGGCTCGTGCCCGCGAACACGTCTCGACTCTGTTTCAAGAGCAGTTGGAGCTGCCGCCGGTTGCCGAGGTGATCGGTGTCGCCGGGACCTACACCACGCTGTGCGCGATTCACCTTGGGCTCCCCGAATACGATCGTGTGGCGGTACACGGCACGGTTCTATCCGAGTCGGTGCTGGCCGATCTCGTCGACTTGTTGGGGTCGATGTCGGTTGAAGAGATCGCCGCAATCCCATCGATGCATCGCGGCAGGGCCGCGGTAATTCTGGCGGGCGCCGTAGTCGCCCAAGAGGCGCTGGCGGTCACGGGAATCGCCGAGATTATCGTCTCCGAAAACGACATTCTCCAAGGCGTGGCGCTGTCGATCCGCGACTGAGACGCTGGGTCTTCCCGTTCTTGCGTAGATCGCGGCTGCTATTGGCCGTCAGATACGCCGGAACGAGAGTGCTTGTCTGCTACTCCTCGTCGGCTGCAGCTTGGGCGACCTTGTCCACCAGGTGAGCGGGCAGCTCCGCGTAGTGATCGTGGACTGACGTGAAGTTGCCCCATCCGTGTGAGATCGACCGGAGATCCACTGCGTAACGCATGATTTCGGACGTCGGTACGTTGGCGATAATGCGTTGCATCCCGCCACCTACGGCTTCGGTGCCCTGCACCTGGCCGCG
>JAAELU010000242.1 GCA_024226255.1 bacterium | reverse complement strand
TGCGCGAAGATGCAGACACAGAAAGTGCCTCCCGAGATGTGGATGAGCGTGACGTCAGACATCACGAGACTCCCAGCTCAGGAGGCCTTTTTGGTGGACGCGACCACCCACACCAGATCAGGCCATCGGTGGATCGAGGCTTAGGACCCGCGCGGGTAGGCCGAGGAACGAGGCCTGACCGCAAGGGCCCGGGGCCCGAAAGGCCCGCCCGCAGGGCAAGAATGGGAAGGATGCGCAAGGACTTCAGCGGTCAATCGCCACCTACCGGCTGAAGTCCTTAGGCCTTTCGCCTGGTCAGAGACCTTCGTTTCGAGTTCAGCCGATGGCCAAGGACCGGATAGATCCACCGGTCTTGCCACTCGATCCCGCAATACGCTGCTCGAGTTGTCATTCGTGGCGCGGTTGGCGAGTGTGGTGGGGTGAATCGAACTGATCGGTTGTATGCGCTGGTTGAGGAGCTGCGGGCCGCGGCGCCTCAGTGGCGTAGCGCGACTTCGTTGGCGGATCACTTCGAGGTCAGCAAGCGGACCATCGAGCGTGACTTGTCGGCTCTCCAGCAGGCCGGCGTTCCGATCTATGCAACTCCTGGGCGTCGGGGTGGGTACGCGCTCGACCTCCAGCACACACTGCCGCCATTGAATCTCAGCGCCGCCGAGGTGGCGGCGGTTGCCTCAGCGTTGGCCGTTGGCACGTCGACTCCGTTCACCCATGCCGGTCGCACGGCCCTGCAGAAAATCTTGGCCGTGCTTCGTGAAGTGGATGCCGAGAGCACCCGCGAGCTTGCGACCAGGGTGCGTGTATTCGATCGCGGTGCTGAGGAGCACCGATCGCTGGCGGCGGTTGAACAGGCCATCGTCGAACGGAGAGTCGTCGAAATCGAGTACGTCGACAAGTTCGATGAAACAACGTCGCGAACTGTGGAACCGGTTGCCGTGCTGGGAGTACAGCCTCACTGGTATCTGTGGGCCTATTGTCGGCTGCGCGAGGCTCCTCGTGTGTTCAGGCTCGACCGGATCCGTTCGGCCGACCTTCTTGACGAGCAGGTTCGAGATCGAGGCCTTGACCCAGCCGATATCGAGTTACACGAGCTGATCAACCGAGGAATTGTCGGCGACCTCACCCGACAATCGACGAAATAGATTCGAAACACCGACATAACGTTGTCGCTGAGCATCACCAGGATGCTCAACATGAAGAAGTTCGTCCTCCTCTACCACGGCCACCACAGCCCGACCCCCGAACTCGAGGCGGCCTGGAACGACTGGATTCAACGACGCGCCGCGAGCTTCGTCGATGTCGGCAACCCGTTCGGTCCGGGACGGCGAATCACGAAGGACCGAACCATTGAGCTGTCGCTGTCGTCCAACCCAGCGAGCGGATACTCGATCCTCAAGGCTGAGCACATCGATGCCGCCGAGCAGATCCTTGAAGGCTGTCCGATCATCGACAGCGTCACCCTCTACGAGGCTCTACCCACATGAGTCCACCAGCAGGGATGTCCCGGGCCTTTCGCGGCCGCCGCGACCAGAGTGCATCCCACGAACAAGTTCAACTCCTGGCTCATGACCTAACTCGTGAGTCAGATCAACAGAGAGGAAATATCAAATGAGGAACATCAAGGTAGAACGCACGGTAGCTGCAACACAGTCCAGCGTGTGGGCAATGTTGGCCGACTACCCCAACATCGGCGACTGGAACGACAACATCACGAACAGCTACGCCATCGGCGACGCGACCGAAGGCATCGGAGCCCAACGACAAACTGAACTGGTCCCGGACGGAGCGATGAGGATGAGAGAGACCGTAACCGAGTGGGTGCCGGACGAGAAGATGGTCATCGCCATCGACCAGATCGAACAGATGCCGGTCACGCAGGCCACACAAACATTCACACTCTCCGCCGATGGCGAAACCACGTCGTTCACGATGAGCTACGACTACGAACCCATGGGTGACCTCGGTCCAGTCTTCGACGAGCAGATGACTATGGGATTCAACGGCTTCATCGACAGCCTGGAACGGGCGGCTCAGGCTCAGGCCGCCAACTGACAACGCACACCCATGAGCTCCTCGGGCCAACACCTCCCCGCCAAGAAGACCCCGCGTGAGACAGAACCGACACACACGCATCCTCCAGCAGCAGTACTTGAAGAAGATCCCCAACCGGCCAGGGCTCGAGCCATTGGTCCACAACAACATCAAGGACGTCCGATGAGGAACATCAAGGCAGAGCGGACATTGGCCGCACAACGGTCAAGCGTGTGGGCGGTGTTGGCCGACTACCCCAGCATCGGCGACTGGAACGATGGCATCAAGAACAGCTACGCCATTGGCGATCAAACCGAAGGCGTCGGGGCCCAACGACAAACCGAGATCGTCCCCAACGGAAAGATGCGGATGAGAGAGACCGTATCCGAGTGGGTGCCCGAGGAGAAGATGGTTCTTGTCATCGACAACATCGAGAAACAACCCATCAAGTCGGCCACCATGACATTGACGCTCTCAGAGAACGGCGACACCACGCCCTGCACCATGACGTATGACTACGTACCCAAAGGTGGGCCGCTTGCGGTCATCCTCGGACCGCTCATGGACGGGCAGATGAAGAAGGCATTCCAAGGGTTCATGGAAAACTTGGAATCGGCTGCACAGGCCGCCAACTAACCAGGCCCCTACGCTCGCCGGCTACCAGCGCACCGCCGAACTCCCATCCCCTTGAGGGGCTAATGGTACGGTGATCGGAATGCTCAGAGCCGTGCTCATCTGACGCCTCGGCCGCAAGAGCCCACGAGCACCTCGGATCGGCGGCCGTTGCTTACAGCAATTGCCAACCCGCTCGGTCTCACTGGGACAACGTCGAACCCGTTCTCGAAACTGACGTCAACGCCGGCAAGTTCTAGCTGGAGGGTCGCGAGTGGGTCGTCGCCGTTTCGCCGCCGGGGCCCTCGCCACACTGGACCACCGGGTTCGCTCCCTGCACGTCACGCCTCCTCGGGTATGAACGGTAAGCCGAGACGGGCGTGACGGGTGAACGATTCCTGCCATGGCACCGACACCACAAATCCAAGCAACAACACGAATAACCACGGAGCGGGCCGGAAGGCGCCAACCACCAATGCTCCGACGGCGGCGATCACCATCATGCGGGAGACATTGACGTGGCCGGGCCGCTGATCGAATGTGTTGATGATCATGGCGATCGACAGCAAGATGCCGGCAGTGGTGGCAGACAGTAACCATGCGCTGGCGGCGCCGGTTCGAGCGTCAGCACCGTGCCCGACCAGCGACACCATGGCCGCACCGGCAGCCGAGATACACAGCGCCAGCAGGAAGTGGGTGTTCAGCCATACCACACGCGTTCGACCCGGCCGAGGGACCCGTCCACCAACGAAGTCAAAGTAGTTCCACCAGAAGCCGAAGCCGACCCACAACGCCAGGATGCCGGTGGCGATGGTCCGGAAGTGGTGTTCGGCCTCGGAGATTCCTTCGACGACACCGACCACCACCTCGCCGAGCACGATGATGGTAAACAGTCCGAATCGCTCAGCCAGAGACTCTGTCGTCTGGGTAGCTGAGTCGACTATGTCGGACTGCCGACCGAGGGAAAACACCATCCCGCCCACCAGCGTGAGAACCACGGCCACGGCCCAGATCAAGACCCGGGTTTCGGTCGAGTCGACAAATGCACTGGCAAGAACCACAGCAGCAATCAGCAACATCCCGGTCACGTACTGCATGACGATTGGCCGCCACTCCTCGACATCGAAGCGGCGGACATCGAACCACTGCCAGGCAATGAACAGGAGAAGAAGGGTGTAGACAATGGCGAAGTTGCGGCCGTCATCTAGATCGTCGGCGGCATGTCCCGCGAACACGGCCAACAGCACCATAAGCGTCATCTGACCAAAGATGTACATGCGGCTGCGGCCATCGTCGCCACCGTGCAGTTCGTGATACATCGTCCCATTGAGCCAGGCAATCCAAATGAGCCCGAATACAACTGCAAAGTTTCTGAACCCGGTCCAGTCGATATGACCGGCCAGCGTGTGGGCCAGCTGAGCGATCAACACCACAAACACGAGGTCGTAGAACAGCTCAAGGAAGCTGACTGTGCGGTCCTCGATACTGTCGCCATGAGCTCGAGGCGGGCTGAACCATCGGCGGTGCGCGTTGGAGATCTTCCCACCGGTTTCAGTCATGTCGGCGTCACCCATGGCCTGTGTCCTAATCCGTCCCGATCGACTGCCGCCTTTGTAGCAGAGATGCACTCGACGTGAGCTGTTCGGCCACTGGAGCGAAGCCGAGCTGAGTACCGCTCTCCTCGAGAGCGACAACGCTCGCAGTCTTCGACTCCGCCGGTCCGGTCAGTTTGCATTGATGGCGATGATGTACAGCGCTACGGCTGCAGCACCGCCGTCACAAGACCCAGCGGCCCCCAATCCCTGTCACCCGCGAAAGGTCCTTGACAGGATGGCTGCTCTCAATCATCCGATTGGCAGATGATCGAACGTTTGTTCGAGTGTCGGAGGGGGGACTTGAACGACCGCCCACATCCCGGCAGCCCCCGGCAACGAGCGGCAGATTCCAGCATCTGGCAGCACTTTCACGAGGCGCTCCCCCGCTCGCTGCCGCTGGTTACCATTCGTTGCCGCTGGTTGCCGTTGGCAATCCGATAGCAAGCCGACACACCCTCCGTTACTGGGGGCACACCCATGAAGTGTGTATAGTAGGCGTATGCCACGGATGCAGGTGTATCTTCCAGACGAGCTCTACGACGCGGTCAAGGAGCGGGAGCTGTCGCCCTCGGAACTCCTCCAGGATGCCGTCCGGGCCGAACTGCGTCATCAAGCACGCCTCGAAGAAACCGACCTCTACCTCGCTCAGCTCATCGACGACGTCGGTGAGCCATCCGACGACGCAGTCGCCAAGGCCGAAGCGCTGTCCCGACGGATCCGGACCAGCACTTCTGCCGCTGAGGTCGGCTGAACGTTGCTCGTCCTCGACTCCGGCGGTGTCA
>JAAELU010000241.1 GCA_024226255.1 bacterium | reverse complement strand
CGAGCCACTGGCGGAAATCAACGAGTAGCGCCACGCCGGGGTGGGTTGCTGAGGACACCGGTCCGCTGCCGGCAGCACGTACATCTGCATGGTCCGCATCAGATCTGTTTGCGGCCGGCTAGGGCGCGGCCCAGGGTGATCTCGTCGGCGTAGTCGAGGTCGCCTCCGACGGGGAGGCCGCTGGCAAGCCGGGTAACGACAACGTCGAGCGGCTTGAGGAGCCGCGATAGATACAAGGCCGTCGTATCCCCCTCGACGGTCGGGTTGGTGGCGGCGATGACTTCGCGCACCCCTTCGATGTCAAGACGGGCGACGAGCTCACGCATCCGGAGTTGATCGGGGCCGATGCCTTCAATCGGTGAGATCGATCCGCCGAGTACGTGGTAGCGACCCTTGAATTCCTGGGTGCGTTCGAGCACGGCGATGTCTTGGGCCCGCTCCACCACGCAAATGACCGTCGGATCGCGGCGCACGTCGGTGCAGATCATGCACTGCTCTTGAGCCGTGACGTTGTAGCAACGGATGCACAACCGGACCTGCTCCCGCATCTCGATGATGGCGTTGCCGAGGTTCTCCGCATCGGCCTTCTCGACGTTGAGGATATGGAACGCCAAGCGCTGAGCGCTCTTGCGACCGATTCCCGGGAGCCGGCTCAACTCATCGATGAGCCGTTGAACCGGTGGCTCGAAGTTCAACCGAGCAACCCGCCCAGATCCATACCTCCGGTGAGACCACCCATCATCGACGAGGCTTCGTCGGTGGCGGCTTGCGTCGCCTGGTTGACCGCGGCAACCACGAGGTCGCCAACAATCTCAGGATCGTCCGGATCGAGGACCGACGGATCGAATTCAACCGACACAAGCTCTAGCGATCCCTTGACGGTTGCCTTCACAACCCCGCCCCCAGCCGTGCCGGTATAGACCTTCTCCGAGAGCTCAGCCTGAGTCTTCTGCATCTGTTCTTGCATCTGCGTGGCCTGCTGCATCAAGGCGCGCATGTCTTTTGGCATTCTTCCCATGGACTGGATGGTAGTGAGTCGCATGGCCAAAGATGCGCACCTCGGTAGGGCCACGATCTCAAGGGCCGCAACGGTCCGGACCGGGCCGCCGGCACACTCTCGCAACACGCCCAGCGGCTCTCGAGTTTGGCCCCACAGACACCTCGGTGCCGTTTTCGATTGTCTACCAACCGTTTGTTTGGTAGCTTTGGGCGCCACAAGTTTCCGACGTGCCTGGGCGACTGGGTTACCCGGGAGGGAGAACCAAGAATGCAAATGCGATTCAAGAGACTGTTCCTGCTGATGTCGGTGCTGGCGCTAATCGCAGCATCGTGCGGCGGCGACAGCGACGACACCACTACAACGGCAGCAGCCGGTGGCGGGGATACAACAGCCGCACCGTCCGATGCAGTACCAAGCAGCCCCGACGACGGCGTAACCGACGACACCATCAAGCTCGGCTTCATGGGTGACATCACCGGACCGACTTCATCGACCCAGCTGTTCTTCGAGGCAGGTATTCGGGCCTACACCGAATTCGTCAACGACAACGGCGGGGTTGCCGGTCGCAACCTGGAACTCTTCTCAGAGGACGACCAGTACAGCTCCGACGAGGCCACGCTGAACTACACGAAGCTGGTCGGCGATGAGCGGGTACTCACGGTTGTGGGTCAGGGTGGATCATCGATCATCACCAACCTCACTACTCAGATTCAGGACGACAAGATTCCGTTCATCGGTCCTCAGCAGACGATCGATGCGCAGTTCGCCAACCCCTACATCTGGTCGACTATCGCTCACTACGGCGATCAGGCCGACATTGCGATTGAGGCCATGGCGGGTGACGTCGGTGGCGCAGCCAACCTGGTCGTAGCCTCGGTCGGTCTCGAAGTCGCCTCCGGCGAGGAGTGGGCCGCCTACATCGAGGACACCGCGGTCAAGGCCGGCGGCACGTACGCCGAGCACATCCGCCTCCCCCTCACCGGCGCCGACGCTGATCCGCAGGTCGTAAGGCTCAAGGAGCTCGTCGACTCTGAGGGTGTGAACTACATCGCACTCCACGGATCACCGGGTGCCGCGCTGCGCCTTCTGGGCAGCATGGACAAGGCCGGTCTCGACCTTCCCATCGGTGGGATCTTCGCGGTAATCGCTGAGAACGTGTATCAGGAGGGCCCGGCAGACTTGCTGGACACCTACTGGGGCGTTCACACGTACACACCGCCGAACATCAGCACCCCGGGCAACGACGAGATGAATGCCTGGCTCGATGCCAATGGCAAGTACGCCGACACTCGCAACAACGTGAACTTTGTCGGTGGCTGGGTTGTTACCAAGCTGGCTGTTGAAGGCATCCGCATCGCCGCTGCTACCGGGACCCTCACCAGGGCTTCGCTGAACACGGCGATGGGAACCATCTCGAGCTTCAGCACCGGCGGACAGAGCCCGGACTTCGACTGCACGCGTGACGGACGCGCCTGTGGCGCAGCCGGACGACCCTACGACTACAACGGCACCGAAGTTGTCGCCCGCGGTGAGTTCGCTGACTACGCCAGCGCTCTCGACCTCATTTACGGCCTCGGCGGCTAACTAAACACACGGACATCAGGGGCGGTCGGCCGAAGGCCGGCCGCCCCGTCCGAAAACCAGGGTTCAACCAATCGAACCCATCACGGCTCTAGGGAAGGCGACCTGTGGACACGTTTCTCCAGCTAACGGCGAGCGGAATCGCGCTCGGTTCCGTATATGCAATGGTCGCTCTCGGATTTGTCCTCGTCTTCAAATCAACCGATGTACTCAACTTCGCACATGGCGAGTTCCTCATGCTGGGTTCCTTCCTGGCGCTTACCTTCCTGGTCGAATGGAACCTGAACATCGTCTTCGCAATAGTGGCCATTGCGTTTATCGTTGCGGCCCTTGGCGTGGCGCTCCACTACGGCATCATGAAGCCGCTAGTCGGCCAGCCACTGTTCTCCGTCGTCTTGGTGACGATCGGCATTGCGATCGTCATCAGGGCGTTCCTGCTCATGACGTACGGTCCTCTCGAACGCGGCAGGATCCTGGCGCTGCCCCAAGGCCAGCTGGACATAGGCAACCTCGTTATCCCCTACGTCGACATCATCCTGTTCCTCGTGTCCAGCGCCGCGGTCGTCATCTTCTACATCTTCTTCAAATCAACCACCATCGGCCTGCAGATGCGGGCGGTCGCCGAAAACCTCGAGGCGGCCGCAGCGATGGGGGTGAGCCCCAACAAGGTGTTCGCCGTCTCCTGGGGCATCGGTGCCCTAATGGCCGGCGTGGCCGGCGTTATGTACGGCAACTTCACCGCCGTCATCGACCTCAACTTGGCGGCCATCGGCCTGCGAGCATTCCCCGCCGCGATGATTGGCGGTCTCGACTCTGTTGAGGGAGCGATCCTCGGCGGTCTCATAGTCGGTGTCTCCGAGCAACTGGCTGCCGGCTACTTCGGCGGCGACTTCAGAGATGTTGTTGCCTTCGGCCTCATGTTCGTGGTCCTGATGGTTCGCCCCTACGGCTTCTTCGGCACCAAGGATCTGATTCGTGTCTGACCCTCACGGCTTTCGTGATGAGAGCAATGTCTCCAAGAACCAGGGCGACGCATGAGCGGCAAGTACATCACCGACTACCGCGAGGATCTGCGCCTCATCAAGACGACCCCGCAGCGGATCGTGCTGGTGGTCGGCGTTCTGGCAACGATCGCGATTCCGTTCATCCTCCAGATCGATTGGGATCCACCGTTCGACTATCCCTGGAGGGCGTGGGGCACAGCACTCAACCTTGCCTTGGCATGGGCCATTGGAGCCGCTGCGTTCAATCTCCTTCTCGGCTACACGGGCCAGATCTCGATCGCCCATGCGGCGTTCCTCATTGTCGGATCTATGACCGGCGCCATCCTCGGCCAAGGGGCCTTTGGCCTCGGTTGGTCGCTCTGGGTCATTCTCCCTATCGCCGCGGTTGTCGGAGCCGTGATCGGAGTCCTGGTGGGCCTACCGGCGCTTCGCGTGCGAGGCCTGTACCTATTCATGGCCACGCTCGCTGTCCACTTCGGAGCGATTCTTCTATTCCGCAAGTACCAGCTGGCAACCACGAAGTTCAACGCCATCACGTACCCGGCACCGTCGATTCCTTCATGGCTGCACTGGCTACCGTTCATCAACCCTGATGAGGCGGGCGAGTTCCTGATCAAAGGAGACTTCCGCTGGTTCTGGGTGATCATGCCAATCACCTCCCTATGCATCATCTACATGGTCAACGTCCTGCGAACCCGCGAGGGTCGAGCCTTTGTGGCGGTCCGCGACAACGACGTAGCGGCCGCACTGCTCGGCATCAATGTTGCTCGAACAAAGTTGCGTGCATTTGCCGCTTCATCCGCCATGGTGACCGTGTCAGGCGTCCTGCTCGCTTACTTCATCACAGCCAGATCAGACGAGTCGTGGTCGATCGAAATCATCCTCGATGTCGCCATCATGACCGTGGTCGGCGGCTTCTCGACCATTCGTGGCGGAGTCTTGGGAGCCTTTTTCTTCTTCATGGCTCCTCTCTGGTTGGAGTGGATCCGTGGCTGGGGTTTCATCGACAGTGTCGACTGGATCAAGAAAAACGGAGCCAATATCGACGTCATGATTTTCGGTCTTGCGATCATCGTGGTGCTTGTCTTCAAACCTGAGGGCCTGGCAGGCCTGTGGGCGGATATCAAGAGGTACTTCAAACAATGGCCGTTCAAATATTGAACGAATCAACCGAACCCACTCCAGGCCTCCTCGACGTCAACAACCTCGAGGTGGTCTACAACGACTCCGTCGTTGCGCTTCGCGGCGTCAGCATCACTGTGCCCGAGGGCGGTTTCGTGTCTGTGCTGGGCACCAACGGTGCCGGCAAGACAACGCTGATTCGCGCCATCACGTCCCTGCTGTTCGTCCACAAGGGCAAGATCCGCGACGGAGAAATCGAACTCCGCGGCAAACGAATCGCAGGAAGCGACTCGGCCAAGATCGTCAAGGCCGGCATCTGTCAGGTGCCAGAAGGCCGCATGTTGTTCCCCAGCCTCACCGTTGAGGAGAACCTGCGGATTGGCTCCAGCTCCCGCCGCAACCGCGCCGAGATCAACTCCGACATCGAGCGAATGTTTGATCTGTTCCCCCAGATCGCCAGCCGCCGTAAGGACGTCGCCGGTTGGCTGTCGGGCGGCGAGCAACAGATGGTTGCGGTCGGTCGTGCGCTCATGGCGAGGCCCGCACTTCTCATCTGCGACGAGCTGTCCCTCGGCCTTGCTCCCCAGATCGTCCACACCCTGTTCGAACTTCTCAAGCAGATCAACCAGGACGAAGGAACTTCGATACTCTTGATCGAACAGAACGCCCGCATGGCCCTGCAGTACTCCAAGTACGCATACATCCTCGAGACCGGCCGCGTGGTGCTTGACGGGCCCAGTGATGTGCTCGAGTCGAACGAGGATGTCCAGGAGTTCTACCTTGGCGGCGCCGGTGAAGCCGCCGAGGCCTACGCCACCATCAAGCACTACAAGAAGCGGAAGCGGTGGTTGCTGTGACAACGATTGGCGTCGCCAACCCTGTTCTCGAGATCGAAAATGTCACCGTCCAATTCGGTGGACTCAAGGCCTGCAACGACGTGACCTTCCGAATCAACGAAGGCGAGCTGTTCGCCATGATCGGGCCCAACGGTGCGGGCAAGACCACCGTCATCAACGCCATCACCGGTGTCTACAGCCCGAATCCTGGGGCCACAATCGACTTCACCGACTCAGGCGGCAACCGCCACGATCTGCTCGGCCAACGGCCCCACGACATCGTTTCGCGAGGCATCGCACGCACATTCCAGAACCTTGCCCTGTTCGACGCATTGACAGTGCTCGACAACCTGATGCTGGGCCGATACATCCACTCTGACGTTGGCGTTCTATCGGGCGGTGTCTTCTGGGGCAAGGCCCTCAAGGACGAACTCCGCCAGCGAGAGGTAGTCGAAAGGATCATCGACCTTCTCGAGATTTCGCAATATCGCAACGAGGCCGTCGGCGAGTTGTCCTACGGGGTGCGCAAGCGTCTCGAGCTCGGACGGGCTCTGGCCCAAGAACCCCATCTCCTGCTGCTGGACGAGCCGATGGCCGGCCAGAACCTCGAAGAGAAGCAGGACATGGTCAGGTTCATTGCCGATGTCCGCTCGGAGCTCGGCACCACGATGTTGCTCATCGAGCACGACATGGGCGTCGTCATGAGCATTGCCGAACGGATCGTGGTCTTGAACTTTGGTCAAATGATCGGGATCGGAACTCCTGAGGAGATCCAGCAGAATCCCGACGTCGTTTCGGCCTATCTCGGCACCGAAAGTGGCGTGTGATGAGTGATCCCGTGATTGCTTCCATTCCGGCTCTGCTGCGACAGCGCGCTCGAGACGATCGTGACGCCATGGCCTTGCTAGAGAAGGTCTACGGCAAGTGGATCTCCTACTCCTGGGAGGACTATTTCGACCAGGTTCGGGCATCCGCGCTGGGTTTCGACGAGCTAGGCATCAAGCCTGGCGAAGCGGTCGCCATAGTCGCCAATAACTCAGCTGCCTGGCTGTTCGCCGATGTTGGAATCCAATCGGTCGGCGCGTTTACGGTCGGCGTGTTTGCCACAACGCCCGCATCAGAGTTGGGCTACATCATCGATGACTGCAAAGCGCGGATGGTCATCGTTGGGGACCAGGAGCAGGCCGACAAGCTCCTCGATGCCATGGATGAGGGTTATGGCGCTGCCGTCGAGTTCATCGTGTACTTCGACGGCAAAGGTGTGTCTGCCTACGACGACCCTCGGCTCCATGCCTTCGGAGAGCTACAGGCTTTGGGATATGTCGAACTCGACCGAGATCCGAATCGTTATACCGAACTGATCGAGGCTCGCAAGCCAAACGAGGTCGCATTGGTCGGCTACACGTCCGGCACAACTGGTCTCCCCAAAGGTGTGATGATCACGCACGCCAGCATGCTCGAAGCCACCAAGGGATACGAGGCTGCCTTCTCCATGACCGAGAAGGATCGCATCGTGGCCTGGGTATCTGTGGCGCATCCCGCAATACGAGGGCCGCAGATCTACACGCCCTATCGCAACGGAGCAGTCGTCGCCTTCCCCGAAGATGTCGACAACTTTGAGCAAGCGTTGTACGAGATCGCCCCTACCTACATCATGTGTCCGCCCCGCTTCTTGGAGCTGATGGCGGCCGACATCCAGATTCGTATGACCAAATCATCACGGCTCAAGAAGGGCGTATACCGACTCGGTCTCAACCTCGGCGAGCGGGCCGCCAAACGCAAGTGGGAGAAGGGCGGCACCGATCTCGTCGGCCGTGCCTACCGGAGCGTCAGCTGGGCGCTCGTCGGCAAAGGGATTCTCGAACAGTACGGATTGGACAAGATGCGGTGGCCGCTGGCCGGTGGAGCCGCAGTGTCGGCAGACCTGCTGCGCTTCTTCCACTCGCTCGGCTTTGAGCTTCGCCAGGTATATGGCCAAGCGGAGACGTCGGGTGTCCCGTTCGCCCAATTCGATACGGGCGCTGTTCTACCGGGACGTGCCGGCAAGAAGCTGACTGGCATCGAGGCCAAGATCAGCGACGACGGCGAGCTGATGGTTCGCGGCGCCGGGGTCTTCAAGGGCTATCTCGGCAAGCCGGACAAGACGGCCGAGGTGCTAGACCAGGAGGGATGGTTCCACACCGGCGACCTTGCCGAGTTCACGGAGGATGGCGACTTGGTACTGCTCGACCGAGAGAGCGCCATCATGGAACTCCAGAACGGCACAAAGCTCGCCCCGACCGAAGTCGAGAACAGCTTGAAGTTCTCGCCCTACATATCGCAGGCAGTGTTGATTGCCCACGGCAAGCCCTACCCGACGGCGCTCGTCCAGATCGAGATGGGAACTGTGTCCGAGTGGGCCCACCGTGAAGGCCTGATCTACACGACCTTCCGTTCACTGACGGAACTTCCTGAGGTGCACAAGCTCATCACCGATGAGGTTGATGCGGCGAACAAACGCCTCCGCGAGGAGCAGCGGATCTCCGAATTCCGACTGCTCCCCAAGGAGCTGGACGTAGATGACGATGAACTGACACCAACGCGCAAAGTGAAGCGCCGGGTCGTCAACGAGAAGTTCGGGGAGATCATCGCTTCGATGTATACGGCGGTGGAGGTCGAGTGAGCGAGCCAGCCCGGAGCCCTGCAACTGCCAATGAGCATGATGCGCGGCCGCTGGGAATCGCTCTCGAACGCGAACACCTCCGGGTCGGCGACCTCTGCAAAGTGACGGTCGAAGCGCAGATGATGGGCCAACCGACGGGCGTCTTCCTCAACTTCAAACAAGTCGTATACCGCGGTACCAACAAGGGCATCCTCCAGTTCGACAGCGAAATCGAGTCACACTTCTTTGCGGCCCACGAAATTGTCAGAGTGGCCCTGATGGAACATCCGTAGGCGGCGTAGCCGCCGCCCGATGTGGGATGCAGGAGTTATGAGTTGCCAGTTACCAGTTACCAGCACGACGACGCGCTGACTGGTAACTGGTAACTGATCCGACGCTCAGACCGCGGTGTATCCCCCGTCCACGATGAAGGATTGGCCTGTGATCCATTTGGATTCGTCGCTGGCTAGGAACAGAGCCATGTTGGCGATATCGAGTGGTTCGCCCATGTCGCCGAGCGGGTACTTCGAGCGGGTCACTTCGAGAGCCTCTTCGACCGTCCGACCACCTGACATGCCGATGCCGGCCCTTTGCTCGTAGGTTCCTATGACCAGAGGAGTAGGGACGGTCCCCGGACAAATGCAGTTGATGCGGACACCCTTGTCGGCAAAGTCCACTGCAGCTTGGCGGGTCATTCCGATCACGCCGGCCTTGGCGGCGGCGTACGGGAAGATCCCGGCCACGCCGATGACGCCGCCGATCGAGGCCTGATTGATGATCGAGCCCTTGCCCTTGTCGACCATGGTTGGCAGAACGGCCCTCATCGAGAGCCAGACACCCTTGAGCATGACGTCGTTGACCAAGTCCCAGTCGTCCTCCTCGAGATCCATGGCATTGCCGACCCCAACGATTCCGGCGTTGCAGTAGATCGTGTCGATAGTTCCGTATCGCTCCAAAGCCGCAGAAGCCATGGCTTCATTGCTGGCTCGTGATGTCACGTCGACGTGCACGGCACTGGCAGTGCCTCCGGCAATCTCGATTTCGGATGCAACCCGCTTGGCGCCGTCCTCGTTCATGTCGGCGACGAGGACGTTGGCCCCTTCCTCGGCAAAACGTTTGCTGCTCGCCTCTCCCAGCCCCGATCCCCCGCCGGTGATAATGGCCACTCGTCCGTCCAGTCTTCCTGTCACTTGGGCTCCTTCTAACTTCGAAACTTCACCCGAACTGGCAAGCTGGCCGGCGATCTCAACACGTATCCGACGTCTTCCGGCACTGCGCCCACGAACTCGATGTGCTCCACCCGGTCAAGCAAGAGGTTCATTGCAACGGTCATCTCTTGCAGTGCAAGCAACGAGCCGGTGCAATGATGGGTACCCGCTCCGAATGGCATGATCGAGGCCTTGGGGGTGAATTCTCTCTTGGGATTGTCCCGGAACCGGTCAACCACGAACGAGTCCGGAACGTCGAAGTAGTCCTCGTCGCGGTTGGCGGATGCCAGCAGCACCAGCACACGGTCTCCGGCAGCCAATTCGACGCCACGGATCGTGGTGTCGGTGATGACGCCTCGAGAAATGCCGTGGACCGGCGGTGCCCAGCGCAACGCTTCGGCGCAGGCCGATGGAATCAGCTCGCGATCGGCAGCCAGCGCAGCCCAATCGCTGGGTTCGCTGATCAGCCTTTTGAGAAGGCTCGACAACGCACGATCGGTCGTTTCCACACCAGCGGCCAATATGAAGCTGCAGAATGAGACGATCTCGTCGACCGGCAGCAGCTCGTCTTGCCACCGCAGCGTGCACAGGTCCGATAGCAAGTCATCGCCGGGCGACTGACGACGATCTTCAATCAGCGGGGTGAGCCATTCGGCGAGGCTCTTGCGGGCGGCTACCCCACGAGCGGTGACCTCCGGATCGCCGCTCAAGTTGGATGCGCCCGCAGCGACGATCGCGTTGTACCAATCCCGGAACTTGGGCGCATCCGGCAGACCCATGATTCGAGCTGTGACGATCAGAGGCATCGGCGTGGTGAGGGCCGCCTTCAGGTCGACAGCCGCTCCGGTGGACAGTCCATTCATGAGGTCGACTGTCAAGTCTCTGATCAGATCACCGATCTCGCCGTTGAGGCTGGCGGGCCGTCTGATTCGATGGGCAATGGGCGCCAGCTTCTTGCGATGCTCCTCCCCGCTCATATGGAGAATGGTGCGTCCGTGAGAGACCGAAGAGCCGGCACCGGCCGATAGTGGCGCAAAGTAGTCCTCATCCGTCAGAACCCGCATCACGTCGTCACGCTTCGCCACGACCCAGCCGCCGGTGGCCTGGCTACGGAAGATCGGGGCCTCGGAACGCGCCCGCGCGTAGAACGGACCGGGGTCAGCGGGCCCGCCACTCAGCAGCCCCGCAAACTGGTCTTCAATCGTGGCAGCGGTCATGGAATCTCCCACCGCTGACTATAAAACAAACGTTTGGTAGAAAGCAGCGCGGGAGAGCTGGTCCGATGTGAGATGTGAGATGTGAGGAAGACGGGAGTTGCCAGTTACCAGTTACCAGTCAGAACCCGATCTGGTAACTGGTAACTGGTAACTCATAACTCGCTGCTCACTCCTGTCCTTGAACTGAGATCGACACGAACGAGGCCCTGGCCGAGCCGCGGTAGATCCTGTGGTGGGCGGTTTCGGCGCGGACGGCGGATTCGATTGGTTCGCCGGTTCCCAGATTGCGGTCGAAGCGGGGGAAGTTGGAGTGGCCGACCCGCACATGGAGGCGCTCCCCCGGCGCAATCCGAATCGCGGTGGCCAGCATGTCGACTTGCACCGTTAGCTCGCCAGGGGGGCCTCGCCAGCGGTTGATCCCGTCGCAGATGTTGATGACCGTGCCGTCGGGACGCTCCACGGACAACATCACGGTGAAGTCGCTCGATGGACGATCACATGATGCGTGGATGGTTGCTGTGACCGGGCCGATGATCTCGAGCGGCTCTTCCAAGGGCTCCGTGCGGTACGTGACACAGTCGGACCGCCCGGCGAGCGAGGCATGGTCCTGGGGTCCTTGGGGGATTCCGGGCACGGTGCATCCGCCGAGAGTGGGGACCGGATCGAGCGGATCGTGCGTGGTTTCATCGAAGGCTATGGCATCGGTCGAAGGAGCGTCTCCGAGCCGGCCATCAGCCGCGAGGAACAAGTTTCGAACGCCGGCGCCGGTTGGTGGCCACGACGGAGATGATCTCCACTCATTGGCCCCCATCACGAAGTATTTCACAGGGCTGTGAACCTGTGGCTCTGCCCGTCCGAGCACCTCGTCGAAGAAGTCGAGTTGGACGGACGTGAAGTCGATACCGGCACGAGGCCCGAAGTCCTCCACGCCCGCGACCGTGTTCTTCGGTCCGGGTAGCGAATTCTCCCAAGGCCCAATAACCATTCGAGATTGGGTCCGAGCCACCTCGGATCCGCCGGCGACAGTGATTGCCCGAAAGCCCTCGTAGGCGCCGCGCAGGAACAACTGATACCAACCCGAGGTGATCAGGGCAGGGCAGTTGATGAGGCCGGCGTTGCGCTCTGGGCTGATGTCCTCCCAATCCGGAAGTGTGTAGTCGGGATTGGCCAGCCAATCGAAGTAGAAGTCTGCGACTCCCACCAGCGGCGGGATGTCACCGAGGGGCAAATGCTCGAGCCAGGGCCCGGCGACGTCGAGCGAGTGGGATGCTGTCGCCGCGAAGCTGGTGTCGTCCGGGTTATCACGATACGCGGGCTCTGTCGGCGCGCTCGACGGTTCGATGCCCCGTCGCCGCTGCTCCTCGGGCAGCAGGTGAACAAGCGCCCAGAACAGGTTGAAGGCCAGTTGAAACGCCCCGCCCTGGTAGGTCCATCCCTCGTGGTAGTCCGAAGCGGTCAGGGTGGGTGCGATCGCCTTGAGGTGCTCGTTGCCACTGAGGGCCGCCAGCCATTGGGTAGCACCGAGATAGGAGCTTCCGGCCATCACGACGTTGCCGTCACAGAACTCGCGCCCGGCCAGCCAGTCCAAGGTGTCGTCCGCATCGTCGATCTCTTGATAGAAGGGGCTGAAGACTCCCTCGGACTCGAACCGGCCCCGCGTGTCCTGGATCACCACGGCGTAACCACGTTGG
>JAAELU010000240.1 GCA_024226255.1 bacterium | reverse complement strand
TTTTCTTCGAAGTCCGTGACCCCCGGCCGATCGAGGGGCAATTTCGCCAACAGGTACTTCTGGATACGTTCGCTCGGGGTCTTCGGGAAGTCGTCGCGCAGCTCGATGTAGCGGGGGACCATGTACTTGGGCACGTTGTCGACGAGCCAATCGCGCAACGCTCCGGCAGTGAGGTCGTCAGAAACCCGGACGTCCAGCTTCACATCCTCCTCCCCCAGCTCGGAGGGCACACCGTAGACCGCCGCTTCGATCACGTCTGGATGGGTGAGCGCCAAGTACTCGAGCTCGGTGGCCGCGATGTTCTCGCCGCGGCGTCGGATGCGCTCCACCTTGCGGCCTTTGTAGTGGACCAGGCCCTCCGCGTCGTAGTAGCCGAGGTCACCAGTGTGGAACATGAAGTTGCGGAACGCCTCCGTGGTGGCCTCTGGGCGCTTGTAGTACTCGAGGAACATCGAATAGGACCGCATCGGGCGGAAGACGATCTCGCCGATCTCGCCGGGTGCCAGCAGGTGGTCGGCCTCATCGACGACCCCGTATTCCATCCAGTCGACGGGATATCCGAGCGTGTCCAGCGCGGCACCGTCAATTACCTCAGGCCGCATACCCATGGGTGATATCTCAGTCTGGCCGAAGGCGTGCCAGATGATCTTGGTGCGGAAACGGCTCTCAAACTCAGCCAGACCTGGAGGTGGCGGCACACAGAAGATTCGACTCAATTGATGCTCGGGCGCGGCGTCACAAACCTTCAGGACGACGGAGGCCATTGGCCCCAGGATGATGCTGAACGTTGCCCCATCAGCGGCCACCTCATCCCAGTATCGAGTCGCCGAGAAGCGGCTCTTGAGATGTGCCGTGGCCCCGGCGTGCAGTGCCGTATTAGCGATGAGGTGTAGTGCCGCCACGTGATAGAGCGGCATCGGGGTCGAACAGATGTCGTCCTCGGCGATCCCGATGCTGTCCGTGTACATAGCCGGGTACAAGTACAGAAACTGATGGGGGTAGACCGCGCCCTTCTGGCGACCTGTCGTTCCGGAGGTGAACTGGATCAGGCACGGGTCCCGATAGTCCGGGAAACCCTCCCGAACCGAATCGTCAGCAGTCGCCAACCAGTCGTCCCAGCGAACCACAGCGGCACCGTGGATCTGATCCGGAGCCTCGCCATCGCCGACCACAATCACCAGCTCGGTCCTGCCGAGGTCATCGAGAGCGATCAGCAGATCGAGCATGTCGGCCCGAGCCACGATGACGATGACATCGGACCAGTCCACCACGTAGTGCAGCAGCGCTCCCTTGGCTTGGGCATTGAGCGGAACGGCCACCCCGCGGTTCTGCATCGCCCCAAAGAACGTTGGCATGAACTCGGCCTGATTGACCATGAACAGCCCGACGTGGGCACCCTCCCCCGCAGAGGCCTGCAGGGCATTGGCCACTCGATTCGTCAGCCGCCACGCTTCGGCATACGTGAGTGTCTCCGCAGAGTCGAAGATCAACCAGTCCTTGTCGCCCATAGTCTTGGCCCGGTCGCCCAATACCCGCAGCAATGTCCGTTCCTCCACCGGATACGCCGTCGCCGACGCGCCGAGGGGGAAGCCCTTGCCTCTAAGCAGACCGATTCGCTCGTCACTCACTGTTGCTCCCTGTTTCGTTCGGAGTTATTAGTTATCAGTTACCAGTTACCAGCTCGATGTCGACATATGACCGCACCGTCAGACAGTTTGGATCTGACTGGTAACTGATAACTGGCAACTGGCAACTTGCGGCACCTCACATGCGCCCACCAGCACTTGGTCGAATCGCCAACACCACGACCGACAACACGAACGCCGCGCCCACCATGGCGAAGGAGGCGGTGTAGCCGTTGGTGGCGTCGATGAGGGCGCCGAAAGCCAAAGGGCCAACGGCGAGGCCGGCCAGAAAACCGAACACGACGAAGCCGGACGCTGCTCCGGCGCGTTCGGTGGATGATTCCCGGATCACCGCCAACATGCCGACGGCGTTCCAAGCCATGGCGCTCAGGCCCAAGAGCATGGTTGAGGCGACAAACAGCCAGACACCTACGTCGGCTGCCGCCCACATTCCCACAACGGCGGCTGTGGCGATGACGCCGATTGCGGTCAACAGGCCGGTCGATCCGCCGACCCGATCACCGATGGCGCCCCATGCCAGACGGGAAGCAACGCCGACGATGCCGATCACCGACAGCATTGCTCCCGCCGCGGTCTCCGACATGCCGACTTCCTCCACGCCGTAGACAGCAATGAATCCGAGGACCGCTCCGAGGCCGAGGCCGACTCCGGCGGCGTTCGCCGTGAGTATCCGGATGCGATCACTCAGCGGTGGCCGCTCGGCTGATCGATCGCGGGCCGGCAGAACGGGATCGGCCTCGAGCCGTGACAGCCACAACAGTGTGAGCCCGATGATCGGAATGGCAGCCGACGTGAGCACGGCCCACTTCCATCCCCAGGCAGCTGCGATCGGCGGCATCACGAGGCCGGCGGCGGCGATGCCCAGCGGACCTCCGGCCTGCTTGATGCCAATCGACAGTCCTTGCCTGTGCGCAGGGACATGCCCGGCGATGAGGGTGTTGGTCGACGGGTTGGCCGCCGAAGCGGTCAGGCCGGCGATCATCGCCAGCCCAAAGA
>JAAELU010000239.1 GCA_024226255.1 bacterium | reverse complement strand
TCCAGTCGGGCTCCAACTTGTCGGCCCACCTCGAGACGACCTCGGCCTACTGCGAATCGCACACACGTTCGAGCAAGCCACGATGGTGGGTCAACGCCGCCCGCCGCCAGTACTTGATACTTGATACGTCCCAGTTAATGCCCGACGACCATCTCGGCGGCCTCACGGACCATGGGATTGCGGTCGTTCTTGGCTGCCCTGATGGCGGCTTCGACTTCGGGGCCGTCAAACACGGACAGCGCAACCACGGACCTGCGCCGGACCTGTGGGGGAGCGATGTGGACAAGATCGAGCAGCAGCGGTAGCGCTCGTTCGTCTCCAATGGCTCCGAGCGCGGCGACTGCCGCTTCCCGGACCAGCTTCGCGATGTCGGCTGCGGCAGCATGCATCAGCCAGTCGACAGCGGTCCCATCCTTCAGCTCGCCTAGTGCGGTGGCAACGGCCTCCCGCACGACCCCGGCCCCGTCTCCAGAGGCTGCCAGAAGCTGCTCGAGAGCTGCGGTGCCGGCTTGGGCGAGCACCTCAGCGGCTTCGGCACGCACTCGGTCATCGGGATCGGTGCACAGAATCTCGGCAATCTGGTGGCTGAGCGACTCATCGACCCTCCCCGAGCAGGCCGCAACGGCCAAGCGTCGCACGGTTGCGTCTTCGTCCTGAAGGAAGGCGGTGGGATCTGCGACGAGTTTGTGGAGGTCGGCCATACCGAAATCGTAGGGCGAGTCGGACCTGTTGCGGCCGCCGACCGGCGTTGGGTATGGTGCCCCGGCGAACGAACGGTTGTTCGTTGGAGAAGGCGCGTGGAGGGGTCGATGACAACTCGGAGTCGGGAGGATGTCGTGCAGGCCGCCGGGCGTCTCTTTGCGGCTCGCGGGTTTCACGGCACATCGATGCGCGACCTCGGCGAAGAGCTCGGTCTGCTCGGATCGTCGCTCTACAGCCACGTTGACAGCAAAGACCAATTGTTAGTTGAGGTCGTTGGCAACGGGGCAGAGCTCTTTCAGGGTCTGGTTGACAGGATTGCCGCCAGCGCGGCGCCGCCCGACGTGAAGGTCGCGGAACTGATAAGGGGTCACGTTGCAATCATCACCGAACATCAGGACCAGAGTGCAACGTTCCTGAACGAGGCTCGGTTTCTGCCAATTGACAACCGTTCCGCCGTTGTTGCAATGCGCGACCGGTATGAGGCGACGTTTCGCGAGATCATTGCCGAGGGAATCAGGACACGAGCTTTCCGGGCGCAGAATCCGGCCTTGGCGTCCATCCTCGTTCTGTCGGTCCTGAACGCACTGATTCGGTGGTACCGCCCGAGCGGATCGCTGGACCCTCGCGAGATTGCCGATGCGATGGTGGCCTTCGCTATGGACGGCCTGCGATGAGTCGTGGCCTTCCCCATGGAGCCCTGGTGGTCGTGTTGGGATCGGGCACGATGGGGCGAGGCATTGCCCGTCTAGCGGCCGGCGCCGATAATCAGGTGATTCTCTATGACGTCAATGCGGGTGCCCTCGAATCAGCCAAGCGGGATCTGAGTAGGTATCTGGATCGTGATGTTGACAAGGGGCGGCTCAACGTCGAGGAGGCAGCAGCGATCGGCGGCCGCATCCGCTACGCGACCGATCTGGCGGGCATTGGTTCGGCAGCTCTTGTGATCGAGGCCATCATCGAGGATCTATCCACCAAGATTGGTCTACTGGCCGATGTCGAGGCAGCGGTGGCGCCAACCACGATCATTGCCACCAATACCTCGTCACTATCGGTTACCGCTGTTGCCGCCGGCCTGGAACGGCCGCAACAGTTTGCCGGGATGCACTTCTTCAATCCAGCTCCCGTTTTGCCACTCGTTGAAATCGTGGCCGGCGCAGTCTCGAACCCGGAAGTGCTCGACACCCTCGACGCGGTTGCGACCGCCTGGGGGAAGACGCCTGTGCGAACCGCTTCAACGCCGGGATTCATCGTCAACCGGGTGGCGCGGCCCTTCTACGGTGAGGCTCTGCGCATCGTTGAGGAAAACCTGGCGACTCCCCAAGAGGTCGATGAGATAGTCAGAGGTGCCGGTGGCTTCAGGATGGGCCCCTTTGCGCTGATGGATCTGGTGGGACTCGACGTCAACCTCGCTGTTTCCAAGTCGGTCTACGAGCAGACTTTCCACGACCCGAGATTCGCTCCCAACCAGATTCAGCAGCAGCTCGTCGATGCTGGGTGGCTAGGGCGCAAGACGGGACGGGGCTTCTACAACTACGAGGCAGAGGGCTCTGATCCCGAGCCTCGCGTTGTGAACCCGCAGCCCATGACCGATCCGATCATCCTTCACGGATCCGAAGATGGGGTTGCCGGCCTAGCAGCGCGGCTCCAAACTGCCGGCCACGATCTCACCCGCGGCTTCGGCCCCGCCGCCGGAATTGGTGTCGGCTCGATGCTGCTGTGGCCGAGTAACGGACGACCGGTCAGTGCCGTCGAGTCGGCCCTACCGGATCTGGACGTGGTTGCAATGGACACCGCTCTGGACTGGTCGACTGCCTCGGTTGTGGCCATTGCGGGCGGTACCGCTGAAGCTCAGGCGGCAGCTGCTGGGCTGCTTGCTTTGGCCGGCATCGAGACCAGGCTTGTCAGCGATGGCCCCGGTCTGGTGCTGCTGCGGATCATGGCGCAGCTGGCATCGGTTGCCGCGGACGCCGTCCTCAAGGGTGTTGCTACCGCCGAGGATGTTGACACCGCGATGCGTCTAGGCACCAACTACCCGATCGGACCCCTCGAGTGGGCCGATGGTGTCGGGGTTGCTCGCGTTGTGGGTCTGCTCGACAACATGGCCGATTACTACGGCGAAGCTCGTTATCGTCCGTCGTCGCTGCTGCGCCGGGTGGCCAACACCGACTCGAGCCTGCAAGGGGTCGGCTGATGCCAGCGTTCATATGCGACGCAGTGCGCACCCCGATTGGTCGATTCGGCGGGGCACTCTCGAGGGTTCGGCCCGACGATCTGGCGGCGCTCACAATCTCCGAACTCATGGCGCGCAATCCAACGGTCGACTGGGATCAGACGGATGATGTACTGCTGGGTTGTGCCAATCAGGCGGGGGAAGACAACCGCAATGTGGCTCGAATGGCCGTTCTGCTGGCTGGAATGTCGGTTGAGGTGCCGGGTTCCACGCTGAATCGACTGTGTGGCAGCGGCATGGATGCGATCGGGCAGGCGGCCCGAGCAATCAAGACCGGTGAAGCCGACCTGATGGTGGCCGGGGGAGTCGAGTCGATGTCACGAGCCCCCAAGGTGATAGCCAAGGCGGATAGTGCTTTCTCGCGCAAGGCCGAGATGTATGACACGACAATCGGCTGGCGTTTTGTGAATCCGTTGATGGAGGAACGGTTCGGCCGCGACGAGATGTTTCACACCGCGCAGAACGTCGCTGACGAGTTCAACATTTCTCGAGAGGACCAGGACGCCTTTGCCCTGCGCAGCCAGCAGAGGGCGATCGCCGCCATTGAGTCAGGCCGGTTGGCCCAAGAGATCGTTGCCGTCGAGGTGCCCCAGCGCAGAGGGGACCCTGTCGTCGTCGACACCGACGAACACCCCCGTTCGGATAGCTCGCTCGAAAAGCTGGCGTCGTTACGGGCCTTGTCTCGCGGCGGTTCGATTACGGCGGGCAACGCATCGGGAATCAACGACGGTTCGGCGGCGGTACTGGTCGCCTCGGAGCGGGCCGTCGAGATGTACGACCTGACACCTCTCGCTCGAGTCGACGCGATGGCGGTGGCCGGCGTTCCGCCCCGCATCATGGGGATCGGCCCTGCGCCGGCTACAAGGAAGCTGCTGGAGCGTCGCGGCGCCGATCTCGGCGACATTGAGGTCATCGAGCTGAACGAAGCTTTCGCCTCCCAATCTCTGGCCGTTTTGCGCCAACTCGGATTGTCCGATGACGCTGAACACGTGAACCGCAATGGTGGGGCGATCGCTCTGGGCCATCCATTGGGGATGAGTGGCGCCCGCTTGGTACAGACCGCAATTCTCGAGATGCACGAGCAGGGAGCGCACAGCGCGTTGGCCACTATGTGCATCGGTGTTGGACAAGGAATCGCGATGTTGCTCAAGAGAGACTTCTGAGGAGAGCTATGCCCGAGTCGTTCTACAAGAACCACAAAGAGATCCTGAAGAAGGCCCAAGCGACCATCGAGAGTCGCGCATACTGGACTCCCTACCCGGAGAGCCCTCGCGCCTACGGCGAAGATGCTCCCAAAGAGGGTGAGGCTGCCTTCGAGGACAGGCTCGGCAAACGATTCGCATTGGATCAGGCCGCCGATAGCTGGTCAACCGGCGGGGAGACCTCCGCCTACGGCCGCGACCTAGGTGTCTCCTACCCGGTTGTGCCCGTAACGGCCGTCCTCGACGCCGCCGAGATCGCCTCCAACGAATGGGCGTCTGTATCCATCAAACACCGCGCCGGGGTTTGTCTGGAGATTCTGGATCGCCTGAGCCGGAATTCCTTTGAGATGGCCCATGCCGTGATGCAGACCACTGGGCAGTCCTTCCTCATGGCGTTCCAAGCGGGCGGCCCGCATGCTCTCGATCGCGGCCTCGAAGCGGTCGCCTACGGCTTCGGCGCGCTGACCCGTCTCCCTCGCAAGATGGAATGGGAGAAGCCCCAGGGCAAGCGAGACCCGTTGGTCATCAGCAAGACCTGGCGGATCAGGCCTGCCGGTATTGCGGTGACCATCGGCGTGTCCACCTTCCCCACCTGGAACGGATATCCAGGGATTCTTGCCAGCCTGGTGACCGGCAATCCGGTCATTCTCAAGCCGCACCCGGCGACGATTCTTCCACTGGCCCTATTTGTTGAGACCGCCAGAGCGGTCCTCGCCGATGCCGATTTGGACCCAAACACCGTCCAGCTTGCGGTAGATACTGCAGCTGCACCTATTGCCAAGGACCTGGTAATGGATCCGCGGGTGAAGTTGGTTGACTACACCGGAGGATCTTCCTTCGGTGACTGGTTGGAGGCCAATGTCGGCCACGCCGAGGTTTTTACCGAGAAGGCGGGCGTCAATTCCGTGATCATCGATTCGGCTGAGGATCTCAAGGGGGTTTTCCGCAATCTGTCCGTCTCGATGACGATGTACGGAGGTCAGATGTGCACCACTCCCCAGAACGTGTATGTCCCTCGTGAAGGAATCCACGTGGCCGGCGAGCACGTTGGCTACGACGAGGTCGCCTCGGGTTTGGCGGGAGCTATCGAGGGACTGCTGTCCGATGACGATCGGGCCAGCGACATCCTCGGAGCGATCAAGGATCGCGCCGCCCTCGACCGAATGGACGAGGCCGCCGACGGCCACGCCGTCCTACTGGGCAGTCGGGAGGTCGCCAACCCGCAGTTCCCCGACGCGGTGGTCCGCACTCCCGTGATCATCGGGGTCGACGGGGTCGACAAGGAGGCCTACATGCGAGAGATGTTTGGCCCGGTTATCTACGTCATCGCCACCGACTCGACCCAGGATTCCCTCGAGTTGGCCACCGAATCCGCGCTTCGACACGGTGCGATCACATGGTTGGTCTATTCGAGCAACCCGGAGGTTCAGGACCTCGCTGAGGACGCCGCAGTCGATGCCGGGGTGTCAGTCGCGTTCAACCTGACGGGTGGACTCCTCGTGAACCAGTCGGCTGCCTTCAGCGACTTTCACGTGACCGGAGCCAACCCCGCAGGCAACGCTTCGCTGACCGACCCTGCATTTATTGCCAAGAGGTTTCGGGTGGTCGGCGTGAGGAAGCCGGCTTGAGGGAGACAGATACCAATGCATTTCGGATGACGCGGGCATGTCCAAATATCTAAGGTGCGTAACCAACCAGGGCGAGTCGGGTAAGCAACCGGAGGCGACAGCGTGACTTCCACCATCGACAAAAGGCCTGCGGCAGGGGCTGCTAGCGGGTACCTCACTGTCGCGGCCCGCGTTCGCGAGTGGGCCCAACGCACCCCCGACGGCGTAGTCATGCGGGACAAGGACTACGGCATTTGGCAGGAATGGACCTGGGCTCAACTCTGGGATGAGGTCCTCACGGCTGCCCACGGCTTGTTGGCCCTCGATGTCGAGGTGCAAGAAGTTGTCTCCATACACTCCGAAGATAGGCCGGAGTGGGTGATTCTCGACCTCGCGACAGTGGCGGTCCGGGGCATCACCACGGGTCTTTACCCGACCAACCCGACAGCCGAGGTCGAGTACCTCCTCAACGACTCCGGGGCCCGTGTTCACTTGGCCGAGGACCAAGAGCAGGTCGACAAGGTGCTCGAGTTGGCGCCTGGGGACTTCCCCAACGTGGCCAAGATCATCTACCTCGAGCCGCGGGGTGTGCGCAGCTACGACGATCCCCGGCTCATCTATTGGGCCGATCTGATGGAGCTCGGGCGGCAACATCGAGCCGCCAACCAGGGTGCTGTCGAGGCGCTGATGGCGGCCGCAGAAGCCGAGGACATCATGACTCTCGTTTACACGTCGGGGACGACGGGGCCGCCCAAGGGCGCCATGCTGACCAACGCCAACGCCGACTTCGCGATGGACAAGATCATCAACATCGATGGCCGGATTCCGGGGAACATCAAGCCGAATCCGAATGATCAGATCCTGACTTACCTGCCGCTGTGTCACGTTGCCGAGCGGATCTTCTCCACGTGGACGATGGTTGCCTCGGGCACGGTCCTGAACTTCGCCGAGGCAATCGAGACCGTGCAGCTGAACCTGCGCGAGGTCCAGCCGACACTCTTCTTCGCCGTACCCCGTATCTGGGAGCGGATCCATGCCGGCGCCGCGATCAAGTTGTCCGACGCTAGCTGGTTCAAGCGCCAGGTCGCCAAAGTTGGGATGGGGTTGGCCAACTACATCGGCAAGGCCCGCGTCGCCAACGGCGGAGACCACACCCCGGCAAGTCGGCTGGCCTACTACATAGGCAATCCGCTCTTCTTCAGGGCGCTCAAGGAGCGCCTCGGCCTGCGACGGGCCCGCTGGACGGCTTCGGGGGCCGCTCCGATCGCGCCCGAGGTACTGCAGTTCTTCATGGGCCTCGGCGTTCCGGTCTTTGAGCTCTATGGCATGACCGAGAACGTTGCGGTCGCCACCGTGAATTTCGACGGGAGAGTGAAGTTGGGCACCGTTGGTGAACCGTATCCCGACATAGGTTTTCGGCTCGCCGACGGGACCAACGAGATCCAGACGAAGCATCCCGGCGTCTTCAAGGGCTACTGGAACAAGCCAGAACAAACTGCGGAGACATTCACGGATGACGGCTGGCTCAAGACGGGCGATGTCGGTGAGTGGGTCGACGGCACCCACATCAAGATCGTCGACCGGATGAAGGACATCATCATCACGTCCGGAGGCAAGAACATCTCGCCGTCGGAAATCGAGAATTCGCTGAAGGGCTCGCCCTTCATCAAAGAGGCAATGGTCATCGGTGATGGGCGCAAGTACGTGACGGCACTCGTAGGTATCGAGCTCGACGTGGTCGGCGACTGGGCCACCCGCCGCAGTATTCCCTTCACGACCTACCGGGATCTCAGCGAGAAGCCCGAGGTACTCGAGATGGTTCAGAAGATCGTGACCGACACGAACGCCAAGTTCGCCACGGTCGAGCAGATCAAGAAGTTCAAGATGATCCCCAAGGAGCTGGACCACGAGGACGGCGAGCTAACGGCCACGCAGAAGCTCAAGCGCTCATCGATGATGGACATGTTCGGTGACCTTGTGGAGTCGATGTACTAATGCCCCAGATGGTGCCGCTGCTCGCTCAGGCCAATTCCGCCGAGACGTTTCTAACGAAGCTGATCGACGGGCTGGCGCTCGGCTCGATCTACGCCATCCTGGCGCTGGGCCTGGTCATCATCTTCAAGTCCACCCAGGTGCTCAGCTTCGCCCACGGCGCAGTGGCGGCCCTCGGCGCCTACCTGGCCGCATACTTTGTGACGGTCATCAACTGGCCTGGCCGATATTTTGAATCGCTTCCCGTCACGTTGAGTTTCATCATTTCCGGTTTTGTTGCTGTGGCGTTTGCGGCGCTCGTCGGCATGTTGATCGAGCGAATCTTCATCCGGCCGATGATCGGACAGCCGCTGTTCTCGATCGCGATGATCACGATTGGAATAGACATCGTGGTGCGGACATTCGTAGGGGACCTGCTGGGACAAGGCGGCAACCTCAGTGTCGGGAGCCCCTGGGGCATTCTGAGCATTTCGAAGTTCGGCGAGATTGTCGTCCCGCATGTCTTTATCGCCGCAATTGTCACGGTGGTCGTTGTCGTCGGCGTTCTGATTCTGTTCTTCCGGACCCGCATGGGCGTCGCCATGCGGGCAACGGCTTTTGATCAGGAGGCGGCAATGGCCCAGGGGATCTCGGCTGGCAGGATCTTCGCTCTGGCATGGGCATTGGGAGCCGTCCTGGCCGCCATCGGCGGGATCTTTGCCAGCATTTCGCCACGAGGGTTCGGCGTCACCGGCGGTACTGCATTCTTCGCGTTGCGCGCCTTCCCGGCGATCATCATCGGCGGGCTCGATTCGATCGCGGGTGCCGTAGTGGGTGGATTCACAATCGGCATCGCTGAGATCATGCTCGGGCACTACCTGGCCGGCGCCTCGGGAACGTTGGGTCTTGGTTTCACCGGCTTGATTCCCTACCTGTTGATGATGGGCTTCCTGCTGATCCGTCCCTACGGGTTGTTCGGAACCGAGGAGATCCGCCGCGTATGAGAGGGCGCCCACTCCTTTACGTCGACTACGAGGAAGAACAGTCGCTCTTTCCCACCAATGTGCAGAAGGCGCTTGTCGTCGTCGGAGCGCTGCTGGCGTTGTCGATACCGTTTGGATGGGTCCCCGGAATGAAATTCTTGGCGCACCCCGGGTGGCTGCAGCTGCTCGTGATCGCGCTCATCTTCATGATCGGCGCCGCCGGTCTCAACATCGTGACGGGCATGGCGGGGCAAGTCTCCCTCGGCCACGCCTTCTTCATGGGCGTTGGCGCCTATACGACTGCTGCATTGAGCGGAAATCCGACAGCGGCATTGTGGGGACTGGAACTGCCAATGTGGCTTGGAGTGATCGCCGGCGGACTCGTTGCGGCGTTCTTGGGGGTACTAATAGCTCCAACGGCCGTGCGGGTGCGTGGTCTCTATCTCGCCATTGTGACGCTCGGCCTGGTTTTCATCGGTCAGCACATTTTCCGCAACTGGAACCAGGTCAGCGGTATCCCTGAGCTCGGTCGGAACTGGGGACCCTTCGAGCTGGCGTTGTGGAGCGCCGACGGGCCGAAAATCGACTTGTCGAACGACGGGGAGTGGTTCGGCGTTTTCCTGCCTAGCGAGGGCAAAGCCTTCCTATTCATGCTGGTCGTCACCACAATCTTCCTTCTGCTCGCCAAAAACCTCGCCCGCACCAGGATCGGTCGCTCGTTTGCCGCTATCCGCGACCGTGATATCGCGGCAGAGGTGATGGGCGTCAACGAGTCGAAGGCGAAGACGCAGGCGTTTGCCATCTCATCGTTCTACGCCGGCGTCGCCGGTGCGCTTTATGCAACGTTCCTCGGATTCCTCCCGCCGGAACAGTGGAGTCTGTTCCTATCAGTGCAGTTCATTGCCATCGTGCTAATCGGCGGTGCCGGCACCGTCATCGGCGTTGTGCTCGGCACACTCTTCGTCCAGCTACTGCCGCGCGTCGTCGAGAACTCCACCGACTTTCTCAGCGAGCAGATTGCCAACGAGACGTTGCTTGCTCCGGTGGCCGACCTGGTTATCAAGACCGGCGCCGGTGACTTCGGTGTTCTCTCACTCGACGCGGCCGGGGCCGGTCTGAGTATCTTTCAGGCCAACACCGTGATCTATGGCCTCCTGATTGCGGTATTCCTGATATTTGAGCCATTGGGTTTGTATGGCATCTGGCTTCGTGTTCGCAACTATTGGAAGGGTTGGCCTTTCACGTACTAAGTGAAGGGTCATGAGTGAACCTCGCCACCCGGCCTGGGTGGTGGAGGGACGACAAATGAAAGGAACAGAGGACTAAATGAGCCTCAGAAGAAAACTGATGGTCTTCGGTTTTGTATTCGCCCTGATCGCTACGGCGTGCGGCGACTCGACCGACGACACGACAACGGCGGCCCCGCAGGCAACAACAACTGCCGGCGCCACCACAACGGCAGGTCCGACAACAACAGCGGCTCCGACCACAACGGTGGCGCCGCCGGCTGAGGAAATCGCCACTGACATTGGCGTTGATGACGATGAGATTCGTGTTGGCTTGTTGGCCGACCTTTCTGGTCCGTTCTCCGGCCTAACAGTCGACATCGTTGATGCCCAGGTCGCCTATTGGGAAGACGTGGTCAACGCCAATGGCGGCATTGCCGGCCGGATGGTCGTTCCGGTGATCGAAGACACCGTCTACAACGTCGCCACGCATGGTGAGAAGTACACCAAGATCGTCGACGAGGTTGTTGCCTTCTCGAACTCGACGGGCTCGCCGCACACCGCGTCGATCCTGTCGCAGCTCAAGGAAGACAACGTCCTCGCAATACCACTCAGCTGGTACTCCGGCTGGGCTGACCCTGCGTTCGACAGCGGGCTCACGTTCGAGCTGAACACCAACTACTGCATCGAGGGCATGAATGCCATCGAGTGGATGGTGAACAGGTTCAAAGCCGATAATGACGATGCGCTACCGACGCTGGCCATTGCGACCCGCGCTGGTGACTACGGGCAGGATGCGGCAGCCGGCGTCAAGTACGCCGCCCAGCAGCTCGGGCTCGACATCGTCTTCGATGGTGAGGGACTGATCGTCCGCTCCAACCCGGCCGAGTACACGGCTGCCGATGCCACTCCGGTTATTACCGGAATCGTTGGTTCCGCTCCCGACCTCGTGTGGTTGACAAGCGCACCGAGCGAAACCGCCGTGATCTTGGGTGGTTCCGCCCAAGCCGGGCTGGTAACGGCTCAGTGGACCGGCTCGACACCGAGCTACGACTTCCGCCTGCTCGACTCTGCCGTCGCAGAGGCCTTGACCGGCTTCTACTTCCAGTCGAACTATGCGGTTTCGTGGGGTACCGACGTCCCGGGCATGTCCCAGGTCTCTGAGGTGCTCAGTGCTCGCTACCCAGATCGTCGTCCCTCGGACGCGTTCATCCTGGGTTGGACCGAGGCTCGTGCCATGGAGCAGATCCTGCGCCAGGCCGCGGCCGACGGCGACCTGACTCGCCAGGGTGTCATCGACGCTGCCAACAGCGTTGAGTTGCTCGCCATGGAGGGTGCGGCACCGGATCAGAACTATGTGGGAGCTCCGAACGACTACGTCGTGCGCGACATCTTCATGTTCAAGCCGAATGTGGCCACCTACCTGGCCGCGGGCGGCGCGGACCAGCAGCTCCAAAACGGGTTGGGAACCACCGGTTCCGAGCTCATTGAAGGACCGTTCGTCATGCCATTGGCTGCGAACTTCAACTTCACGGGCGCCTGCTGGACACAGGAGGAAGGCAACCGGATCTCCGGATAGCCAGATAGTGGTGAACTCCCCGGGGGCAGCAGCCCCCGGGGACAACACCCGGCTTCGCGGCCAGAAAGGATCAGTCGATGCTTGAAGTGTCCAACCTCGAAGTCGTGTACAACGACGTCGTGTTGGTGCTGCGTGGGCTGTCCATCGAGGTCCCCGATGGCAAGATCGTCGCCCTCCTCGGTGCCAATGGCGCCGGCAAGACGACTTCGATTCGGGCCATCACCGGTCTGTTGGATGTTCACGAGGGTGATATCACCAAGGGTGAGATCAAGTGGCAGGGTGAACGTATCGACAAGAAGGACCCCTCGGACATCGTCAAGTCGGGAATCACTCAGGTCATGGAAGGCCGCCGGGTGTTTGCCGAAATGACGGTTGACGAGAACCTTCGCACCGGTGCCTTTACCAAGAGAGGCACCTCCAAGGAGGCCTACGACAAGGTCTATGACATGTTTCCGGCCCTGGCGAGCCGGCGCAAGGACACAGCCGGCTATCTCTCCGGCGGAGAGCAGCAGATGCTTGCCATCGGCAGGGCCCTGATGGCCGACCCCAAGCTGTTGATCCTCGACGAACCCTCGCTCGGGCTGGCGCCGAAGCTGGTGCAGCAGATCAAGCAGATCATCGTCGACGTCAACAACACTGGCGTGGCGGTGCTGCTCATTGAACAGAACGCCAACATGGCGCTATCGATCGCTTCGTTCGGATACATCATGGAGACCGGCAAGGTCGTGATGGATGGCAACTCGGACAAGCTCCTCAACGATGAGGACGTCCAAGAGTTCTATCTGGGACTCCACGGCACCGGAGAGCGCAAGTCGTTCCGCGATGTGAAGCACTACAAGCGCCGCAAGAGGTGGCTGTCATGACCGCTCATGGTCACGTCGGACACCGTACCCTCGCTGACTGGCGACACCGCAGCGGGGGAGACTACGAGCACCTGCTGGAGTTTCGTGATGTCTCGCTCTCATTCAAGGGCGTCAAGGCACTCACCGACGTGGGTTTCCACGTCGATGATGGTGAGCTGTTCGCGGTCATCGGCCCCAACGGCGCCGGCAAGACCTCCACGTTCAACTGTCTCAACGGGGTGTACAGGCCACAAGAGGGCGACATCTTCTGGAAGGGTGAGAGCATCCTTGGACAACGTCCCGACACGATCGCCGGCTATGGGATTGCCCGCACCTTCCAGAATATCGAGCTGTTCGCCCACATGACGGTGCTCGAGAACCTGCTCACCGGGCGTCATGTGCGCACCGAGGTGGGCCCAATCGCCGGTGCACTGTGGTTTGGAAGGGCAAAGGAAGAGGAGCTGGCCAACCGGGCACTTGTGGAGGACATCATCGACCTCCTCGAGATCAAACAATGGCGCAAGTACCCGGTGGCGCTGCTGCCGTATGGGATTCAGAAGCGTGTCGAATTGGGTCGCGCTCTGGCGATGGAACCCGAGCTACTGCTGCTCGACGAGCCCGTGGCCGGCATGAACCTCGAAGAGACTGAGGACATGGCTCGGTTCATCCTCGACATCCGTGAGGAGCTCGGGATCGCCATGATCTTGGTCGAGCACGACATGGGCCTTGTCATGGACATCGCCGATCGGGTGATGGTTCTCGACTTTGGGGCCAAGATCGCCGTCGGCACGCCCGCCGTTGTCCAGCAGGATCCGGAGGTCATCAAGGCCTACCTCGGCGAGGAACATGAGTCGATCTAGCCGAGCTGCCGATCTGCTCGCGGATGATCCCTATGCCCAGAGCCTCGGCATCCGCATGGTCGAAGTCACTGATGAGACGATCACAGTCGAGATGGACGTCACCGAATCGCACCTCAACTTCGCCGGCACAACGCACGGGGGAGTGGTGTTCAGTGTCGCCGACTGCGCCTTCTCACTGGCCTCCAATGTCCCGGGCGGCCTCGCCGTTGCCATCGACGCCCACCTCGTCCTCTCGGCGGCAACCGTTGCCGATGATCGCCTGATCGCACAAGTTGAGGAGCTGACCCGAGGCCGCACACTGGCAACGTATCGAGTCATCGTCACCCGCGCCCGCGACAACCGTATCTGTGGCTCCTTCACCGGCACGGTCTACCTGATCGGTGACAAGTAGCGGGGTGCGTGGGGCGGATGCGGGTCTCTCCCCCCGTCTAGCGCCGCTTTGGGCGATAGACGTTTGGGGGGAGTGGCGAGGCTATGCGAGCCGAGGGGGGAAGCAGAGTCGCGACAACGCCGTGCACACGCCCGCGGGCACCCAACCGCCGCGGTCACGCCCCGCCGCGCCCTTCGCGACAGACGCAACGTTCTCCTTGCGGACTACCTTCGCTGCCCCCTCCGCCTCACAGAGCCTCGGCACCTCCCCCAGCCATCATCCGCCCAAAGCGGCGTCTGACGGGGGAGGAGACTCGTTGGCACACCCTCGCCCATGCGCGGCGAGTGCCCGTGACGCCACGAGTGGCGCCGCGGGCACTTGGCCTACGTCGTGCCGTCGGCTGCTGAGTCCGGCGACAGTCAGTTCTTGAGGTCAGTCGAGCTCTGAGAGGTCGACTGGCGGATCGGCCAGGTTGCGCAGCCAGCGCATGATCTTCTTGGCCCGATACTTGGCGTGGTGCAGCTGATCAACCGATTTGTCGATCCGAGCACGGCCTTCGCGCAGCAGTGCCTTGGCCGGATCAGGCCAGTCTTCAGGCTGCAGGTCGATCACCATGTCGGCAACCGGTCCGGCTAGCTCGGCGGCGGCAGCGACGTTGAGTCGCATCCGTTCTAGGACGATCTTGGGCCGTGTTACGTCGTAGCCGGCGTTCGCGGCGCGCTCGAGAAGCATTTCCAGCTTGTCGCCGAGCTCAGTGAGCCGCACGGTCGCTGCCACAACTCGGTCGCTTGCTAGGACCTCGACAACCTTCGGCTTCACGACCTGATAGATCCTGAAGTCGGTTGCGATAAGCGGTACCAATTCGCGCAGTTCCTCGATCGTCTCTGCGGCCTTGATCTTCCGAGCGAGCTCTCCGAGTCCTTCCGCGGCGTCGCGCAGATCAACAAGCAGAGTCTCAGCGTGTGCGTCGGTGACGGTGCCACTGTCTTCAACACGATTGGCCAGGCGCTTGATGGTGTGGAGCCGCTTGTCGATCGCATGCAGCGCTCGATGCTTGATCCGACGAAGGTCCGATACCTCATCCGACACGGACGGCGTATCTGACGTTGCCGTGTCGGTCTGAGCCACGGCAGCGCCCGGGAGTGCCACCAAGAGACCGCCTACCACAAGAGCGACCAGCCACAAACGAGTTCGATGGGTCATTTGCCCTTCTCCTTTCCTCAACACCCAGTGTGGTTGCGCGATGTCAGCAAGTAGCCAACGAGTCGTAAAGAGTGTGTGAAGGGAGAGATCAAAAAACCAGCAGTCAGCATTCAGATCGACGGCCTCGCGGAAGACTCGGCGGCTACGTACTACTGGCTACTGGCTACTTGTGTCCCTAGTACTTCCTCGCCATCTTCCACGCCGCGGGGAGTAGGAGCCCGGCGAGTGCCACCTTCACCAGGTCTCCGGCGATGAACGGCGTGAAGCCGGCCGCTAGAGCTGCTTCACCAGTGGTGATTGACTCCACCGATCGGTACAGCCAGGGGACCCCAACGGCGTAGATGATCAGATTCCCAGTGAGGAAGGCCGGGATGGCGGCGGCGACTGTGCGGTCCTGTTGGTGCTCCGCCAGATAGCCGACTGCGATCGCAGCCAAGACGAAGCCGAGCAGATACCCGCCTGTCGCTCCCGTCACGTAGGTGAGCCCGCCCTCGGCTCCGGCGAAGAAGGGAAGGCCCGATGCGCCCATCAGAACGTAGACGAGTTGGCTAGCACCGCCCCACGTTGCGCCGAGGGCGGCGCCTGTCAGCAGGACGGCGAAGGTCTGTCCGGTTATGGGCACCGGCGTGAACGGCAACGGGATGCGCACTTGAGCGGCGGCGGCCGTCAACAGAGCGAAGCCGATAGTGAGGACCACCGTCCAGGTCGCGCTATTGGGCAGCACTCTGCCCGTGATGACTCGTGATGGGATCGTCGCCTGCAATGTTCCTCCCAGCCCATGGCGTGGCGGCCACTCTACCGGCGACGGTTGGGTCCCGACGGGTCATCGAGGTGGCGACCGAGGAAGTCCGGTTTCAGCCGGCGCGACCGTTACCGCTCAAGGCCTATTGGTCGATCTGACGATGAGTGTTGGATGCGCAAGGCCATATCGCCGTCCGTGAGACCGACCGCTCGAGTTGGTGAGGAGTTCCCCTCGTACCGTTCGGGCTTGGTTAACCTGCGACCTCCATGGACGTGTACGACACTGAAGTGGCCGATCGCGATGCTGTCGTGAGAGGCTCGAGTGACCCCGGCAGCTGGGATGAGATCCCGCGGAACCTGCGCCCGGACCGCAAGGGACCGGTGTGGCCCTTCGTGCTGGCCGGATTCATGTTCCTCGTCGGCGCGGCAGTAACGCTCGTCCTCCTCTTTCCGTTCGACGTTCCCTACTACTCGTTCTCGCCGGGTCCGGTTAACGATGTCACCGACTTCATCGCTGTTGATGACGCCGCCGCAGAGGGATCAGGCGAGTTGTTCTTCTTGACGGTATCCCTGAAAGAGGTCAACGTCATTGAGTACATCGGAGCATTGATCGACCGCGAGGTCGATCTGAGCCCTCGTGAGAACGTGCGGCCCGTCGGCGTGAGCCAGGAAGATCTGCGACAGCAGAATCTGGCACTGATGCAGGCGTCCCAAGACAGCGCCAAGTTCGTAGCTCTCACGCAGCTCGGCTACGAAGTCACGTTGATCGGCTCAGGCGCCCAGGTGCAAGGCATCGTCGAGGGGAGCGCCGCGGTAGGGAACCTGCTTGACGGGGACTTGATCGTTGCCGTAGATGGAACCTCGGTGTCCTTTGTCGACGAGGCGGTCGGCCAAATCGGTGGCCGGGCACCAGGCGACGAAGTTGTCCTGAGCATCAGGCGGATTGTCGGCGACGACAACGTCGTTGAGGAACTCGACGTGGCAATCGTCCTTGGTCCCTTCCGGGCAAAGGACGAGGACGGCAATCTCATCGAGGAACCGGATCGTGGCATGGTCGGAGTCCTGCTCACCAGCGGTCCCACCGAGACAGTGTTCCCAGTGGACATCACCATCGACTCCAACAACATTGGGGGACCGTCGGCAGGTCTGATGTTCACCCTCGAGATAATGAACCAGCTCACCGAAGAGGACATCACCAAAGGTCAGTCCATTGCGGGAACCGGCACCATTTCACGTGACGGAACAGTGGGGGCCATTGGGGGCATCAAACAGAAGGTCTTTGGTGCGATCGACGCGGGCGCCAATTTCGTTTTGGTCCCAACCTCCAACTATCCAGATGCGCTTGAAGCGGCTGGTGATGACATCGAAGTGATTGAAGTCGCCACGATTGCCGACGCCTTGGCCTTTCTCGAAACCCTTTAAACCCCTGTTCTCGGGAGCTGCGGCGGTATCGTGCCGTCATGTCCGAAGATCTCCAACCGGACGCGATTCGAACGCGCAGTTTCTCGTCGGCGCGCCGCGGGTTCGAACGTGCCGAGGTCGAAGAATTCCAGAACGAAGTTGCCGCGCAAGTAGAAGCGCTGCAGGCTCGCCTCAGCGACCTCGATGAGCGCCTTGGACAGCTCGGAATCACCGAACTTCCCGACCTGAAAGCGGAATTCGACACGGTAGGTGAGGACGTCAGGGACATCCTCCAAGCAGCCAGGGACGCCGCCGAAGACATGCGGGACCGTGCCAAGGCCGATGCCGCTTCGCTGGCTGCCACTTCCAAGGAGGAGTCCGAGACGCTCCGCGCCGAAGCGTGGGAGACCGCCCAGAACATGGTTGAAGGTGTAACCGCCGAAGTTGCCGGCATTTCGTCCAAAGCCGCCGAGGACGCGCTATTTGTGAGGGCTGAGGCTGAACGTGAGGCGCTGCGCCTGACCGGCAACGCAAAACGCGATGCCGAAGAGGCCACGGCCGCGTCGCAGCTGAGCGCCAAGGAGGTGCTCGCTGAAGCGAGCACGGAGGCGGAGCGAGTCACTGAGGAAGCGAACCAGTCCGTCGAGCTTGCTGAGGAGCGGGTTCGGGCTCTCGAAGAGCGGCGTGAAGAGTTGATGCTCGAGCTCGAAGCCGCCCGCGAGACCCTATCTGGTGTCGAGGACCGCATCGCGGGCCGCACCGAGGAGCTCACACACGCCACGACCGACCCATCGGAAACATCCGTGAGGGTGCTGACGGTGGAAGGCGAAGAAGAAGACGACGACAAGCCCGAGATCGATGATTGGCTTGATGACGATGCCACGGTTCGTTTGGTTCCAGCTCCTCCAGAGATCGTCATGGAGCCGGTGGACGCCGATCAGCTCGTTGCGGAAGTTGAGTCTCTGCGGAGTGTTCCGCCGCCTTCGGAACCGGACCCAGTGGACCCGCCTGAGCTCGAGTTGCTCAGTGGGGGTTCCGGCAGTTCGGCCGAATCCGCATCTCTGGATTTCGAAATCACCAGCGGTGACTCGATCGTGTCTGCGGACAGTTCGGCCACTGCCGTGCTGGACCAGACATCCGAAGGGGACAGCCCAGAGCCACCGCCGGTGGTCGAGCCGGAGCCCGAGCCGGAGCCGGAGCCCGAGCCGGAACCGGAACCCGAGGCCGATCCCGAGCCGGAGCCGGAGGCCGATCCCGAGCCGGAGCCGGAGGCTGCCGTGATCGACGACCTTTTTGCCAGCCTTCGCAAACCGAATGCTGAGCCGACAGCCGCCACCGCCCAGGAGCCCGCCCGATCGCCTGAGGCCCCTTCGGCAGTGGCACCCGAACCGGCCACAGAATCGCCACCCGTTACTGAGCCGACCGGTGCCGTCGTTGCTGCGCTGGCAGACGGGCCGCTCGATCTGCGCGATCGGCGGTTGTTCCCCGTGACGAATGACGTCCTACGAGCAATCAAACGCGAGATCGTCGATCTCCAGAACGCAGTTCTCGAGGAACTGCGAACCGAGTCGGGCGAGTGGCGACCCAAAAAGGCAATGTTCCAACCAGTGCTCGGCCAGGGTGCCGCCGGCCTTGCCGCTCGATCCTATGGCGAAGGTGTCGCCGCCGCCGGGGAGCTTGCCGAACAGCCGGCGCCGGACTTGCCCGATCGGAGCAGTCACGATCTCTCGAGTCTCGTCACTGACTTGTGGGAGGCCGTGGTTGACGCGATCGATGGGTCGGTCGGCGGAGGAAACCGCGAACGTGGCGCCAGTGTCGGCAGAGTCTTCCGCGCATGGCGCACCGATGAGGCGGAGCGCCGGGTGCGTTCAGTTGCTCACGCCGAGTACAACGCCGGCGTCGCCGCGGGCCTTGCCGCGCTGGGCCTGAGGCACTCGATCGTGCCTGCCGGTCGGGACATTGCGGACCCCGATTCGACCGTGATTCCGGCGCCCTGAATATTGGGTTTCATTCCGGCATAGAATCCCCCCTGCATGATCAGTCGCGATCCGATACCAATTCGCCCTGAGGGCGGCCGCCGTTGGCTGCCGTTTGTGCTCATTGGCGGCTTCATCCTGTTGCTCACCGTGCGCTCGCTGGCGACGTTCTGGACCGACTTTCTCTGGTTTGACGATCTCGGTCAGGCCCGAACCTGGCGGACCTTGATCCTCACTCGGGTATGGCTGGTGTTGGCGGCAACTGTCGTGGCCGCGATCCTGTTCTGGATCAACCTGGCACTGGCAGACCGCCTGTCACCCCGAACCGGCGCTTTCAGCGGCACGCCCGATGAAGAGCTGCTTGAACGGTTCCAGGAGTGGATTGGGCCCCGAGTGCGCTGGGTGCGCTTGGCAGTTGCCGGCTTCTTCGGACTGATGGTGGGGCTCGGCGCTTCGGTCTGGTGGAAGGACTGGCTGCTATTCCGTCATGGCGGAAGTTTTGGAATCACTGATCCGATCTACAACAACGACCTGAGCCTCTACGTCTTCAAGCTGCCGTTCTATCGGGACCTCTTCGGCTGGACCTTCCAGCTGTTCTTGGTAATCGCGTTGGTGACAGCGGCGCTGCACTACCTCAACGGCGGCATTCAAGTGCAACGCAGCGTCTCTCCCGGTGTGAAGGTGCACCTGTCCGTGCTGTTCGCTGTGCTGGCACTGCTCAAGGCCTTCGGCTACTGGCTGGATCGCTGGGAGCTGCTCTACTCCGAGCGAGGCCAGGTGGTAGGCGCCTCATTCACTGACTTCAACGCGCAGCGACCGGCGCTGCAGCTCCTGATAATCATCTCCGTCGTGGCCGCCATCATCCTGTTGGTCAACATTCGTTTCCAGGGATGGACGCTGCCGGCCGTTGCTGTCGGCCTGTGGCTGGTCACCTCGATCGGCATCGGCGGTCTGTACCCGGCCTTCGTGCAACGTTTCCAAGTCGAGCCGGATGAGGAGAACAAGGAAGTCGAGTTCATCGACTACAACATCAACTTCACGCGAGAGGCGTACGGCCTCACCGACATCGAAGTGAAGGAATTCGGCGCCTCTTCAGAGTTGACCCAGGACGACCTGCAGGCCAACAGCGACACGATCGACAACATCCGCCTGTGGGACCCGTCGGTGCTGTTCACGACCTATCAGCAGCTTCAGGCGATCATGACGTTCTACGACGTTTCGGACGTCGACGTCGACCGCTATCGAGTCAACGGCGAATTGACACAAGTGATGGTGTCATCGCGCAACCTGGACGAGGAGAACATTCCGGCGCCGGGCTGGGTCAACGAGCGGCTTGGCTACACCCACGGGTTCGGAGCAGTCGTCAGTCCGGCCAATAGTGTCACCACCGAGGGGCAGCCCGACTTCCTCATCAAGGACATCCCACCCGTTGGCAGTGATGAGATCGCGATCACAGAACCGCGCGTCTACTTCTCCGACGATGCCTCGTCTCGATATGTCATCGCCGGCACCAGGCAAGAGGAAGTCGACTTCCCGGTTGGTGGTAGCAGCGGCAACATCCAGTACAACACTTATCAGGGTGACGGGGGAGTGCAGCTCGGAGGATTCTTCCGTCAGCTTGCTTTCGCCGCCCGGTTCGCCAACCTCGACACCCTGATTTCGAGCCGGCTCGACAACGACAGCCAAGTGATGATGGTGCGCAACGTCAGAGACCGCATCACCAAACTCACGCCGGGATTCCTGTATCCGGACGCCGACCCGTACCTCGTGGTGCTCAACGGTGAACTGGTGTGGGTGCTCGATCTCTACACGATCACCGACAACTACCCCTACTCGGCAGGCGCTCCGACCAGCCGCCTCGATGCGATCTCGCCCGGTTTGCCCAACAACTTCAACTACATCCGCAATTCAGTGAAGGCCATTGTCAACGCCTATGACGGTGACATCACGTTCTATGTTGTTGACAACGAGGATCCGCTGATTGCAGCCCACCAGAGGATCTTCCCGACACTGTTCACTCCGGGCTCGGAAATGCCTCAGGAGCTGCGGGAGCACCTGCGCTACCCCGAAGACATGTTCCGCCTGCAATCGGACATGTACACGATCTATCACATGACCGACTCCAGCCAGTTCTACCGGACGGTCGACCCGTGGGTCATCGCACTCGACCCGTCAACGTCCGAGCGAACCGTCCCGTTCCGGTCGCAACGCCTCAACGATGCCGAGCCCAACGAGCGGCCGATGTTGCCGTACTACCTGCTGATGAAGCTGCCCGAGGACCAGGCTGATCCTGACCCCAGTTTCATCATCATGCAGCCATTCACGCCGCGCGATCGGCCCAACATGGTTTCGTTCATGGTGGCCAAGTCGGGTCCCGAGGATTACGGGCAGATTCTCGATTTCCGTCTTCCCTCGGGAACCCTGCAGCAGGGACCCCGCCAGGTTGGTGAGTTGATCAACCAGGACCCCATCATCTCTCCGGAATTCTCTCTGCTCGACCAGGGCGGTTCCCGAGTGATCCAGGGCAATATGTTGATCGTCCCGGTGCTTGATTCCTTGCTGTACGTCCAGCCGATCTATATCACAGCAAAACAGTCCGAGGACGCCGCCCAGACCAATCAGCAGTTTGGGGCGCAAGCCGACGAAGAGGGCTTGACCGGAATCCCCGAGTTCAAGAAGGTTGTGGTTTCCTACAACGGCAACATCAAGATGGCCGACTCGCTGGACGATGCGCTGGCAGCCATCTTCGGGGGAGTCGTCGATCCGGGACCGGATGGGCCGGACCCGGGTGAATTGCCGAGCGACGTCGCGGAACTCGTCTCAGCGGCCCTCAGGGCCCTCGAAGAGGCTGACACCGCACTGCGCGCCGGCGACCTGGCGCGATACCAGGAGAAGGTCGACGAGGCCGCCGACCTGCTGACCCGTGCGGAGCAACTGGCTGCCGAAGCATTGGGAGCCGACGCCGACGGCTAGATACCGGGCATCGTTTCTTGGGAGCCCTTTCCGGAATAGCCCTCGACCTGGCCTACCACGAGTGGCATATGTTGCCACGGACAGCAGTCATCGGCCCGGGCATCCGAAGGCTCCGGTAGGACACCGAAGGGGACACCATGAGGACCATGTTCGAGAAGCGGCTGAGCCGCGTGCTCGCAGCCGCCGGCCTGTTGACGGTCGTACTAGCCGTTCCGGCGCTCGCGACGCCCGACGACGGCGATGGCCACACCGTGACGATCTGCCACGTGACCAACTCGGCGACCAACCAATTCAACGTGATCACCGTTGATGTCGCCGCGTTCGATGGGGAAGGATCCAATGATCATTCCCACCACGAGAACAGGTTCGGCAACGTAGATCACGAATTCGTTCCGGGAACGCCTTGTGGCCCAACGACAACAACCACCACCACATCGACAACGACGACGACAACAACAACGATTCCAGAGGACTAGCTCCCTCGAGGCGCACGTCGCCTCGGCACGACCCGAGGGTGAAGAGCTCACTAGAGAAGACGGTTCCAAGTGGAGCCGTCTTCTCTAGTGGTAGGTCGGCTGGCTCGGTCACTCGAGCGGACGATCCCCATCCGGTAGCGGCAGAGGATCGTCGGGCCCTAGGTTGGTACCCCTACGGCCGCCCGCCACCAAGGGAGTACATCCTGGAACCCGTCGCTCGCTATGTGCGCTCACCGGTCTATGTGCTGCGTGCGGTTCTGGGAGCACTGCTGCTGGCGCTGGGCTTTGTGGCCATTGTTCTCTTCGAGAACGCATTGATCGGGCTGTTCAAGGACAGCAGCGACATGGTCGACAGCTGGCCGGAGTGGATCGACGATCTGCCGGTCGCTGTTCTTGCCGCGCTGGCGGCGACGATTGGCGTCGGCATCAATGTGTGGCTGGTCACAACACGCCACTGGCGACGCCTGGCGGTCATCAACACTGCCGCAATCGCTGCGCTGCTGGCACACGAGGGGGCGACGGAGCTGGCGCTCACGCTGGCAACGTCAAACGTTCTTCGTGAGGCCCTCGATCTCGAATCGCCCGGGGTGGCGCTTGGCCGGTTCCTGCCGACGCTGATCGCAGTCGTGACGGTTGGTGTGCCGTGGGTGCGGCGTCGCCTGCGGCCGTGGGCAGTTGCAGGTACCGCTACCTACGGTGTGGCTTTGGCGTTTTTTGCGTTGTCGCCTCCATTGCTGATCGTGCTCGACGTCGGGCTGGGCATTCTCGTGGGGGCGCTCATCGGATTGATCTTCAAAACTCCGAACATGGCGCCCACTCACGACGAACTGGTGGCGGCGCTCGACCACTGTGGAGTCGTTGCGGTCGACTTGGCGCCGGCGGCCGTCGACGCGCGTGGATCGTCACCGTGGTTCACCTCGACGGCCGACGGCCAACGGATGTTCATCAAGGTTCTCAGTTCGAGTCATAGGGCGGCGGATTTGCTGTTTCGCCTGTACCGCTGGCTGCGCTACCGCCAGGCTGGCGATCGACGCCCGTACACGTCGCTGCGACGAGCAGTTGAACATGAGGCGCTCGGCTCGTTGCAGGCCACAAATCGGGGAATTCCTACACCACGATTCATGGCGATCGCCGACGTCGGAGGCGACGGGATGATGTTGACCTACGAGGCGATAGAGGGACGATCGCTGGACAATGTGGCACCCGAGGAGCTGACCGACTCAGCGTTGGAGGAGGTGTGGCGGTTGATCCACGAACTGCATCAGAGCGGCATGGCCCACCGCGATCTCCGCCTCGCCAACATCTTCATGACGCGCGACGGAGAGCTGCAGCTGATCGACTTCGGGTTCGCAGAGCTGTCGGCAGAGGAGTCCCACAGAGCGTTGGATATCGCCGAGGCGTTGTCGTCGACCGCCGCGATCGTCGGCGTCGACCGTGCGTTGGCCGCGGCGACCAAGGTCATGCCGATGCCGGCAATCGCCTATGCGGCAGCTTGGGTGCAGCCGCAAGCGGTCGGCTCGGCCACCAGGCAGGCGATGGGATCGTCGGAAGGCTTCGACAAACTGCGAGCGGCGATTCAGGATGCGACCGGCGTTGCCGAAGTGGGAACCGTCAAGATCGAGCGAGTATCACTGCGGTCGATTCTGATTCTGGTCAGCCTGGGTTTGGCGGCCTACGTGCTCATTCCGATGATTGCCGATGCCGGCAACCTCTGGGAAGCGGTCCGCGGCGCCGGTCCGGGGTGGGTGCTGATAGCTCTGGCCGCATCCTTGGCCACATACGTCGGGGCGACGATCGGCATCAAGGGTTCGTTGGTGTCGCCGCTGCCATTCCGCCTGACCCTGATTGCCCAGCTGGCCTCTTCTTTCTCGAATCGCATCACTCCGGCCAAGGTCGGCGGCCTGGCCACCAACGTGCGCTATCTCAAACTGTGCGGTATTGCTGCGCCGACCGCAGTGTCGGCCATCGGCCTGAACACGCTGGCGGGAACCATGATCCACATCCCGGCAACAGTTGCCCTTGGAGTACTTGCGGGGCGAGAAGCCGAGGGCTTCCCGCTGCCATCGGTAACAACGATCACTTGGGTCGTACTCGGCGTCGTGGCGGTGTCAGGCCTGGTGATGGCGATCCCGCTCGGACGGCGTCTCGTGCTCGAAAGCTTGTGGCCCGCTCTGAAGTCGGCGTTCTCCTCGATCGGCGACGTAGCTCGCAACCCTCGCAAGCTTGCGACGCTCTTCCTGGGGTCATTCATCGTGACCTCGATGTACACCGTGGCGATGGCCGCTTCGCTGCAAGCCTTCGGGGCTGAGACCGCGCTGGTTACGGTGGCGTTTGTCTACCTGGCGGGGTCGGCGGTGTCGGCGGCAGCGCCCACACCTGGAGGAGTGGGTGCCACGGAAGCTGCCCTCGCCGCGGGCTACACCGCGGTTGGAGTGTCTCCCGAGGTTGCGGTCCCGGCGGTGCTGTTGTTCCGGTTGGTCACGTTCTGGCTTCCAATCCTTCCCGGATGGCTTGCCTTCGCCTGGATGCAGCGAGCCGGGAAGCTCTGAGGATTCACCCTCCCGCCTAGAGGTACTGGGCCAACTTGGCGCCGTCGGTCTTGGCGCTCGCCAGAAGCTCGAGACCCTCCTCGAGGTCGAGCCCGAATGTGGCCGTCATTCGGGCCGCGGTTTCTTCGATCACTTCCGTTTCGGCGCGTGGAGCGCTCAAGGATGACACGACCCGGACTACCGGATACTCAACGTGAGCGTCGGTCGGCTGGCCGGCTTCGGTGACGGCATCACGCAGCGTCGGCGGGAAGTCCCATTCCTCGAACAACCACCCGGCGACCTCGAAGTGGGTCCAGCCGAATGCCCGGCTTTCGAGATCCTCGAGTTCGCCGTCACCGCCTCGCCACGCATCGTGGATCGGGCGGTACCCGGGCACATGGGTAATCAGTAGTGGAACCGCAATGTTCTCTAGTAGCGCCGCCGAGAAGTTCATGCTGGAGCGTGCTCGATCGACACGGCGCGACAGGGTGGTGGCCGCCGAGGCCCGCCACGCGGAAGTCCTCCAGAACCGGGTCATATCGAAACCTGGAACAGGCTCAACCGCGACGGCATGGCTGACTGCCAGGGCTATGAGCATCGACTCGAGGCGATTCTTGCCGAACATGGTGACGGCCTGGCTAACTCCGACGATCGGATTGCGTGGTGCGTAAGCAGCGGAATTGACCACGGTCAGGAGCCGCGCCGAGATGCCGGGGTCAAGGCCGACAGTCTTGGCGACTTCGCGCAGGTCGCAGTCCGGCGCCGACACCTGCTCAATGGCCGTTGTCACCAGCTCGGGTATGGCCGGAAGCTCAGCGCTGCCGAGAACCTTCCGCAGGTCGGCCCCTCGGTCCTTGGCTCGTGATCGCCTGAGTCTCACCATCTGGCACCGCTCATTCCGCTCGTCTTCCCATCTTGGTAGCGAAGATGCTGAGCACTCCGCCAAGAGTCATGTATCCGATTACCACCTGAGCCATCGCCACGATCTGTCCGGTCATCGACGCCGGTAGGGCGTCGCCGTAGCCGAGGGTCGTCATGGTGACGACGCTGTAGTACAGCGGCGACAGGACCGTCTCGTAGTCGCCGTAGTCGATGTCGATATAGGTGTAAGCAATTCCGAAGAGCAGGGCCAGGATGGCGGTCCACAGCACCCAGCGGAGAAAGCTGCGCCCACAGTCTGAGGTGATGGACCAGATGTGATAGATGACCTTGTGCCACTGGCTCTTGTGGCGGAACTCGTAGAGGTAGTTCTCATCGATGATCTGGCGTCGCACGATGTAGGCGCCGCCAAAGTTGGCGTCGGGCATTTCAATGCCAATCCAGTCGGTGGTCGAGTAGCCCCGGACGGCCCTCAGCTTGGCGCGCGACAGGTCGGCATTGCGGAAGATGGCGTGGCCGATTCGGGCCCGGGAGAGGTCGGTGCCGGCCATTTGGGCGCCCGACAGGTCGGCGTGGACGAGGGTCGCGTCGCGGAGTCGTGCCTCCTCGAGGTTGGCGGTTCTCAGGTCGGCTCGCGTTAGATCGGCGTGGGCGAAGGTCGCATCGTTGAGGGTGGCATTGAAGAGGACCGCATCGGTGAGGTTCGACGAGCCAAAGACGACGCTGAACGCTTCGGCGTCGGTCATGTCGGCGCCAGTGAGATCAGCGCCGAGGAACTGAGCGCATTCCAGGTTGGCCTCGACCAGGGTGGCGTTGACGAGGCGGGTTCCGATGAGTCGGCAGTTGCTCAGGTCGGCACCCGTTAGGTCCGCGTGGGATAGGTCGCGGCCGGATAGGTCTCGCCCGGCCAGGTTGGCCCCAGCGAGATCCATCCCGACAAGGTCACCTGAGAGGTCCACCTCGTCGGCAGCGTTCGCTATGGACGGCGCGATGGCGACGTCATCTACTGCATCAATTTCGGTCAGGCCCATATGTGCCCTGTGTCTTTCGGCCGTGTCGCAGAGCGTTCAGGCTCCACAGGTCCCTGTCGGCCGAGTCTTCGCCGAGTTGAGGAGCAGGCACAGCGGCTGCCGCAAAGAGTGAGGCCCCGTCGCAGCGGAGGGGTGCCGTCGTTTGGACGGTGCCCATCTCTGCTTGTTGAGAGCGGACGTTGCGTTACCCGATGGTCGCCGTTCCTGTGAGCGCCGTGAAGTCGGCATTGCTCAGCGGGTAGGAGACCGGCTCGAGTTCAGCGTCGGCCGGCACTGGGCCGACGAGTGGCTTGAGCGCGAACGGCAGCGGGTTGTCCTCCGTCAGCGGCTCGATGCTGATGACCACGGTCGCTCCTGAGAGGTTCGTGGGGAAGGTCATTCCCTCGGGAGCGTTCTGGAGGAAGTCCTCACCCGGGAAGTTCGGGGTGCGGACCGTCCCGCTGTACGGGGCGGCGTCATCCGACCGGTCGACGGCGAGGAAGGTTCCGGTCGTGACCGGAGTGCCGTCGATGACGGTCCATCCCTCGTAGATCCATCCATCAGGCAGCTCTGGCAGCACCAGGCCCGGGGTGGGGCCGGGGAAGGTGAGGAACCAGACGCCGGAGAACTCGTCGTTGGTGTGGTCGCCATCGGTTGGAGTGGCGAGCACGAACTCACCTGAAGCGGCGGCAAAGTCGGTGCCCAGGGCGGCAGCGTGCGAGATTGTCAGGTTGGCGGCGCCATCGACGAGGTCTCCGGCCAGAATGTGGGTGTCACTGGGAGCAGGATCGCTGTCATTCGCCGGCTCGATCGTGATAACCACAGCGGTCGCCGCGGATGTGTCGGCTTCAACGCTGAAGTGATCCACTGCGGCTCCGTCGAGATCGACGATCGCACCGTCGACCACGTTGAAGCGACCCGTCGAGACCGGGGTGGAGTCGATGATCAGCCAGCCTTCGTAGTGAGCGCCACCTGCGAACTCAGGCCAGCCGGCGGTTTCGAAGCTGATGGTGTGTCCCCTCATCTCCTCGCCGCTCATGTCGTCGTCAGACATCTCTTCGTCGCTCATGTCGTCGTCGCTCATGTCGTCATCGGCGGGCGCCGCGGTTGTCGTCGGAGCTGTGGTCGTTGATGCCTGGTCGGCGTCCGAGGTGCCGCCACAAGCCGCCGCAACGAGGACCAATGCAGCGAGCAGGGACATCCAGTTGATTGATCGTTTCATGCCATTCCTTGATTGCGTTCAGTATCGGCCCTCTGTGGGGCACAACCAGCAAACGGCCTTATTGGCGCCTGAGATTCCCAAATCCAGCAGTGTTCATCGACTCGCAAGGATTGCCGGAATCAGGGCGCAACCACCTCGAACGGAAGCCACGGCTTGATCGAATTGCGGTGTAGCACCTCGTCGAATACGACAACTGAGAGGTCGTATCGGCCCGGCTCCAGTTCCAATCCGTATTCCCAATCAGTCGCCGGCTCATTCTTGTCGGACAGCTGAGCTCGGAAGGCTCTCTTGTACGACTCCCAGAGCAGTGTTCCATCGTGCTGACGGCCCTGAAGCCATAGGCCCGTATCGCGGTCTCTGATGGATACTCTCACCAATCCAACGCCAAGGTTGTCGCTTGCCGACCCAGTGAACGCCACGGAGTCCGGAGTGAATTGCGATCCGGCTGGCTGGTCGACGGCCACTTGGGGCGTCTCGGCGACGCTGCCATCGACGGTGAACCTCCAGCGCACGTCCTCAACCAACTCCGTTCTTGATCCGATCCCGAAACCGACCAACTCATAGTCACCATCTGGTAGCTCGGCGTCGAACAGCCAGTAGATCGATGGGGTACCAACACAATGTGGACAGTCGGCCAAATGCCGTTTGATTGCGGGGCCAAACGCACCATCTTCCTGAAGCCACAGACCCGTGGCGACGTCGCGTACGGCCACCTCGACAGCTGAGATGGAGAACTCACCAACATCGTGGGCGGAGCCGCTCATTCGAACCGTTGGGCCGGTACCGCCGCTGGGTATCGGATTGCCCATGTTTTGGCGCGGATTTCTGCCAAGCCTGGTGCCGGGCGGGAGGAATTTGAGGCCATCGAAATCCCACATACCTCCGTCAACGATCACGCCGATCTGTAGTCCGGCTCGTCCGATATCAAAGTGGGGACGGGGACGCACCCTGCCGATGTCGGCGTCAGCGTCGATTGCACGAACCGACAGTGAGAAGTGGCCGCTGCGAGCCACCGAGATCGTGGCGGACCAATCAGTCGTAGTGGCAGCTGCCGGGGACAGCGTCGCTGTGTGCCAGACCCGGTGGACACCGAGAGAGCCATCGGTTTGGAGCCACAGGCCGTCCCGTCCCTTCAGCGCGAAGTCGACCGCCACGAGCGGTTCGGTGTGGTTGACGACACCTCGTAGAGACAGCTCGCCTCCCTGCGTCCTGATAGCGACCGGGGCCACCTCGGGGATTGAGTTCTCGCAGGAGATCACTTCGGCCGAGCAGCTATCGACACCAGCGCGGCCCCGGGCAATGTCGGACCCGGGCCCTCCGTAGAGGGCATCGTCGCGCGGGCCACCGAGCATGGTGTCGTCACCGTCCTGGCCGTAGGCCGTGTCTTCGCCGCGACCGCCGGAGATCCTGTCGTTGCCGCCTCCGGCCCAGATCAGGTCGGGCCCCCGTCCGCCGAGGATGACGTCGCTACCGGACTTCAAGTCGCCACCGGGCTCGAAGTGGCTGGACAGATAGTCGCCCCCGATCAGATCGGCGCCCGTTCGGCCCCGGATAGTGTCATTTCCAGAACTTCCTTCGAGAGTGTCCGCTCCGCTACCACCGTCGATCAGGTCATCACCGTCGTTGCCTTGGATTGCATCGTCCCCAGCTCCGCCGCGAAGGATGTCATCTCCGGAGAATCCGGATATGTAGTCATCGCCCGGGCCGCCGCTGATCCGATCGTCGCCGCCGGCACCGTTTATCTGGTCGTTTCCCGCTCCACCGCAGATGACGTCATCGCCGTCGTGGCCGGTTATGTTGTCGTCGCCTTCCAGGCCGACGATCACGTGGGTCCCGGCTGTGGCACGGATTAGGTCATTACCCGAAGTTCCGATAATCGTGGCAGGCAAGCCAAGGCAGGTCGGGACGTCAGCGGTGGATGCTGCCGGTGCCACAACCAGGACACTTGCCGCCAAGAGCAGAGCCGACGCGAGACGCTTCACAGCGAGTCCCCCTAACTAGAAGTCTCTTGTTAAACGCTAAGCGGCCTTACCGGCGCGGGGGAGAGGCTTTCGGCAGGTGATCCATTTTGGGTAGACGGGGTGCAGTCGGCGCTGACCACGGCCCGGGAATCCAGTGCCGGGGACGGTGTTACAATCTCGCCCACAAGCGACGCGGGGTGGAGCAGTCTGGTAGCTCGTCGGGCTCATAACCCGAAGGTCGTAGGTTCAAATCCTACCCCCGCTACGAATGTGATGTCGCGAGACATTGGAAACCCTTGAACCTACGGTTTGGGGGTTTCTTTTTGGGTTGGGGTTGGTAGTTGCGTGTGGGGTCAAGGGTTAGGTGGCGGAGGAATTCTCCGGTGGCGGGGTCGATGATTCGGATGTCGAGGTTGTCGATGAGCGTGGTGATGTGGGTTCGGCCGATCGACGTCTCGGCAGCACTGATTGAGTGAGTTCGGGCCCACCGCCGACAACTGGGCCAACAAAACCTGAAACGGGAAGAGCACCGGCGATGAGCTGGATCCGGTGCCCGTCGGCGGACGTATGCTCGCGGACCCAGCCCAGGTCAATCGTCAACAAGCAGGGGTGCTCCGGTCGCCTCGTGCCAATCGAGGATGCTCTGCCAGATCTCGTCCGCTGTCTCGGCGTACCAGAACAGATCCCGGTCCTCCGGGTCGACGACGCCTTCATCGACGAGGAAGTCGATGTCGAACGCTTGCCGCCAATAGTCTCGACCCACCAGAACCACGGGCACCGGCGAAATCGTCCGCGTCTGTATCAGAGTCAATGTCTCGAACAGCTCGTCGAAAGTGCCGTAGCCGCCCGGGAACGCCACCAGGGCTTTGGCCCGGAGAAGGAAATGCAGCTTGCGCAGGGCGAAGTAGTGGAACTGGAATGAGAGTTCGGGAGTGATGTAGGGATTCGGATACTGCTCGTACGGGAGCGAGATGTTGAGGCCGACTGTCTCCGCCCCGATGTCGAAGGCTCCCCGGTTGGCCGCTTCCATCATCCCGGGACCGCCGCCGGTGACGAGGACCACCCGGCTGTCGAGCGGGCCCTTGCCGGCCTCGCCGATGAGATGTCCAAGTTGGCGGGCAAGGTCGTAGTAGCCGCTCTTGGCCAGCAGTCGCTCAGCGACGGCCAACCGTCGTTCCAGCTCGGAGTCCCCTGGAGTCTCGGCGATCTCCGCTCGGAGCTCATCGACCTTCCGCTGCGCGGTGGCAGGTTCGACGATCCTGGTGCTGCCGAACACCACGATGGTGTGTTCGACGCCGTGCTCTTCGAGAAGTATCTCCGGCTTGAGGTAATCGATCTGGAGTCTCACGCCTCGTACCGCGGGCCGCTCGAGGAACTCCGCGTCGCGATTGGACTGGAGATACGTCGGGCTGGAGAGAATCGCCTCCAGCCGCAGGTGCGCCTCTGAGTCCCCGCCAGCCGGACTCGGCTGGTGTGGCTTGGCCGGAGCGGGGGCGGGGCCCGACTGGAGATTCGGGGCTTCCGGTCGCTCTAACTCTTTCATGAGCGACACCTCTCACTTGAAAATGACTCGCCACTAATCCTACGCCGAGGAGGGGCTGCGCCACTTGATCCGGCCATGCGGTATTCCTGTTGAGCGACGTCCCTTGTGAGCAAGGACGGATGGAGGACCTCGCGCTGCGTGCCGTGCATGCAGAGGGCCGGACGGCCGTCGGCCATACTCGGGACCTGTGAGCGACTTCCGAGCAATTCTCAGCAACCTCATGGACGAGGACATTGTCTTCCTCGCGCCCCTGGGCGGTGGTGACGTTGCCGACTCATTTCAAGCGTGGTTAGGAAGCGGCGACAGGGTGTTCGCCAAGACAAAACGTGACGCACCGCCCGAGTTCTTCGTCACCGAGGCCGCCGGGCTGGCATGGTTGCACGAGGCGTCGGCCGTTCCCGTGCCGGAGGTGCTGGCCGTCTCGGACGATCCCGCCGTGCTCGTCCTCGAATGGATAGAGCCCGGGAACCCGCACCAATCGACGGAGGCCGACTTCGGGCGCTCGCTCGCTGCGCTGCATGCTTCCGGCTCACCGTGCTTCGGGAGGGAAGACCGGCGCAGCACCGGGAGCCGGGGGCTTCCCAACGAGCCGGCGGCCACGTGGGCGGAGTTCTACGCCCACAGTCGGCTGCGCCCGCTGGCCCGGCTTGCCGCCGACGCCGGTGCCTTGCCGACCTCGGCGATCCGCCGCCTCGAGCAGGTGGCCGACCACATCGCGGACCTGGTTGGCCCTACCGAGCCCCCCTCACGTCTTCACGGCGACCTGTGGGGCGGCAACCGACTCGTCGGGAGCGGGGGAGTGAGCTGGCTGATCGACCCCGCAGCGCACGGCGGTCACCGTGAGTTCGACCTCGCAATGATGCGGCTGTTCGGCGGGTTTGGCCACGAGTGCTACGCCGCATACGCCGAGGTAGCTCCGCTGGCTGCCGACTGGGAGAGTCGAATCCCGCTCCACCAGCTGGCTCCTCTTGTCGTTCATTCCATCAAATTCGGCGGATCGTACGTACCCGCAACCCAAAGGGCGCTGCAGCTAGTCGTGTGAAACTGCGGTGGGGATGCCCTGTCGTGTGTCGCCCAACTTCACCTCTGGCGGGACGAGACCAAATGGGCTCATATCCCGAAGGTCGTAGGTTCAGTTCTTGTCGGCCACAGGAACTGAGCGCCCCTAGCGCGCTGCTACATGCGCCCCATATGGACAAGACCGCCGCAGGGCGCCGGTATCGGCCTAGCTCATATCCCGAAGGTCGTAGGTTCAGTTCTTGTCGGCCACAGGAACTGGACGTCCCTGGCGCGCTGCTACATGCGCCCCATGTGGACACGACCGCCGCGGGGCGACGGTATCGGCCTTGCTCGAGACCTTGACAGGTTCAAATCTCACACCCGCTACGAAGAACCCCCAGGCAGAAGGCCTGGGGGTTTCTGTTTGGGGTGGGGGAGTGAAGCGGAGTGCGAGGTGCGAACCGTGTCAAACTGCGACCTCGGTTATTCGGTCTGCCTTTGTTGTGCGGCAAGGGTTTGTGGGTCCTCGTCGAGTAGGTCGAAGAGTTCCGTTGCTTCGAACACTCTGGCGGGTCGACCCCTTCGCCCTTTGCGTAGTGGGCGTTCTGCGAGTACGCCACGCTTGTCGAGTCGCTCGAGTGCGTCGCGTGCGGCGACCGTCGATATGTCGAATTTCTCGGCAACGTGTTTGGCGTCGAGTACTGGTTGCTCGAACAGACAAGCGACGATCTGGTGGTCGACGGCACTGCGTCTGATATCGCTGACCCGCTCAGCCCAGGATTCATTGAGATCCGCGAGGCGCGCGGCGATGAGAAGGCTGTAGCCGCAGGCGCTGTCGAGTAGTTGAACGAAGGTATCCACCCAAACCGATGGCTGACTGTTCCTGTAGGCCGTGAGTCCCGCGATATATGGCTGGCGATCTTTGACGATGATCGGACTGATCGGCGGGGCCGTATTTCGGATTGCGCCACGCGAGGCGAGGATCCGGTAGAGGAGTGCTCGGCCGACGCGGCCATTGCCGTCTCCATAGGGATGGATCGTCTCGAATTGCGCGTGAACGATGGCCGCCTGGATGATTGGTGAGAGTGTGCGCTCATTGCTGAATCGGATCAGATCATCCATAAGGGTCTCGATTAGCTCCGGTGGAGGAGGCACGAAGTCTGCGCCCACAGGCGTATCTGCCCGTCCTCCGATCCAGCTCTGCACTTCGCGGTAGGAGCCGACCGCGATGGCGGGCTGCGATTCCGATCGCATGACAGCCCGGTGCCAGCGGTGGAGGTCATTGGGGGAAAGGGGTTCATCGCTTCTGCTCAGGACCTCGGTCATCACATCCATATTCCCGACAATCTGGGTGGCGAATCGATCTGCAACGTCTTGCGGGCGCTGCTTGGCTTCGTAGATGCGCCGGGTCGACATGGCCAAGCCCTCGATTCGGGAAGAGGCGATTCCTTCGGACCTCGTGAGGATGGGGCCGACCCGGGTGAGAGCAGGATTGGCGTTGACGTCAGCGAGCCGTTGTTCAACGTTGTTGAGAGCTTCGAGGTCTCCAGCGTTGAAAGCACCGCGAAGGATGGCAGGAATGAACACTCGGATTTCGCCGTCCAGGTGACGATCAATCGTCGAGGCCCAGGGGCGCGTGTCGTATCTTCCGGTTGGCTGTGTGCCGGTCATGTTGCCTTCCCAAAATACCCTATTTAAGTAAGTAAAGCAATCCTTGCTTTGTAAACGGACTCAATTAGGTAAACCGACAAACTGTTGGGTCAAACAGCCGTCAAACGAATCCTGACGGAGCTGGATGTCACCAAGCCGAACGCTCCGACATTGAGGGCCAATACGAGATGCGTCAGGCGACACCCGCACGAACCAGACATCACCGGCATAAATCGCCGAGACTGGGCGCCCCTGGCGCGCTGCTACATGCGCCCCATGTGGACACGACCGCCGCGGGGCGCCGGTATCGGCCTTGCTCGAGACCTTGACAGGTTCAAATCCCACCCCCCGCTACGAAGAACCCCCAGGCAGAAGGCCTGGGGGTTTCCTCTCCGACAGCCGGTGAGATACGGTCGCAAAAGCGGGGTCGCCCTACAGCGAGTACTCGCAGCTGCGAATGAAGTCACCGGCGTTGATGCAGCCGTCGTGACCGCCGCCGCCGTCCAGGCCGTTCAGGCCGGAGCCGCCCCAGAGTTTGTCGTCGCCCGCGTTTCCATAGAGGTCATCGCCATTGCCCCCACCGTAGATCCTGTCGTCGCCCCCATGGCCCAACATGTAGTCCTGGCCACTTTCTCCTCGCATCGTGTCCTCGCCCTTGCCTCCCCACATGAAGTCGTTTCCAGATCCGCCATACATGGTGTCGCCCCCGTCAGGCACCGAGCCGTTGCCGTGGATTCCGTAGCCATAGAGCAAGTCCGAATGGGCACCACCTTCGATTCTGTCACCACCCGTGCCGCCGAAGATTTTGTCATGGCCGTCGCCGCCCTTGAGAATGTCGTTGCCGGAATTGCCTTCGATGCGATCGTCGCCGGAGCCACCCTTGATCGTGTCCTTTTTGGTTCCGCCAAGAAGCTTGTCGTTACCTTTGTTGCCCTCGATGGTGTCTCGTCCGCCTTCACCGCGAATGGTGTCGGCGCCCTTGCCGCCGAAGATGCGGTCGTCGCCACCTCCCCCCTTGATGATGTCGCCGCCACCAAGCCCGCAGATGACATCGTCGCCGCCTTTGCCATCAATGAAGTCGAGATCATCGGTACCCACTATCACATCGTCGAGCGAGGTTCCGATGAGGTTTCCGTCGGCAGTTCGATCATCTGGACCAATGGTGACACGCAAGCCATCACAATGAGTGTTGCCGCCGCCCGATCCGTCGGAATCCCAGATGTAATCCCACTCCACAGCGCAGGCGTCGCCACAGTTGAGAATCGACCACTGAAACGTCTTGATCTGACCGTCGGTAGTGCCAGTCCCCAGAGAGAGGTCTATCGAACCCGCGCTGGCTCCTGCAGGATCCGTGGTGCAGGACCCACCCGAACAGCTCATATCCACATGGGGAAAGACGCCGTTGGTCCACGATTGGTACGTGTTGTCGACATATCCAGTCGCGCTCAGGCGGGAACCGAACGTTCCCTCGTAGTCAATGGAACTGACATCGAGCGAGATGCCGACCTTCTTTGTCGCACCTGGATTCACAGTCAGCGGAGGCTGATCCCACGCAATGTCGTAGACCGCCAGGCCGGGATCATCGCCGGCATTGGTATGGACTACCCGCTCAACGTTGCCGCCCGCGGGACCCAGATAGGAGGTGTATCCCGTCGTTGTGCCCCCAATTATTCGCGCATCGTCACGCACCCAGATGCCAACCTGAGCCTCAGCAGGCGAAGAAACCGCCACGAGTGCCGCGACGAGCACAAAAGCGGAAGTCAACAAATGCAGCCGCCGCGACCGAATAGAGTCCAAAAACCATGTTGCAGCCATTCCCTCACTCCTCATAGCCCCACTTGACCATAGGCAATGGACCCGCCGCGGCTCAATTCAGAATCGGCCGGCATGAGCGGAGCGACGCAACGAAGCCGAGCCCGGATCGGCCGAATGTCCCGAGCGAGCGCTCGGTCGGTGGAGTAATGTGGCTGACGTGCAGGTCATCGGCAGCCATATCGACAAGGGTTCCTCCGAGTATGCATCGAACCGCGATGCGATGCTCGCCGCGGTGGAAAACATCGGAGAACTCCATCGCAGCCTGCCGACAGTCGGTGGGGATCGGCGAGTCACCCGCCACCGCGACCGGGGCAAGATGCTGGTGCGGGAGCGCATCGAAGCGCTGATCGACTCCGATATCCCATTCCTCGAGCTGACACCGCTGGCGGGATGGAATACCGACGACTCCCTGGGTGCTCGTGCCGTCACCGGCATCGGCATCGTTTCGGGTGTTGAGACTGTCATCAACGGCAGCGACCTCACGGTCAAAGGCGGTACGGCG
>JAAELU010000238.1 GCA_024226255.1 bacterium | reverse complement strand
GACAGCAGCGCCCCAGCCCCGAAAGCAGTGATAAGTCCGCGGGCGAAGTTTGTCGGCTGCCACAGCCGAGCGGGAACCGCGCCGAGGCCCAGCGACGAGCCCGCGATCGCCCCGAGTAGGAATGCACTGGCAACTTCGATCACGACGACATAGTCGCACGATCTGGTGTGAATGTCATTGGTTCGAGTCCTGCTAGGCCCACCCAGACGGGCGAGTCATGTCTCGTCAGGTCTACGACTCTGCCCGCGTGTGTCGATGAGCTTGTCGTCAGTGGCGGTCCCTGTCGTCGATGACTGCTCTCCGTTCGGCCGTTCTAGCCATTCGAGCCACCATGAGCCGCCAGATCGGCGCATGGAAGGGCAGTAGTACCCACCAGTAGAGCCGTCCAAGTATGCCGCGTGGAACGAACCACGCAGTTTGGGTAAGACGGGAACCCCCAGGAGCCGGCTCCGCCAACCATTCGAGCCATGCCGTACCGGGAACCTTCATCTCGGCCTGCAGGAGAAGGCGGCCACGATGGGGCTCAATCTCAGCGACGCGGAAGAAGTCGAGCGATTCACCAGGTCGCAGATCTTCAGGATGACGTCGCCCACGCCGCAGGCCAACGCCGCCCAGGACCTGGTCGATCCAGCCGCGTATCCGCCATGCCCAGTTCATGGCGTAGTAGCCGACGTCGCCGCCGATCCTGGTCACGGCCCAGAACAAGTCCTCTGGCCGGGCTGTCGAGTTGGCGACCCGTTGGTCGGTTTGCATTAACGCCCCGGACCACGCCGGGTCTCCTGGAAGGGGAGCCCCGGGCGCCGTCAAAGCGTCGGACCACCTGGTCTCTACTTCGGCGTGCGATACGGAATAGAGAGCGCGTCGTAGCGCCTCTCGATATGGAAGGAGCGTGTTCGGTTCGAACCCGGGTGGTGATGGTCGGCGGACAACAACGTCGTGAAGCACGCTTCCGATGAGCGGGCCGGCGACGTTGACGGGAAGTGGGGTGAGCAGGCCGATGAGTGGCGCCGACAACCGGGTGCTGAATATCGGAAGAGGTATGACTGGGCGCTTCCGAAGTTCGGCGACCTCGGCGTATATGCGCATCATGTCGCCGTACGTGAGCGTTTCAGGGCCGCCGATGTCGTAGATTTTGCTCGTGCGGTCGTCGTCCTCCAGAACCGAGACGAGTATCTCCAAGACGTCCCTGATCGCTATCGGCTGACAATCGGTTTTGACCCATCGCGGGGTCATCAAGATGGGCAGCACGTCAGTCAAGTGGCGGATCATCTCGAACGACATGGAGCCCGAACCGATGATGACCGCGGCCCGAAGCTCGGTCACCGGCGTCTCACCGGAAGCAAGGACTCTCCCAACTTCCTGACGGCTGGCGAGATGCTCGGAGAGCTCGTCATCTTCGGAGCCAAGACCCCCGAGGTAGACGATCCTCTGCAGACCCGCTCGGTCGGCAGCGTCACGGAGATTGACGGCAGCCTGCCGACCTTCTGCAGAAAAGCGTTTCGGCGAACCTTTCATCGCATGAATGAGGAAGAAGGAGGCGTCGCAGCCTTCCAACGCTCGATCAAGGCTGGCGGGATCCAAAGCGTCCGCAGCTACGACTTCGACATGGTCCCGCCACGGGTCCAGGGTCAGGGACTCCCATTCACGGGCCATGCAGCGAACCTCGTGACCACCCTCGAGCAAGCGTGGGACCAGGCGTCCTCCGATATATCCAGTAGCACCTGTGACAAGGACCTTCATGCGTAGAACCTACCGGATCCGGGCCAACAAAGACGGCCGTACAATCCCTCCCCGGTGACAACCCACGTCGCTTAGAAGTCGAGGCGGCGGAACACCAGGATTGCCCCGGCCACGAAGACCACTGTCAACGCAATCGCCCCCATCACAGCTGGCATCGCATCGAACGGTACGTCGTGGATGTACTCGGTTATCTCCGCCCAGTTGCCGGGAGCGATGTCGGTGCGGATCAGGCGCGAAGGTGTGTAGTCCATCCAATCGGCATAGGGGAGTATCGACGTCCGCAACATCAGCAGAAGCCAGGCAACTATCGCGACCACGACGCCGCGGCGGCGGATCACAATCGACAGGAACGCAGTGACCGCGATAAAGAAGCGAGGATGATGCTGAGCAATCCGAGAGCGACAAGGAAACGTCCCAGTGCAGGCGCATCGGGAGTGACGAAGCGGTATGGCTCGACCTTGGGCAGCCACCAATAGGCAACCAGCCCCGGCACAACGATTGCCGTCGCGGCGACTCCAACCCACAGCGATGATCGAAGAGGATCAAGCAGTCGAAGCCGAAGTCAGGGATGTGCCCGTCCGGCGCAAGCAGAAGCGCAGGTGGTTGCGCCGACTAGTCATCGGCATACTGGTGGCGGTCGTAGCGGCTGCTGCGGGATGGGGGATACTCGAAGTGATCTCGCCCGAGGAACCCACGACGACGGTACAAGTGGAGTTGCCCGACGCCCTGCCGTCCGGACCTGCTGCTGTCATGGACCCATTCGAGGGGGGATTGGCCGAGTCGGGATGGTCCGCCGGCGGGCCGGATTCGCGGGCCAGCGACCAGTACCTCGCGGTTCAAGCGGCGGCATTTCTGAAGAGGGTCGGCCTCGGGCCGGGCAATGCGACCGTCATGTCGTTCGAATGGCTGGAGCCGGACATCGGCTCGATTATGTTCGAGGACACCACCCAGTTGTTCGGTGCTATAGGACTGCGAATTGGACGGTCTACCGGCGGCTACGAGTTCACTCTCCAGGGCGGTCCCTCCGGAGGCGGAGCCCAGCTGAGTCAACCCATTACCCCTCGACCCGGCGTCGTCTACACCTTCTATGCGCTGGTCAGCGAGGAACGCCGCGCCTTCGGATTGTGGGAGCGAGGGAAACCAGAGGAGGCCGAGATCTTCCTCGACAACACGCTGGACTCCTGGTTTGCCGACCGGTCCTGGGTGTACACG
>JAAELU010000237.1 GCA_024226255.1 bacterium | reverse complement strand
GGCCCGTAACGAGGCGAGTCGAGATCGGGGGGCTGAAGGTCCTGGAGTTCATGGTGATCGGATGCTGCGGAGCTTTGGGGATCATGGCGCGGCGAGGATTGATAGTGTTGATTGTGGATGACTCAGGCTCGTTGCGGTATCGCGTACCACACGTATTCATAATAGGAATCACCGAAGTTGCTGATGTTGGACAACCTGATTGCGTTCACCCCAGCTTGCTCCTCGAGTGTCTTGGTCTGGGCTCAAGGATCGGGCGGGAGGGGGGGGTGATGATGCGTTGCATCATTGGATGGGGGGCTGAACATACCCGGGAACACCGGGTTGGGCTTGTGTCTGGAACTGGCGGGTAATCAGGGAATCTCGACTCGTAGCCGGAAGAAGAGGCTTGATTCTGCGTCCAGCGTGAATGCGGACCGGTAAGTGAGGGTGGGCGTGCCGTCGGTGTCGGTCCCGGAGCGTACGAACACGATATCCGCGAGGTCCGAACTCCAGATGTCAAGGTCAGTCGAGATCTGGATGGTTCCGGTCGCATCAACCGCGTGCGGGTCGGAGCGGTAGGTGATGCTGGCGTATTGATCGATGCCGATCGTCTCGATGCCGAGCGTCATCAGGTGTTCAAGCGATGGCACGGTGTCTGAGGATCCGACGAAGTATTCCAACAAGGCTACTCCACCATCTGCGTCGAGGTCGTCGTTGGCGTTGCCAGCGAAGGGGGTGCCCTCCTGCTCTCCAGGTGAGCCGCCGTCGTCGATGCTGTTCATCCAGCTAGCGGCGAGCGAGGGGGCGGGGTCGCTTCCGGGGTCGACGAGCGCGAGCGACGGCCCCAAGCCGTCCGCGTTCACGGGCCACGGCGCGAGATCGTTGTAGCGGAAGCTGTCGATGATGGTGCCGTCGGCGGCCTGCAGGGTGATCCACTCGCCGGTGTTGTTCAGGCGTCCGGAGTAGTCGCCGACAATCTTCGAAGCGGACACGCCGGGATAACGGGCGTTGAAGGCGGCGGTGTTGGCTACTATCAGGAGCCGCTCGCCGGGGCCGATCAGCGTGCCGGACGGGAAGACCACCTCGACGCCCTCGAGATGGTCGCCGATGGGCGTCAACACAAACGCCGCTCCACCGAGATCGACGGTGACACCGGAGATGTTCATCACCTCAATGAACTCGAAGTCGTCCTGGTCGAAGGTTGGGTCGATCAACAGTTCGGCGGTGGTAGGATTGGTCGGGTGGTAATGGACCTCGCTGATGACAATGCTGGATCCTCCCGCCGCGGGTGCGGTGGTGAAGAAAGCGGTGGTCATGGCACTCCACTCGGAAGTGCTGCTATTGTAACTGCGCGCCTGCATCCAGCCGGGGTTGTTGATCGGCACCGGTAGCAGGTAGGAACCAGCTACGCTGATGATGATCGAACCAGCCCCTGATTTCACAGCGCCGCCCAGTTCGCGCGGGTCGAGGTCGTCTCCCCAGTCCTCTGGATCGCTGTCGCCGGAGCCAAAGAAGTAGTAGATGTGGGTGGCGTCGGCCGGGGCGGTGACGTTGATGGTCGTCCCGCCCGCGATCTGGCCACCGTGTTGGCTGAAGATCGGCGCGTCGAGTTCCGGATAGAGGTTCGCGGTGCGCAAGTGGCCAAGGAAGGTGGAGGTGCGGCCGTTGATGGTCGAGGTCAGTGAGGCGACCGCCGCATCCCAGTCTTCCTTGTCACGAGGGTTGCTGACCTTGGAGTCGCCCCATCGTGCGGATTCGGCGATGATGACGTCTTCAACGATCGCG
>JAAELU010000236.1 GCA_024226255.1 bacterium | reverse complement strand
GAGCCAGGGGCTGTGACCGGGGGCGGGGATTGCGAGGTAGGGGAAGTTCCATAGTTCGGTTGGGATCAGCGCTGATTGGGAGTGCGCCATACTCGGAGTGATTTGGGCGAGGTCGAGGAGCGCTTGGCGGAGTTCCTCGAACAGGTCGATCTGTAGCGCCACCGTCGCCGTTTCCGACGCCGACACTGTGCGGTGCAGTTTGCCGATGAGGTGGTTGGTTGAGATCAGTAGCGGCTTGTCGGCGATGGCCACGAGTAGGCCGCGGGGGCTTATGAAGCGGCGTATGTCATCTCCGGTGTCGAGTGCTGCCGCCAATTGGCGAATGATCATGGCCGGCCGCGGATCTTCGACGAAGTGGTCCAGGTCCGTCGCGGCCGTCAGATAGGCAGTATCGATGTAGCCGACCCCGCGCGGCGAGTCCACCGGCAGGAATGATCCTTCGGGCTTGTCGACGGAGATGAGGCCGGTGGCTGTTGCCGAGTAGCGATAGATGATGTCCGCGTCGTAGCTTGGCACCGAACGCACCGGCAGGGTGTTCTCCCGGTTCATTCGGACTACCGCCCAGTACTTGCGGCGACGTCCGGCCAGGATCACCGGAATCTCAGTGAAGCCACCGAGCACGATGACTGCCAAAACGGAGAAGAGCAGGAACGCCAGCGGGACACGCAGAGCTTCAATACTCTGAAAGAACGCTTCGGTGAGCAACGTGACCTGACCTAGCTCGAGGCTGACCGAGGCGATCGCAACGTCCGACGCCGGAGAGACAAAAGTGAGCTCGTTGGTGCGGAGGCCCTCCGAGATGCCGGTCGCAACGGCGCTCACCTCGGTTGGGACGTCGATCGTAACGACTCCAATGGCGGCATTGCTGAGCGAATCCACAGCAACGTATGAGAACTCCTCGCGACCCTCAAAGCCCGAACGTGGGAAGTACGTGATTGTGGAGTCGCCGTTGATTTCCAATCGACCTGTGATGTTGGCGGCGATGACACGCTGAACTGTGAGTTTGTCGGCCTCCGGATCGGTGTCGTTGGCAAGGACGTCGATCACCATCGGATGGTAGGTCTCGAGCCGAACGAAGTCCGGTGCCGCAATCGGCGGCTGGTTGTGAACGATCGCGATCGTGACGGTCGCGGTTGTGAGGCCG
>JAAELU010000235.1 GCA_024226255.1 bacterium | reverse complement strand
GGCCTTCAAACACCTGAGAAGGTCCGCGCTCCTCGTATGTCCCATCCTCGGTGAACAGAGCCGCAACCGCATCGGGATCGCCATCGAGGAATGCGTCAGCCCACTGATCGACAATCTCCGGCTGTAGATCAGCATCGTTGGCGTCACCGCCACAGGCAACAAGAAGTGCTCCTAAGGCCAAGGCCACAGCTAGTCGTCTCATCGTGTCCTCCAGACCGTGCTAGTTCTCGAGCGAAGCGATAGATACTGCAGCGACCGCCCGGCCATCCTCGGTTTCGCTGCCGCCCACTGCAATGAGGCCCGGTCCTCCAACGATGATCTCGCGGAATCCATCGAGCAGGTGATCAGCGATTCGTGTCCACGTGGATCCGTCGGGGGAGAACCAGGTTCCAGTGCCAACCGCAACCAGCCCTGAATCAATGGTTGCGACGTCGGTCATGGGCCGGTCGGCATCGAGGCTTGGGTCGGGGCCGAAGACAGCCTCGTCGTAGGGGACACGTGTCCAGGTGTATCCATCTGCCGAGTTCCACACCAATGCTCGACCCGTGTCGTTGAGTTCGAACTCACCAACAGCGACAAGGCCGGTGCCACCCAGCGCCACACTTGACATTTTCTGAAATCCCTCCCCACCGAATACTGCTTCGTCGTGGGCAATTCGAGTCCAAGTGACCCCGTCGGGCGAGGTCCACACGACCGCGATTCCTGTCGATTCATACTCAGTCCCGTCCTCGGATCCTCCCCAGATGCCTTCTTCGCCGACCGCGATCAGACCCGGGCCGCCGACGATGACATCACGCATTGATGTTTGCGGCGCCCACAAGTCATTCCCAACAAGACCGGCGCCAAAGACCGCCGGGTCGTGCGGAACCCGCGTCCAGGTGGTGCCGTCGGGGGAGGTCCACACTGCGGCACTCCACCCCTCCTGGCCAACGGCGACCAAGCCCGGCCCCCCGGTGGCAACGCTGGCCATATCTCCATCCTCCTCCTGGAGCGGTACGGCAGACCAAGTGATCCCGTCTACGGAAGTCCACACTCCGGGGTACACACCCGATCGATCCGGCTCATCGAACCGATAGCCGACCGCCACTAGACCGGGGCCGCCGGCGGTCACGCTCACCATCTCCTGGTCACCTTCTCCGCCGAACACGGCTTCATCATGAGGTACGCGGGTCCAGGCGATGCCGTCGGGCGAGGTCCACACGGCGGCGTTCCGAGCCCCCATGCCGTCTCCAACTCCATCGCCGGTGACGCCGACGGCGACGTAGCCCGGCCCGCCCGCGGTGACGCTCGCCATTTGTGCGCCGTCTTCGCCACCGAAAACGGCTTCATCATGAGCGATGCGGGACCATTCCAGGCTCTCCAAGGCAACCGAAGACGCAGTCAGGGTTGTCGAGTCTCGGGAGGTGATCAGCAACAGGGGTCCACCAACGATGAGTAGCACGACAGCAGCAGCTGCGACGGCAATGAGAAGACGGCGTTGCTTGCGACGTGGAGCATCCGGTGCAGTGCTGGCGGTTTCGGCAATCCGGTCCCAGAGCTCGGGCACGGGCACTTGGTCGTACTCCTTGAAGCGTTCGTGTAGATCAATCATCGCGGCCTCCGGTGAGGATCTCTGCGAGTCGTTTGCGGCCTCGGAACAGATGAACGCGAACAGCCGACTGTGTGGATCCGATCATGTTGGCGATCTCACCTGGCGGATACCCGGCGTAGTAGAACAGGAAAAGCGAAGCGCGTTGCTTCGGCGAAACCTGCATCAGGGCATCCTGGAATTCGAACCCCTGGCAGGGACTATCGATAGACGCGTCGACCTCGGCGACGAGCCGGCGACGCGCCTTCAACTCCCCATCGGCTATGCGGAACGACGCTCGCCACACCCACCGCTCAACATGATGGATGGCGCTGCCACGCCGCAACGCTTGGGCAAACGCCTCGGCTACCGCATCGCTCGCAACATCTGGATCCCCCGAATAGGCCAGCAGTGCTCGCCACATCTTCGCTGAATGCTGTCGATACACCGCCTCCACCCAATCGTCCGAATCGGCGAAGGGAACAGCCCGGGTGTCGGCTACTGGATCTGTGAGACGAGGCGATAGCGGCTGTGCCATGGACCCTCTTTGCGTCTACCCCTACAGGGGCGATTCGGGGCCTCAGAATTAACACCGGTCTTCTCTGAACAGTTTGGAGGACACGCCGTCATGCGTCTAGAGCCAAGGCAGGGCTGTCGGGATTGGTGCGGGCGAAGGGACTCGAACCCCCACGAGCAATAGCTCACCAGGACCTAAACCTGGGACTGTTCATCCCGTCCGGTCCCGTCCTGTACCAAGGAGTCCGGTTTCTCGGGCCATTTGGCGGGTTATCGAGGGGCTTCGTCCCATCTAGTCCCGTCCCCTACCAGGGTGTTGGGTTGCAATCGGGTTGCAGTGGGGGTGTGGTGTTCGACGTTGATCGGAGGTAGTTTGAAGGTGTTCGCTAGGGGGCTGCTGTGGACGTTCGGATTCTGGGACCGCTGGAGGTTTGGGAAGGATCAGAGCAGCTCGTTCTGGATTCGCCTCGACAGCGTTCGATTTTGGCCTTGTTGACTATCCATGCCAATGAGGTTGTGTCGGTGGATCGGATTGCTGATGAGTTGTGGGGGGAGAGTCCGCCCGAGTCGGTGCAGAGCACTGTCCGTTATCACCTCTCGAAGTTGCGGTCGGCGTTGGGGGATGCTGCGGTTCACGTGGTGACCCGGTCACATGGGTATCTGTTGGAGGTTGCTCCCGAGGCGATCGATGTGTGTCGGTTTGAGGCGGCGGCTGGTGAGGGTCGGGGGCTGATCGCTGCCGAGCCGGAGCGGGCGGCACGGGTGTTGGTGGACGCGCTATCGATGTGGCGGGGGGAGCCGTTGGTCGATTTTGCCTATGAGTCGTTTGCGCGTGGAGAGATTGTTCGGTTGGAGGAACTGCGCCTGGCGGTGGTGGAGGATCGTCTTGACGCTGATTTGGCGTCGGGTCGTCATGTCGATCTGGTTGGCGAGCTTGAAGCCTTGGTGGGGCAGCATCCGCTACGTGAGCGGCTATGGGGGCAGTTGATGACGGCTTTGTATCGGAGTGGTCGTCAGGCTGAGGCGTTGCGGGCGTATCAGCATGCTCGGGAGGCGCTTGCTGAGGTCGGCATTGAACCATCAGAGGAGCTGCGGGCGGTTGAGGAGCAGGTGCTGATGCAGGACCCGCTCCTATCAGGGGTACGTCGCCCGGTTCGTCGCCACAACCTTCCTGAGCGGCTCAGCAGCTTCATCGGTCGCGATCGTGATATTGAAGAGATTCGGCAATTGGTCGGCAGCCACCGTCTGGTCACTCTGACGGGTGTGGGTGGTGTCGGTAAGACGAGCCTGGCGGTCGAGCTTGCCCGCACGCTGATCGGCGACTACTCCGATGGCGTCTGGTTTGTAGTCACCTCGGACGTTGCCCATGCAGACCTCATCCCGGAACGGCTTGCTCACATCCTCGGCGTTCATATACAGACGCCCGAGGGTCTCATCGACCAACTCGGCGACTACCTCTCCGGACGTGAGCTGCTATTGGTCTTTGATGGGTGCGAGCGTCATATCGACGAAGTAGCCGGACTCATTCAGTCTCTGCTCAGCGCCGCTCCCAGGCTCCGGGTCATAGCCACCAGCCGGGAACCTCTTGAGGTGGTCGGCGAAAGCCGGATTGAGGTGCCCCTTCTCGAAACAGATGGGGTTGGGGCCGACGCTGTTCGCCTCTTCGAGGACCGGGCCGGTCTTGTGCAGCCCCGGTTCGCGGTGACGTCGGGAAACGTCGACCCTGTCAGTCGGATCTGCCGCCGGGTCGCCGGTATCCCGCTTGCAGTTGAGCTAGCTGCTGCTCGTCTGGGTGCGCTTTCCCTTAACCAGATCGGCCAGCATCTGGATGACCAGATGACGCTGCTTGCTCGAAGCCGGAGGGGTGAGTCACCGCACGGTTCGCTAAGAGCTGTTCTCGACTGGAGCCACGAGTTACTCGAACCCATTGAGCAGATACTGTTCCGACGGCTTGCGGTGTTCCGAGGTGGTGCCACCCTGGAGGCAGCCGAACTGGTCTGTGCGAACGAGACCCTCCCGACTCACGCAGTGTTTGATTTGCTTGCTCGCCTCGTCGACGTCTCGCTGGTTGTGGCATACCGGGAAACCGATCGATTCGAGATGCTGGACCCGGTGCGACAGTACGCCGCACAGTGTCTCAAGACCGCCGGTGAGGCCGAGCGTCTGCGATATCGCCACGCGGTGTATTTCCGGGACCTCGCCCAACGAGCCTTCGATGGTATGTACGGCCCCGACGAACTCGAATGGTCCCGCACGTGTGCCCGAGAGGAGCCCAATCACACAGCAGCAATCACCTGGGCGCTCCACTCCGGTGAATCGAACCTAGCGACCGACGTTGCGGCGTATCTGACCCGCTTCTGGCATGGAACTGGACGGGTCGCCACCGAGAAACGCTTTCTCGACCCGATCCTCGAGCAGGCCCGCAAGTGCCCATCGCGGGAACTCGTTATCCTGCTCGCCCATGCGGCCTTCGTTGAGTACTGCTATGCAAACGACGCGGGCGCGATCTCACTTGCCGGTGAAGCACTGAAGGTGGCTGAAGGACTCGGTGACGACTTCGCTATCGGCCACGCACTGCTTCGAATGGGAAGCGCAACGGGAGGCGTCCAGGGATTCGATTACACGATGCAGGCGTCGGAGGTTCTCGACAGGATCGACCATCCGCAGGTCATTGATTGCTACGCCAACCTGGCGGCGTCGCTCTTGGACATCGAGGACGAAACGGGCGCATCGATCGAGGAAGCAGAGGCCGCTTCCCGGAAGGCATTGGCCCGCTCGCAGGAGTTGGGTGTGCGAAGCCGCCAAGCGGCTGCCTACCACACACTGGGTGGAGTCGCGAGGTTTCGCGGTGACCTCGAACAGTCTCGGACCTGCCATCTCAACGCGCTCGCGCTGGATACCGAACTAGGCAACCAGCGCTGGATCGCGGCCCATCTGGCAACTCTCGCTGAGATGGAACTCCGATTGGGGGACATCAACCGCGCCGTCGCCTATCACCGGGATTCCATGCCCCTCTTCGGGGAGATTTGGGGCAGCGGGCGCGCTTTGCGGCTGGATGGCCTTATCCAGATCGCCGTTGGGCAAACTGAGAGCGGGATCGTTACCCTCCTCAAGGCCCTAGTCGCGGTTGCTAATCGCTCCGTCGAGGAAACCGCAGATGTGCTGTTCGCTCTCGCCGCCGTCTGTACCGACACCGGCGACAGCAACACTGCATGCCGACTATACGCCGCAGAACAGACAGTCCGTTCTCGTTGCCGTTTGGCCTTGCCCATCCCCGATCAGCAACAGTTGCGCAAACACCGCGCCAAGCTCCGCACCGCTCTCGGCCATGACGCCTACGACGCGGCCTGGGCCGAAGGTGGAGCCATGAGCATCGATGAGAGCGTTGCCTTCGCCTTGGGTGCGCTGGAGCCCGACCAGGAGTCGTAGGCGAACTCTGTGATGGTGCGGGCGAAGGGACTCGAACCTCCACGAGCAATAGCTCACCAGGACCTAAACCTGGGACGCTTCGTCCCATCTAGTCCCGTTCTGTCCCAGCGTGTTGGGCTGCAATCGGGTTGCAGTGAGTGGTGGTGATGAACTGTGAGCCGTGGAGCGTCGTGCCGAAGCTGTGGACCGATCCGGGTTTCCCGTCGGCAGTATCGGAGAGACGCGGGCATTGCCGGTTATGGACGGGTGATCTCTCCAGACTGATTGTGGGTGGTCGAGCTCCGAAATGGGGCGTACGGTACGGGTGACGGCCCGCTACGACGATGAGGAGTCCTGATGAGGCGACCATTAGCCCTCCGTTGGCTGATCCCATTCACTCTGGTTGTGATGTTGGGCGCGTGCAACGATTCGGGTGACGAAGCTGCGGACGCGACACTCTCCCCGACGACAACCGCAGCAGCGACCACCACCACTCCGGCACCGACGACTGCTGCTGCGATCCAATCAGTCATTCCCCCGGACGTTGAGCAGACGATCGATGATTACCTTGCATCGTGGGCAGCGAATGACGGTGATGCGTTCCTGGCCACGGTGACCAACGACCTCCTGGTCAACGAGTACTGGTACATCGGGACCGGCAACGCCAGCGACGGCACGAGGCTCCGGGAGATTATCCGGGAGGACGATCCCACAGAAGTCGTCAGGCTTGGCGTAGAAGGACACGATTGGACGGTGACTCGAGGCGATGAGGTCGTTGTATCGGGTGACGGCCCCTGGTTTGTTGCCTTCGAGGAAGTGTGGGTCGAAGAACCGACGGTTGGCATTGGTATAGCGACCTACGTTGTCGAGATGATCGATGGTCAACCTCGGATTACCGGCCACTTCTGGGCTGGGTTGTCTCAACCGGTCGAGTTCTGAGCCAAGAGCCGATCTCATGCTGTGGGCCCAGCAACTGCCATGAAGGACCCGCCCATATCCTCACATATGGTGCGGGCGAAGGGACTCGAACCCCCACAGGCATGTGCCTACCAGGACCTAAACCTGGGCACGTTCATCCAATCTGGTCCCGTCCTGTCCCTATGCGTCCCGTGTCTAGGGCGATTTCGGGGGGTT
>JAAELU010000234.1 GCA_024226255.1 bacterium | reverse complement strand
CTCGGCCGGCAATCTTCTCGTCGAGGGCGTCGGTGATGGCGTGGTCATGCAACCGACAGGCGAGTGAATGCAAGATGTCGCCACGCACTTCCGGCCGCCGGGTGTACTGATACACGCGTTCGTCGAGCGTGCTGGCGTAGGTGGTGGAATCGCGGGGATCGAAAGCTCCAAAGAGCTCCTCCGCTGAATACAACCGGGATCGGTATGGCGAAAACGGTGTCTCGAGCGGTGGCCGAAATACCACCGCTCCGGTGGCGCATGCATGTTCGTACGTCGACTGCGCCAGTTGGGTACCCAGGAAGACGGTTCCCGACAAGTCGACTCTGTCGAGGGTCCCGGCGTAGGACGAGAGATCGAGACCCTGGACCACGACATTGCCCATCGGGTGCCCGGCGCCAAGGTGTGCATCGAGCTGCTCTAACGTTTCGATCTCAATGCTGGCCATAGCCGTTCAGGCTAGGAGAGCGGCACCACCCTTCTGTACTTGATACGTGATACTTGATACGGCCTTCTTACTCAGCTCTAAGGCTGGTGCATTTCAATACTGGTTATAGGCAGAGGACTGCCAACCCAAGGAGATTGTCAACCGATGAAAAGGATCATGCTTTTCGTGGCCGTGATGGCTCTCGTCGCTACGGCCTGCGGCGGAAGCGCCGATGCCGACGACGGCGTGGCCAGCCTCGACGGCACTGTCCAACTTGACGGCGCGGTCGACACCACGGTGTCCGCAATGAGCGAGGAAGAGGCCCTGCTGGCCTTTACGGCGTGCCTACGCGATGCCGGCGTCGACATCGATGACCCGACTGTCGACTCCGAGGGCAACCTGCGGATAGCGCGTCCCAACACTGGGGCCGGAGCCGCTGGGGGTGACTCGAACAACTTCGATCGTGATGTGTTCCGAGCTGCTCGGGAGCAGTGTGGTGAGTTGCTCGATGGCGTTGCTCTTGGGTTCCGTGACACCGACCGCACCGAGATCGAGGATCAGCTCCTCGAGTTTGCAGCATGTGTGCGGGACAACGGTTACCAGATTGACGACCCGGACTTCAGCGGCATCCCCGGTCAAGGCGGGGGCGGAGGACCATTCGGTGGCATCGATCGGGAGGACCCGGCGTTCGTGGCCGCGGCTGAGGCGTGTCAGGACACACTGCCCGGCTTCGCTCGGGGCGGCGGTCCCGGCGGTGGTCGCGGCGGGGGCCAGGACAACTAGGGGGAGTGGGTATCGTGCAACGTATCGAAACTGACGGCTCCCAAAGCCCGCAACGCAACGGTGAAATGGACACAGAACCGAAATCGGAAGTAGCGGCCAGTACCACCTGGTCGGCGGCGGAAATCGACGCCGCCATTGGGCGCAAACAGCGCCGACGGTGGCCGTGGGTTCTCCTCGGTGTCGTCGTATTCGGCGCAGTGGCCATTGGGCTAACCACCAGAGGGTCCTCGACGGACGATGAAGTTATCCCAGAGGCGGTCAATACCGCCGAGGTGGTCACCGCCGACCTTGTCGAGGTCGATACTCTCGAAGGCACTCTCGGTCGGGTTGCTGAGGAGCCGATCAGCTCGCTGAAGTCAGGGGTCCTCACCTTTGTTGCTTCGGCCGGCGACGTCATTGACAACGGCGACGTTCTCTACCGCGTCGAGGGTGACCCTGTCGTGCTCCTGTCCGGGGCGGCTCCTCCATATCGCGATATTGCTCTGACCTCGGGCACGGCGGACGTTGTCGCCGGGATCAACGGCACTATCACCGCGGCTCCTGAGATCGGTGACGTTGTCGATCAGGGTGACGTCATCTTCGAGATCAACGGCGAACCTGTGATTGCGCTCTACGGCGACACCCCGGCATATAGAACGATGCAGGACCTGTCGACAAACATGACCGGTCTCGACGTAGCCCAACTCGAGGCCGCGTTGTCGGCTCTCGGCTATACCGGGTTCACCGTCGACGACGAGTACACCAATGCGACTGAGAATGCTGTCGAGGACTGGCAGGAGGACATTGGCGCCGACGACGACGGGATTGTCAACCTAGGTGAGGTGTTCTACATCCCCGGGCCCTCAATTGTGACCAGCGTCACGCAGGTCGGGACCCAGGTCAGTGCGTCGCAGCCCGCCGTGGTGTTGGCCACCGAGGCTCTCTCGGCAGGTGTCGACGTCGCCCAGCTCGAAGCTGCACTTGTAGCGCTCGGTTTCGGTGAGGGGCTGACCGTCGACGACACGTTCACGATCGACACTCGAGATTCTGTGATCGCTTGGCAGGAGGCCATCGGAGCCGAGACCGACGGCATTGTGAATCTCGGTGAGGTGTACTTCTCTGCGGATGCGTTGCGCATCAGCGATCAACTCTCCTCAATCGGCGCCACTATCGGCAACGGCTCGCCTGTCTTGGGTATTACCGCCGCCGACATCGTTGTGAAGGTCGACCTATCGGCCGATGACCAAGGGCTCGTCGATGCCGGCGACAGTGTGGTTGTCGTACTCCCGGGCGACGTCGAGGTTGCCGGCACGGTCGACAGCGTGGCAACGATCGCCACGTTCGATCAGCAGGGCAACGCCATATTCGAAGTTGTTATCTCGCTTGACGACAACTCGGCGGCCGCCGGTCTCGACGAGGCGCCTGTTGACGTAGATGTTGTGTCCGACTCGGTGAGCGGCGTGGTCGCGGTACCCGTGTCGGCGCTCGTGGCGCTCGCCGAAGGCGGATACGCGGTTGAGGTGCAGCAGAACGATGGCGCAACGGTTCTGGTGGCCGTCGAACCCGGCTTTTACGCAGATGGCCTCGTCGAAGTTTCCGACACTCAGGTGGCGCCGGGCATGCTGGTGGTAGTGCCGTGACGACAACTGCTCTGGAACCGGGCTCGCCGTCGGCGCCCCCGGGTCTGGTCCTGTCGATACAGGACGTCACCATGGTCTATCCAACGGAGCCGCCGGTGCACGCGCTGGCCGGGGTGAGCCTCGATGTCGGTGAGGGTGAGTTGCTGGGCGTTGTCGGGCCATCTGGCTCGGGAAAGTCCACGCTCCTCCACGTCATGGGAACCCTTGATCGCCCGACGACCGGAGACGTGATCGTGGCCGGCCACAGCGTGAGCTCGCTGAGTGATCGAGAGTTGTCCTCGCTGCGGGCTCGTCACATCGGGTTTGTTTTCCAGCAGTTCCACTTGCTCAACGGCTACACCGCGCTGGACAATGTCGCCGACGGATTGCTCTACACCGGAATGGCCCTGTATGACCGGAGGGAGATGGCCGCTCATGCTCTGGTTCGGGTCGGTCTCGGCTCCCGCCTGATGCACACCGCCACCAAGTTGTCCGGTGGCGAGAAGCAGCGGGTTGCCATCGCCCGTGCCCTGGTCGGGCGCCCGGCAATCGTTCTGGCAGATGAGCCAACCGGAAACCTCGACACCAAGACGTCCGATTCGATCGTCGAGCTGATCGAAGAGCTCCACGACGAGGGGGCATCGATCGTCGTGATCACCCACAACCGGGACATCGCCAAGCGGTTCCCGCGGACAGTGTCGCTGCGGGACGGCTTGATCGAGTCTGACCTCCAGAACGGCGACCACTGATGGCGAAGACGGATCTCGCTCCGAGCCGGCTTCACTTCGGTGACCTGGGGCGAACCGCCAGCGTTGGACTGCGAACCCGCAAGACGCGCGCCGCGCTGTCGGCCGTCGGCATCATGATCGGCATCGCCGCCATGGTTTCCGTGCTTGGGCTATCCGAGTCGAGCAAGTGGGATCTGTTGGCCCAGCTCGATCGTCTGGGCACCAACCTGCTCACCGTGCAGGCGGGCCAGGGCATTGGTGCCGGATCCGGCCAGCTACCGGAGGAAGCTGCCGGGATGGTGGCGCGCATCGGCCCGGTCGAGGCCACCAGCACAATCTCCGCTGTGGACGCCAGCGTCTACAAGAGCGACTTCATCCCGTCGGGTCAGACGAGTGGCATCTCGGTGCAGGCGGTCGATGTGAATCTGCTCGAGACGCTGGGAGGCCGGCTGGCCGACGGCGACTTTCTGAGTGAAGCGACTGCCGACTATCCGACGGCGGTGCTGGGATCGGTCGCCGCCGAGCGGCTGGGTATCAGAGACGTAGACGATCAACCCCTCGTCTGGCTCGGCGATCAGTGGTTTGCCGTGATCGGCGTCCTACAGGAGTTCGAGCTGTCGCCGAACCTGGATCGAGCGGCTCTGATCGGAGTCAATGCGTCCGAGACGTTCCTCGACCATGACGCGGTAGCTGGATCCATCTACGTCCGAACCAACCCCCAGTTCGTCGATAGCGTGATGGACGTGTTGCCGGCCTCGGCCAACCCGCAGAATCCTGAGGAGATCGAGGTCTCGAGGCCGTCCGACGCACTCGAAGCTCGTGAGGCCGCCAGCGACGCGTTCACGACGCTGTTCCTCGGCCTGGGTGCGGTTGCGCTGCTGGTCGGCGGCGTTGGCATCGCCAACGTCATGGTCATCAGCGTTCTGGAACGCCGCGCCGAGATCGGCCTCCGTCGAGCGCTGGGGGCAACGCGGCGCCACGTCGCGGTCCAGTTTCTCGGCGAGGCCCTGTTGCTGGCGATCATCGGCGGTGTCGGCGGGGTATTGCTCGGCGTCGGAGTAACCGCGATCTACGCCAGTTCCCAAGGTTGGGCGATCCTGGTGCCGACGCTGGCATGGGCCGGCGGCTTAACGGCGGCGATCCTGATCGGCGCCATCGCCGGGCTGTATCCAGCGCTGCGGGCTTCCCGCCTCTCACCAACAGAAGCACTCCGCACGAGCTGACGCACCTCTCCTGTTCTTCCCGTTCTTGCGTAGCTGGCGGCCGCTATTGGCGTGTATGTACGCCGGAATGGGGAGGGCGCGTTTCTGTCGGTGGTGGCATCCATGTTGATGGGATGACAGAAAACCACGCTCATAGAGTGCTCGGCCAAGAGGCGGCCCGCCGGCATGGGGTCTTCACCCTGGTGCAGGCACAGGATGCGGGAGTTCCGCAGAGATCCGTCGCAAATCGGGCGGCCGCCGGTCGCTACCTTCGGCTCCAGCCGGGTGTATACGCAATTGCGGGAGCTCCCGAGTCCATACATCGCCGCATCGCAGCTGCGGTGGCATCGTTTCCGGCCCTGGCAGCAGCGTCACATCAGACCGCGGCTGAGATGTGGGGGCTGACTAATCGTGGTGTCAGGAAGATTGACGTGGTCACCACCCGTTGGGATCGGGTGCACCGCCCGAAGCTCGCCGTCCACGAATCGACCGATCTTGTCGCTGACGACGTAGTTGAGCTGGACGGGATTCCTGTCACCTCTGCGGCCCGGACGGTGGTCGACCTCGGGGCGTCGAACCGGTGGATTGTCGAGCGAGCTCTCGAGGAAGGCATCCGGCACGATCTGTTCACGCTTGGAGAGGTTGAGGCGTTCGTTAGGCGCGTAGGGCGCCGGGGTCGCCGCGGTGTGGGTGTCATCCGGCCTCTTCTTGTCGCCCGCCGCCGCTGGGACACAGCAACGGAGAGCGCCCTGGAGGATCGGTTCAGAGAGTTGCTCGCCGATTTCGGGCTTCGCCAACCAGCCCCCCAATTCGTGTTGACTTCCGATGAGGGTTCCTTCATCTGCAGAACAGATTTCGCCTATCCCGACGCCCAGGTTCTGATTGAGCTGGACAGCGAGGCGCACCATCTCGACCGCATCACTTTCCGTCGGGACCGCGCCAAACAGAACTTGGCTGCCACGATGGGTTGGACCGTGCTCCGCTACACGTGGTGGGATCTGATCGAAGAGCCGCACAGGGTCTGCAGAGAGATCCAGGAGCTCGTTCCGGGGACCGCTGTCTGATCGTGGCCGACCGGGCGCTAGCTTTGCGCAATGGCTCCCGAGATTCGTGACTATCCCGAGCGATTGACTGCGGCGCGGCGGCAGCTGATCCCGCTACGAGAGATCGGACATGCCATTGGCCTTGGAGCATCCGTACTGCGCGATCAGCTCGTAGATTCCGGAACGAGAGTGCTGAGCGCTCCCTACGCTCGCTACCACTCCTTCACGAGAGAGGAGACCGATATCGAGGTTGGGTTCGAGGTAGACGGGCGAGTCCAGATAGAGGGCATCGAGATGAGCTCTCTTTCGGCTGGCCGCGAGGCGGTGCTGGTTCATCAAGGGTCCTACAAGGACATCCCGAAGACTTTCGCCATCCTCGAACAGTGGGTTGCTGAGAATGCCGAGCAGCGAGATGCGCCTCGAGAGGTCTACCTCAGCGATCCTGACGAGGTCGTTATGGCTGACAGGGTGACCGAGATCGTGTTCCCAATCGTCTAACCGCCTGTTCCGCGGCTCTCTGGTTCCTGGGCCTGCTGGACCCTCCATTCTTGCGTAGATGGCGGCCGCCATTGGCGTGTGTGTACGCCAGAACGGTGAGGAGGCGAGAGATTGTCGGGGCCCAGGTTCGTGCGTAGATGACGGCCGACATGTGCCTGTATGTACGCAAGAACGGGAGGGACCGCCTCAGACCACGATCATTGCGGTGCCGACGGAAGCCAGCAGCGCCCCCGCCCATGCTCCGGCCGCCGGGCGTTCCTTGGTAACCGCCCAAATCAGTGGAAGTTGCAGCGCCGGCGCGGTTGATATGAGCACGCTGACGATTCCGGGGTCGCCGTTGCTCAGAGCGATCAACACCAGCGTCTTTCCGAACACCATGGCGATTGTGCCCGAGATGATGATGATGCCCCACAGCTTCCAGCCGATGCGGGCCGGCCGGGGCACTCGGGCTCGCTTCTCGAAATAGCCGCGGAGGGCGATGAGGGCGGCGAGGCCGACGATGGCTCGGACGGCAGCTCCGGCCCACGGATCGAGGCCGTTTTCGAACGCTGGATCCGCCAGCAGGACACCGACCGCCTGGCCGGCGGCTGCCAGGAGGCCAAACCCAACGCCCACCCAGAGGTTGCCCCGCACCTCTTCCCAGTGATGGGTCTGGCCGGGACGATTTCCGAATGCGATCGCCAATGTGACGCCGAGCATGACCAAGCCCGACCCAATGAGGGCGGGCAGCGAGAACCTCTCGCCGAAGATGGCGGCACTCAACGCTGCCGCCATTGGGGCATTGGCGGCAAACAGGATGCCGGTGCGCCGCGGCCCCAACCGGGAGAAGGCCGTGAAGAGAGCAACGTCGCCGAGTGCCAAGCCAACCATTCCGGAGCCGGCCAGCAACAGCAGTTCGCGTGTTCCCAGGGTGGACCAGTCGCCGATGAAGGTGGCGATGGCGGCTAGGGCAAACGCCACCCAATACATCCGCAACCGGGTGAATCGGGGCCCGCCGAGCGCGATCGACGGTCCGGCTGCGATGAGCCCGCCGAAGGCCCACATGAGCGCCGCTCCTAGCGCCGCTGCCTCGAAGCTGAGCGATGTCATGGCGGCGGTCCCAGCGTCGAGAGATAGGGGCGGGCCGGGAGAGATTAACCGACGAGGCAGGTCCACGAGGAGCAGGGGCACGACTGCGGACGTTAAGAAACCGGTGGGCTCACTAGGAAGAGTCAGAGCTACAAGCGCGAGCCCACCGGTTCACATCGGGCGCCCCACTAGGCCGCGCCATGGCAGCCTCTGGGCAATTCTGTCGATCTCCGTGTCCAGCCTCCCGTAGCTCTTGTGAAAACTTTCACAAATACCCTTCACTACATAGATGCACCAAGGAGGCAAAAGGGCGCGCAGTTTCTTGTCGGCTGCTTAGGCGGCTTCGAATGACTCGCGCAGTGAGCGGCGTGCGCGGAAGAGCAGCGACTTCACGGCGGGCACAGTGGTATCGAGAATGTCGGCGACCTCCGCCGAACGTAGGCCACAGCCGTCCTTGAGAAGCAGAACCCGGCGGTAGTTCTCGGGGAGCCGATCGAGGGCGACAACGATCTCGCGACGGGTCTCGGCTTCGAGGGCCAACTCTTCGGGATCAGCCATATCGACATCCGATTGATCGGATCGTGCTCCGGATGCAATTTCCTCGTAGACAGAATCAAGCGAATCGGGTTGACGGCGGCGCTGAATCATCCGGCATTCGTTGGTCGCAATGGTGTGCAGCCAGGTACGCAGAGACGATTCGCCGCGGAATTGGGCGATGTGTTCCGCCGCCTTGAGCAACGTGTTCTGGGCAACATCCTCAGCGTTTTCGGGCGTGCAGCACACGTACTTGGCGTACTGCTTCAGATCTTCGGCATAAGCCCAGAGGACTTCCTCGGTAGCCATCACGCAAAGAATACAACTGACCGCGCGACCAAAAGCCACCTCGTGCATCAATGTGTGTAGGAGGCAAACAATTGATTGAATCTCATGACTATTACCTGGAACTCGACAACACGGGCCTGAAGACCGGGACAATGCGCGCCGGCCTCGATGGTCTGCCGGATATTGACGTGGCGTCACCGCCACAGTTCGGCGGACCGGCGGGCGTGTGGAGCCCCGAGCACCTCTTTGTGGCGTCCGTCTCGGTTTGCCTGATGACGACGTTCCGCTCGATCGCCGAGGCTTCGGGACTCGAAGTGCTCGCGTATTCGGACAACCCTTCGGGACATCTGCAGCGGGGTGACGACCGGCTCTACAACTTCGACAAGGTGACACTGCGCCCCCGAGTTCTGGTGTCGAGTGAAGACAAAGTGGCCAAGGCGCGGCGCCTTCTCGACAAGGCTGAGCATGTCTGCCTGGTGAGCCGCTCAATGTCGTCGGAGATCCAACTGGAGCCCATCGTCGAGGTGGCCACGACCGCCTCTGCGTGATCCCACAGTGGCGTGGCCATGGCATCATGCCGGCCATGTCGACTCCTGAACATCTGCGCCTGGCCGCGGACGCCGCCGACTGGGACCAATGGGGGCCCTTTCTATCCGAACGGGCCTGGGGCACTGTGCGCGAGGACTACAGCGCAGACGGTGATGCATGGGGCTACTTCCCGCACGACGTCGCCCCGGCCCGCGTGTTTCGGTGGAACGAGGACGGGCTGGCCGGAATGTGCGATGCCAACCAGTACATGTGTTTCGCTCTGGCGATGTGGAACGGGCAGGACCCGATCCTCAAAGAGAGGCTATTTGGCCTCGACAACCACGAAGGTAACCACGGCGAAGATGTCAAGGAGGCCTACTGGTATCTGGATGCCACTCCGAGTCACAGCTACTTCGCCATGCGCTACAGGTATCCCCAGGCCCGGTTCCCGTACGACGAATTGCGCGAGGAGAGCGCTCGCCGCTCTGGCCACGATCCGGAATACGAGCTAGTCGACACCGGCATTTTCGACTACGGCCGGTTCTTCGATGTTGACGTCGAGTACGCCAAGGCGGGCACCGACGACATCGTGATCCGGATCACCGCGACCAATCGAGGGCCGGAGGCGGCCCGCCTAGATCTGCTTCCCACGCTGTGGTTTCGCAACACCTGGGCTTGGGGCTACCCCGAGGGTCCGATGGACGACGTTCCGGAGCGGCCCCGCATCGATCTGGCCCACCTGGCGGATGGCTGGATCACGGCCAAGGCACAGCATTCCCGGCTCGGCACCTATCACTGGTACGCCGCCGAAGCTCGCGACCTGTGGGTCACCAACAACGAGACAAACAGTGGCTTGCTCTTTGGCGACGCCGACACGCCTCGATACACCAAGGACGCATTCCACCGCCGTTTGATCAACAACGAGGCGGCCGCGGTCAACCCCAACCGGACTGGAACCAAGGCGGCGGCCTGGTACCGGCTCGAGCTGGCGTCCGGCGAGTCGAGCACGATAACGCTGCGGCTGTCGGCTACCTCCTTGGAAGATCCTTTCGCCGACGTCGCGCAGATCGTGGCCACCCGCCGCCTCGAGTCGGACGCGTTTTACGACACCGTGCACCCGGCGAACGCCTCACCCCAGGAGCGCCAGGTCCAACGCGCCGCCCTGGCGGGGATGATCTGGGGAAAGCAGGTCTACTCCTATGACGTGGAGCAATGGTTGGACGGTGATCCGGCGGGCCCTGTGCCGCCGGCGGAGCGCCTCAAAGCACGCAACTCTCAGTGGCGCCATTTCAACGCACACGATGTGCTTTCGATGCCGGATCCTTGGGAGTACCCATGGTTCGCAGCCTGGGACACCGCGTTTCACTGCCTGCCATTCGGCCTGATTGATCCCTCGTTTGCGAAGGACAATCTCCGCCTGATGACCCGCGAGTGGTACATGCATCCCAACGGCCAGCCGCCGGCGTACGAATGGGAGTTCGGCAATGTGAACCCTCCCGTCTTCGGATGGGCGGCCCGCCGGGTGTTCGAACTCGACCGTCGCTGGCGAGGTGGCGAGACCGACGACGTGTTCCTCGAGGCGATGTTCCACAAATTGCTGCTGACCTTCACCTGGTGGGTGAACCGCAAGGACGAGGGCGGCAACAACGTGTTCCAGGGTGGCTTCTTGGGCCTGGACAACATCGGCCTGTTCGACCGTTCGAAGGAAGTGCCCGGCGGCGGCCACATCGATCAATCCGACGGCACCGCATGGATGGCTTTCGCCACGCTCGGCATGTTGCGACTGGCGTTGGAGCTTGCTCTGATACGCCCGGCCTATCAGGACATCGCCACCAAGTTCTATGAGCACTTCCTCGCCATCGCCAAGGCGATGAACGCGTCTGACCACAGCCTGTGGGATGAAGAGGATGGATTCTTCTACGACGTTGTACACCTGCCCGACGGTCGGGTCGTGCCGCTGAAGGTCCGTTCGCTGGTTGGGTTGATCTCACTTCTCGGAGTCGAAGTCATCGAGCCCGAGCTGTTGGCGTCCAATCCGCAATTCCGGAGCCGGATGAAGTGGTTCTCGCGCCATCGTCCCCACCTGGCGGACAAGATTGCCTCCGTGGAACGTCACGGGGTTGGCGAACGGGTACTGATGTCGATTCTTGACGAACACAAGCTGCGCTCAGTGTTGGGCTACCTGCTTGATAGCGGTGAGTTCCTGTCGCCGTTCGGAATTCGATCCCTGTCGAAGTACCACCAGGATCATCCCTTCGCGGTCTCGATAGCCGACATGGATTTCACCATCTCCTACGAGCCGGGGGAGTCGGCCACGCCAATGTTCGGTGGCAACTCGAACTGGCGGGGGCCCATCTGGTTCCCGCTCAACTACCTCATCATCGAGGCTCTGCGGGAATACCACAGCTACTACGGGGACGAGTTCACCGTCGAGCTTCCGACAGGCTCGGGCAACGAGGTCACGCTGCGCCAGGTTGCCGATGAGTTGGCTCGTCGCCTCGTGTCGCTGTTCGTTCCCGACAAATCCGGGAGGCGACCGTTCAACGGCGACCGCCAGCGGCTTCAGGATGATCCGCAGTGGCGGGATCTGATCTTGTTCCACGAGTACTTCAACGCCGACACCGGCGAAGGGCTTGGAGCGTCACACCAGACCGGCTGGACCGGCCTGGTGGCCACCCTCATAGATGAGCTGGGACGAGCCTGACCCGATGCTCAACCGACTGCGACCCGAGTGAGCCCGGGCCGCAGTGGTTGTCCTGAGGGCGAATTGGTTCAGCTAGGCCATGCCGCGTCGATCTCGAATAGCACCTCGGGAATTGTCTTGACTCCGTCCAGTATGTCGGTGACGCCGGTCCAGAAGAGGTCGGCTCCGATCTCCGGCGGCATCAGGTCGGAGGCGTCGAACCGGAAGGTGTCGGTGGCGATGGCCGCCCGAACGATCTCAGCCCACTCCTGAGTGAACCCATCGGCGTAATGTGCCGTGTTGAAGCGCAGGTTCGGCAGTATCCAGCCGGGACCATCCGCAATGGCGTACTTCCCGAATCGCTTACTGACCATGAACCGCATCACTTGGCGCACCCGCTGGTTGTCCGCAAGTGCCGCCACGTAGTCGCCACCGCCCATCGCGGAGTCGGCGAATTCCTCGGAGACCGACGGGAACCGGAAAGTGGCAAAGTCGCCGAGATCGAAGCCGGCGATCTCGAAGAAGGGCGCCAGGAAGGTGGCCTGCTTGTGCATGAAGCAGTCCCCGAAGCCGAGCGGGAAGACATTCTCGGTGAACACCTCAGACGTGATGAGGCTCCGATTGAATACATACCCCGGCGTATCCATCATCTGCTGGAACCGTTCGAATGCGTTCTGCACCCGCGGATCCTGGAATAGCACGTCGTGGCTGACCCACTCGTCGTATACATTCGGGCCCTCGGCTCCGAGGAGCAGGTCCTCGATCCAGTCGGTTCCCAGCCATCCAGTCGCAAAACCCGACTCCATGTAGTTGCACCATGGTGTGTCTCCGTAAGCGACCATTTGATTGCTGAGCGCCACCAGCTCGTCGAAGCTCTGTGGGATCGCATACCCGCCGGCGGCGAACATGTCGGGCCGGTACCACACCAGCGTCTTCAGGGCCGCCTTGATAGGCGCCCCATAGACCGTTCCGTCGACCATGGCGGCGTCGATTAGGAAATCACCGAAGTCACGTCGCAGCGACTTCGGATTGACGAACTCGCCCATGTCGACGAGTTCCGATGCCAGCTCTCGGATTGTTCCCGGCTGCGGCGAGATGATTATGTCGGGCGGATCCTCGCCATAGATCCGATCGAACAGGTCGTCGTTCCCGCCGTAGGCGTCGATGTCGATGACGAAGTTCTTGTGGGCCATGAATCCGTCGAGCTCGGCCACGAAAGCCTGACCTTCTGCGGACTCAGCGGAGAACGGTGCGAGGATCGTGACTGTGTCCGGTGGTGGTTTGGCGCCTGCCGGCCCAAGTGCTGTGAACACCATGGCCAGGATTACGGAGATGAATACAAGACCTCTACGCATGAGAGACCCTTCCTCTCGTGCGCGCCCGCCATGAGTGTGCTCACTCACGAGCACGCTATTGAGTGCAGCCCCAGCCGGGTTGGCTCGAGGAATCCCCTGCAGCACCTTGCCAGATCTATCACCCGGTGACGGTGCCTGGTAGGGGCAAACGTCCTGCGCCATTTCGTCGGCGGGCAGTCTGTCGCTCAGGACTCGGCGGTGGTGCGCACCGGATCGTCGGCATCGAGAGGAATCGAGCCGTCGCTGGCGTGCAGCTCGTCGTGGACTGCCAACAACTCTTCCCATGCGGGCAGTTCGTCGGTATCGACCGGCACTGCGACGAGATGGCGGGTCTTGGGGCCCCCAGACCGATCGAACGTGCTCACACGACGAATCACGTCCACGGCGGCGGCATCGATGCGGTGGTGCTGGCGGATGTGATCGGCCCACGAATTCAACAACATGAACTCGGACATGCGGTGAGGATCCTCGGCATTGCGATACAGCGTCCATTCGTACGCGCCGGTGCGGAGCCGGACCTGGCGCAGCTCGTTCATCGCCGAGAGGAAGTCTTCGAGCTCGGCGTGGCGAATCACCCAGGTGTTGACCACCATCACCGGCCCTCCGACCAGGTGATCGGCGTGGGGCTGCATGACCCAGTCCTCCGGCGGTGCCGAAGGAGCACCCTCGCCGAGGGCTGGGATCCCGATCCGGGCGAAGATGACTCCGAGGACGATCGTGCCAACCGACATGAATGCGACCGAGTTGGCTGCGCTCGTGATGTCTCCGATAGCTCCGCCGATTATCGAGCCCAGCGGCAGGAAACCGACGAACGCAAGTGTGTAGAGGCTCATCGCCCGGCCGCGGACCCACTGGGGAGCCATCAATTGCACGGTCGCATTGAGCGTGGCCAACGACCACACCCAGAAGACTCCGGCAACGACGAGGGCGGCACCCGTCAGTAGCACTGTTCTTGATAGCCCGACGGTCAGCCCGGCGACTCCGAACACTGCTACGGAGACCGGCACCATGCGGGCGCCAAGCCGTTCGAGCCCGAGTCGCCGGGAGAATGCGCCGACCAGCGCCCCGGCACCCATCGCACCGAGTAGGTAGCCGTACGTTGTCGCTCCGGCCCGGAGAGTGTCGACGGTGATGTTGGGGAGAAGCGACTGGACGACCGCACTGGTGATGGCGAATCCGGCAGCGATACCGAGCAGCTTGCGGAACGGCGGCGTGTATCGGGCATAGCGCAGGCCCACCGCGATGGCGCCGCCGACAGTCTCGTCTCCAAGATCGCCCTGGGAAGCCGGGCGGAATGTGAAGACGACGGCGATGACTCCCAGGTAGGAGATGGCGTTCAGGGTGAAGGCAAGGCCGGGACCGGCGGTCGCCACGATGATCCCGCCGAGGGCCGGGCCCACGGCGCGAGCGACATTGAACGCGACCGAGTTGAGGGCGACCGCGTCGGCGACCATGCCCCGGGGCACGAGGTCGGGCACCATGGCCTGCCAGGCCGGCATGTTGAGCGCCAGGCCCACCCCGAGGGCCAGCCCGAGGGCGAGCAGGATGCCAGGGGTGATTACGTCGAAGTACCAGAACATCGCCATCGCGACGGCGGCACCGCCCATGATCGTTTGGGCGATGAGCAGGATGCGGCGCCGGTCGAAGAGGTCGGCCAGCGCGCCCGCCGGCAGTGCCAGAAACAGTAGCGGCAGAGTCGCCGACGCTGCCATCAGGCCGACCCACAGCGGCGAGCCGGTGAGCTCGAGCATCGCCCATGAGGCAGCGACTGCCTGCAGGAACGACCCGACATTGGAGAAAATGGCGGCGGTCCACAGCGCCCGGAAGTGTCGAACCCGGAGCGGCTCTATGGAGGATCTCATTGACATGGTGGTTGTCCCGGTCGGGATGCAGCAGCGGCCGAGAGTCACGTTAGATCGATCGGCGGCAAGTGGATCCGCCTCGCCGGGGCGAGCCAGGCGTCAGCCGCGGACGGTGAGTCGTCCGGCTCACCTGGCGCTATGGATCGACGGGCAGATACGCTGCGACCAGCGGAAGGAATCCGCGCAAAGTGGATAGGGGTCGGGAAATGTCCAGCGAGCCTGCGATCGCGAGCATGGCGCACACAGCCGGCAGTCGCGTTGCCAGGATCCTCGTGGCTTCCGGCAAGGAGTTTCTCGACGATGGTGGCCCCCGGCTCGGCGCCGCACTCAGCTATTACACGCTCTTCTCGTTGGTGCCGCTGCTCTTTCTCGCTGCCGCGGTAGCCGGCTACATCTTTGGTGACCCCGACGCGCTGAACGATGTTGTTGCTCGCGCCACCGATGTGGCCGGAGTCGACTTTGGGAAGACTCTCGAGTCGCTGTTGCAGACCGCACAATCCCAGCGCGACGGCACACTGTCGATCGGAATCGCACTGTCCGCATTCGCTGCCGCCGGCATCTTTCAGCAGGTCCAGGCCGTTCTCGGAATCATCTTTCACGTCCCGGAGGAGAGACGCCGGGAAGGAGCTGTTGGCTGGTTGATTCGGCGTTTCATTGGGATCGCCTCAGCCGTCGGCTTGGCCGTCCTGGTGCTGACCCCGGTGGTGGCCGTCGCCAGCATCAATTGGCTCATCGATCTGCTGCCCGATGACCCCGGTTGGTTCGCCACTCTGCTCGGATTCGGTATCCCGATTTCCTCGATTGTCATGTTGATGCTCGTTACCGGGTTCACCTTCCAGGTTCTGACCGCGATCAAGATCCCATGACGGGCCGCGATGCGAGGCGGCGCAACCACGGCGCTGATTGGGTTGACCGCAGCCTTCGGGGTCGGCCTGTATCTCAATACGGCGGGGACAACAGGAACGCTTGGCGCGCTGGGCGGAATCGCGATTCTGCTGTTCTTCTTCAACTTGATGTGGTTTGTCTACTTGTATGGGGCAGAAGTCACGAAGGTCTACACCGACTACCTCCGTTACGGGGACGTTATGCAGCCAACCGAACGTGAACGGCTGCAGCTCGCTCAGGGATTCGTTCGACCCGAGCGGGACGGCGACGCTATGCCGGAGCAGATCTCGGCGAGCCGTTCGTTTCTAACGGGCGCTGCTTTCGGTTGGCTGCTCGGTCGGGGCGGTCGCGGTCACCGATGATGCGGAACAAAATCGCAACAGCGTTTGCGGATCGCCGGGGCCAACGCGAGTAGGCGATCCGCCGGCGCCCGTCACATGCGGTGCCCGCCGTCGCCTTCACGACAATCGTGTGGTCCTGGCGCCCAGGGTCGCTCGGCCCTAGCTCGAATCCCGCATCCCTGAGAAGGTCAAAGGGTTGGAGCCGGATTGCCGCCGTCGTGGGTCGCCGAGACGGGCTCGCCATGGCGGTGATGAAATGTGTCATGTCACCGGAGGAAGAGCGATCACATGACCGACTACCTGCCGGAGACGTACACCGGCTTTCGATCAGCAGGCGCTGCGGGATTGGCCCGGTCCTATGTGCGCAAGGGGCGCGCGATCTCGATTCCCGCGTCGGCTGGGCGCCGCCGACTCAGTGCCCGGTATACGACGGCTGTCATGACTCTCTGGCTGACTACTGCTCTGCTTGTCAGCGCATGTGGCAGGGTTGCGAACACGGTTCCGTATGTCGACCTGACTCAGCGACAGGCTCTGCATGCGGCCGCTACCGAGATCCAACCGCTGCGTATGGCAGTTGCCGCGGTGCTGTCGCCGGAGGGCAACATCGACAACTACGCCGGCTTGGCCCGCTACATAGGCGATCATCTCGGGCGGCCGGTGGAACTTGTTCAGCGTCGTACGTACGTTGAGGTCAACGATCTGATCGCTGCCGGATCGGTTGATCTGGCCTTCGTTTGTACAAGCGCGTACGTTGCCGCGTCCGACCGTGGCGAGATGGAACTCCTTGTGGTTCCAGAAGTGAATTCTGAGCGGGTCTATTACTCGTCGGTCATTGTTCCGGTGGCGAGTTCCGCCGTTGCCTTCACTGACTTGCGGGGCGGAGCGTTTGCATTCACCGACCCGATCAGCAATACGGGACGCGTGTACCCCACCTATCTAGTCGAGCAGCACGGCCACACACCCGCGACGTTCTTCTCGTCAAGCTTCTTCACATACAGCCATGACAAAGCGATCGAGGCCGTCGCCGATGGAGTTGCCGACGGAGCGGCGGTAGACAGTCTCGTTCTCGACCACGCCTTTGCTCGCGATGCCGGCTTGAGGGATCGAGTCCGGGTGATTCATCGGTCTCCTCCATTCGGGATCCCGCCGGTTGTCGTGCCCTCAGGACTGTCGGTCGATCTGCGACACGAGTTGGAGCGTCTCCTTCTTGGTCTGACAGAGAGCTCGGCCGGCATGGCGATCCTGGCCGAGATTGGTGTGGATCGATTCGTGATTGGCAGCGACGACGAATACGACAGCGTCCGGTTGCTTGTCGAGGCTACGGGCATTGACTCATGAACGCTCGATCCTCTGAGGCCGTTTCGACTGACGCTCGGGCACGATTCGATGGATGGCTCGACCGGATTCGGCGGGGCGCCGGTGGTTTCAGCGTGCGAACCAAGATCCTCGGGATCGTTCTGGCGTTGACAACCGTCCTCGGCCTTGTGGTCACCTGGCAGGTTCGTACCGTGATGACCGGCGTCCTCATGAACGAACTCGACAATCGGGGCCAGTCCGTGGTCAGTGATCTCGCCGCTCGAACGAGTGATCCGATTCTCCTGAACGACACATACGGAGTGTTCGAACTCCTGGACGACACCGTGGCGAACCATCCCGATGCGACGTACGCCTTCGTTCTCAACTCTGACGGTCGTGTTGTTGCACACACATTTGGCGACGCCGGATTTCCTACCGCTCTCCTGGAAATCAACCCTTCGGGCGATCTGGCGGCCAGCGGATACCTCCGGCTGGAGACGGACGAGGGACTCGTCCACGACTTTCAGGCCCCGATACTGGACGGGCGAGTTGGCGCGGTTCGGCTGGGCCTGAGTGAAGACCGACTTTCGGGTGTGATTACAGGCATAACCACCCAAATGCTCATCACAACCGTCTTTGTGGGCTTGGCGGGCGTGGCGGCTGCGAGCCTTCTGACGTGGCTGCTCACGAGACCGATTCTGGATTTGGTGAAGACGACTCGTGATGTTGGGGCCGGCGATCTTTCGGCCCGCGCCACGCATTGGGCCGACGATGAAATCGGTTCACTTGGCGTGGCTTTCAACCGGATGGTGCGGGACTTGGAGGCGAACCGGGACACGATCGCAGACAACGAAGCGGCTCGGACCCGATTACTCGAGCAGCTGATCGACGCCCAGGAAGAGGAACGGAAACGTATCGCGCGCGAACTTCACGACGGGGTCGGCCAGGGCCTGAGTTCGCTGATGGTGGGCATGGCCGTTCTCACCAAGTCGAGTACCGATGAGGCCGTCATCGCCAAGAGGGAGGAACTGCAGGCGCTCGCCGAGGAAACGCTGGACCAGGTTCGTCAGCTGGGGCGTGAGCTCCGGCCCAGCGCCCTCGACGATCTGGGCCTGGCGGCCGCGCTCGATCGTTACGCCCAGGACTTCGAGGTCCTGCACCCGCAGCTGTCGGTCGATCTCCATGTGGACCTTCCGGGCAGGCTGCCGCCGACTGCTGAAACTAACCTCTATCGGATCGTGCAAGAAGGTATGACCAACGCGGCTCGGCACAGCTCGGCAGGCCAACTGAGCGTGTTGGTGACGCGGCGCAACGGGCTGGTCAAGGCGATCATCGAGGACAACGGTCAAGGGTTTGATCCCGTCGCGGCTCGAAGGAAGGGCCGCAGCGTTGGAATCCACGGCATGCAGGAGAGAGCCGAACTGATAGGTGGCAAGGTGACCATCGAGAGCGGCCGTGACGGAACGAGTGTATTTGTCGAGGTGCCGGTGTGAATCCCATCCGGATTGTCATAGCCGACGACCACACTGTGCTGCGGGCCGGGCTCAGGGCCTTGCTCGAGGCAGAGCCGGATATTGAGGTAGTCGGTGAAGCTCAAGATGGAGTCGACTGCGTGGGGCGTGCCGTCGAACTCGAACCAGATGTCATTCTCCTCGACATCAACATGCCTCACTGCAATGGACTCGAAGCACTTGCACAAATCACTGAGCTGTGTCCCGCCACGAAGGTCCTGGTTCTGACGATGCTTGACGACGCCGTGTACTTGCGGCAGGTTCTCGCCTCGGGAGGGTCCGGCTACGTTCTGAAGCAAGCCGCCGGCGACGAGTTGCTCACGGCGATTCGAACCGTCCAGGACGGAGGCGTTTTCCTGCACCCTCACCACGCCGTGGTGCTGGCCGGAGAAGGTTCGGATCCAGATCCGACCCGGGACGAGTTCGGAATCGGCGGCGAGAAGCGGGATCGACTCCATTCTCTCAGTGAGCGCGAGTCCGAAGTCTTCCGGCTCGTGGCGCTGGGACACAGCAACAGCGAAATCGCCGAACTGATGTTTCTCAGCGTCAAGACCATTGAGACCTACAAATCTCGCCTCATGAGGAAGCTTGGGCTGGGCACCCGGGCCGAGCTCGTCAGGTTTGCGCTCGAGGTTGGGATTCTCAACTAGGAGACTGCTTGCTCGAGGCAGCTTGTCAGGGGATTCCCCTACAAGGATCGCTCCAGTTTGAGAGGGCGTTCACCTACGCAGTCGAGGGATTCCCCCGCTACCGGCTCCTGCGTACCTCTGGTCCAATAACGATAAAGAAGGTCGCACGTCACATCTGCCAGGTGTGCCGTGCAATTCGATCGGTAAGCACGCTCTGACTGGAGGTCAGCGGGATGAGACTGATGCGATTGGCCGCGAACGCTCCGTCGAGTGAGGAGGAGTAGTCATGCCAGATCTCAGTCGCCGTACCTTTGTGAAAGGCTCCGCGGCGGTGGCCGGTACGGCCCTAGTTGCCGACAAGTTCCTATTCGGGAGCTTCAACGGTGTTGCGGCCGCCCAAGGGCCGGAAGTCACCGGAGTTGAGGACTTCGTCGCGACGACCTGCTGGATCGGGAAACAGGATTGTGGAATGATCGCTCGCCGCATCGACGGGCGGGTCGTCAAGTTCGAAGGGAATCCGACAAACCCACGCAACGTCGGGACGTTGTGTCCCAAGGGTCACGCTCAGATTCAGGCGCTCTATGACCCGAATCGAGTGAAGTGGCCGTTGGTTCGTACCAACGAGAAAGGCGTATCCGGTGAATGGCGCCGCGCTACTTGGGATGAAGCCCTTGACCTTGTCGCTGAGACCGTCAACGAGGTGCGGGCTCGGGATCCCAAGAAGGTTCTCTGGCAGAAGGGTCGAAGCAAAGCCAAGGACTTCTACGACGATGCATTCGTCAAGGCGATTGGATCGTCGAAGTTGGGGCACGGGGCCTTCTGCTCGGACGCGGGATATCGAGCGCTCGAATACACCATCGGTACACACGCAGTGCTCCACCCGGACTTCCGCTACTGCAACTACCTGCTCTCGTGGGGTTGGAACATCACGAACGCCGGCGGCAACAAGTTCTGCTGGCTGACGTGGCCTCGCCACATGGTGAAGGCCCGCGACCGTGGCATGAAGATCACCCATCTCGATCCCCGGCTGCGGAGTGCCGGACCGTTCGCCGATACATGGTTGCCGATTAAGCCCGCAACCGATCTGGCAATGGCGTTGGCATTGTGTCGTGAGCTGATCCATTTGGATTATCTGGACCGTCCCTACTTGACCACCTATACCAATGCACCGTTCCTCGTGAAGGCCGATGGCATGACCGCAAAGGTCACGGTCGGAGAAGGCGACGAGGCTGAAGACGTAGGCCTCGTATGGGACTCGGCAACAAATAGCGCCGTACCGTTTGGCTCGGTTGATCTGCCAGCGCTCGAGGGCGAGTTCCAACTCGATGGCGGGACCGTCAAGACGGGGTTCCAGCTCTTCAAGGAGCACATCGAGCAATACACACCCGAATGGGCGGCAGACATCACTGGATTGTCGGCTGCGCAGATCCGCAAGGTCGCCCAGGAGTTCGGCGAGAACGCCCAAATCGGTTCGACGATCGTTGTCGACGGCGTTGAGGTTCCCTACCGGCCGGTTGGGATCATGGCTTATCACATGGCCCAGCAGGAACTGGGCTTCCAGACTGCGCGCGCCATGACGATGGTTCCAATGCTGGTCGGCGCTATGGGCGCCGCCGGAGGGCAGCTTTCCGACTTCACATGGAAGATCCACAAGAACTACGCCAAATTCGAGAAGTTGACGGTCGAAGATCCGCCGTATGACT
>JAAELU010000233.1 GCA_024226255.1 bacterium | reverse complement strand
CAGTGGTGCCGGAGCAGCCAACCACGAGCAACCCGGCAGCGATCAGCAACAGCAGAAACCTCTTCGACCTGGCTCCTGCTTCCCCCGTGTAGTGCATTGAGACGCCCCCTGTCCGGTAGCTACGATATTTAGCGATACTTAAGCTTACTAATGGGTGATGGAACTGGCAAGCCCTGGTTGCGTACGGTCTACACCAGTTGCAGTGGCAAGATGCGGGCCATATCGGAGAAGTCTCGGTCGGCCGCAAGGAGTTGGGCTCCGGTTCTGATTGCGATGCTGGCAATCATGCAGTCGATGAGACCGCGGGGAGTGACGCCGCCGGCTCGGCAGGCGCGATAGACCTTGGCGGCTCCGTCGAAATCGGCGATCGGATCGGCGCTGAGCCACTGAAAGGACTTGAGCAACCTCTCGAGGTCGGAGTGCCGTTTCTCGTCCTTCGCCCCGGCGAGGATCTCCATCAATACGGGCTCGGTGACGGCTAGTTGATGGCCGCCTTCGGTAATGATCGAGGTCATGGCCTGGTCTGCGGCTGAGCCCGTCGCACGGTCGTATTCCACCCAGGCCGATGTGTCGGCGAGAATCACGGGCGTTGATCGGCGGGGATACTGTCGATGGCCTGCGCCCCACGCATGTCAAGAGCCTCAGCGATCGTCATCGGCGCCCCGGCTAGGTGACGCAGTGCAAGGTCCACCGCTTCACGCTTGGTGTGGACTGCGTAGCGTCGCATGATGATCTCTAGGAGTTGCTCGTCCAGATCGACATTCGTTCGTGCCATGCCCACACTGTACACCATATATACACCTGATACACCTCTCTAGTCTCACGGCGAAGTCCCGAGCCAGCGCCAAAATCGATCAGCTGCTCGAACTCATCTCCGCCAGCGGAACCTTCAGGCGGAAGACGCTGAGACCGCTCTCTCGTGAGTAGTCAACGGTGCCTTCCATCAGCTCGGCCAGCTGGCGAGACACGGTGAGGCCGAGACCGACCGACGCGGTCATCCCGGGACGGTCGTGGGCTCGGGTGTACGGCTCGAAGACCCGCTCATGTTCTTCCTGGGGAATTCCCGCACCGTTGTCGCGCACCTCCACCACTGCATAGCCGCCGTCATGGCCCACGTGGGCAGACCGCTGGTCGCCGCCATAGCGGTGGGCATTGGTGGCCAGATTGCGGATGATCTGGATAGTGCGGACACGATCGCCACGGACGATGAGTTCACCGTTGGTGTGGATTGGGAAGTCGCTATCGACATCGGCCACTGCCTGTTCGACCGCGGGGGTCAAGGCGAACGCCTCTGGTTTGATGATGATCGACCCGATTTCGGCGCGGGCGGCCACCAGCAGATCCTCAACAATATGAGCCATCTCGCCTGCCTGGCTGGCGATTTGCCCCAACATGTCGTGCTGGCCAGTGGTTAGCCTCTCCACATCCTGCTGCATCAGTTCGGCGAAACCCAGGACGGATGTGAGCGGTGTCCTCAGCTCGTGGCTGACTGCCGCGATGAACTCGTCCTTGGAGCGCAACTGTTCGCCAAGCTCGGCCTGGGTCTCCTTCAACTCGGTCACGTCGGTAGCCACAATCACCCGGTCGACCCCGGGGATCGAACCTTCCTCGATCTCGGCCGCCTCGAGCCGGGTCCACAGCTCGGTCCCGTTGCTCCGGGCCACCAAATAGTCATCGGCCAACGGGCCGGTGCCCTCCCAGATACCGATGATCTCCTGGCGGACGTAGGGTGCCATCGATTCGACAGTGATCCCGTACGCAGCGTCCTGGTCGATGCCCTGCTTCACGCCGCCGTGGCCGACCAAACTTGTGATCGCCGGGTTGACACCACGGACGCGGATATGACGCATCGCATCTATCAGTTCTTCGGGGTGAGAGTCCAAGTAGGCACCGATGTCGGTGACGCCCTCGCGGCGTCTGTCATCAAGCCAACTGCGTAACCGGGACCAGTCCTGTTCGATCAGCGGTACCGGGAGACGCTCCACCAGCACCTGATAGCGGCGGTTGGAGGCCGCCAATCCATCTCGAAGCTTGAGCAGCAGGATCATCATTGACACACCGGTCAGAGCCGCCGACATTCCCGTCCACGCTGTTTCGGTCGAGATGCCGTTCCAGTAGGCGGTCATTGTCAACAGGAGCAGCCCACCGAGCCACACGTATGGCCACTTCCACGATTCGGGCATGAGTAGAGCCCCGGCAGTGACCACCAACGCAACCGCGACCAGAGTTGGGTCGGAAGTCTCCTCAACGGAGAATTTGAACAGCGCAGTCGACGCAACAACGGCGACGATAAGGACGATGTCGGCCCGGTACCAACGCTTCCAGATCATGAAGAGCGCCAGGACGGCAGCGATCGCAGGGCCCACACCGTTTACGGCCTGGACGGGTTCGCCGGCAATGGCCGCCTTGGCGAAATGAGATACGGCGAAGAACCCAGCAGCAAGACCGGCGAGTTTTGTCGCCGTGCTCTGGAGAAGCCCAGGCTCGGGCATGGCGCGCTTGTCTTTCGGTGCGTCCATGTAGGACCTGTCGGCGAGAAGGGTGAAGTCGGTAGAGGTTTTGTGGTCCATCGAGATCCCGTCTAGCGGTTGACATGATGCGGTGGCGT
>JAAELU010000232.1 GCA_024226255.1 bacterium | reverse complement strand
TGGCCTCATCGATCACGCTCGCATCAACGGCGATCGACATTCGGGCGAATCCAGCGCCCTCCCTCCCGAACCAGTGACCCGGGCTCAGGGCCAGTCCGGCCGCCGCCAGCCAGCTCGCCAGTTCGGGAACGTCGAGGCCCAGCTCCCGGAAGTCGAGCCATGCCAGGTATGTCGCCTGATGCGGCATGACACGAATGGGGCCGGGGAGCCCTTCTGCCAGACGGTGGATGTTCGACTGAATCAGGCCAAGCAGGCCGTCGAGCCAGTCGGCACCCTGTCGATATGCCGTCTCGAAGGCGGCGATCGCAAAGACATTGTTGCGGGTCAGATGGAAGCGATTACTCACGGACTTGAAGCGGCTGGCGACCCCTTCGTTGTCTGTGATCAAGAGTGTGTCGCAGATGCCGGCGAGACCGAACGTCTTGATGGGGCCGTGGGTGGCGGCCCATGTCACGCCGGTGCCCACGGCAGCCTCGGAGAACGGGACGAATGTGTTCGTTCCCAACGTGAGGTCGGCATGGATCTCGTCCGCGATGACCGCCACATTGTTTTTGGCACAGGTGGCTGCAACGGAGCGGAGTTCCTCCTTGGACCACAGCCTCCCGACCGGGTTGTGAGGGTTGCAGAGGATCATGAGGCGCGTCGAAGGCTCGGTTGCCGCGGCGGCAAGCCCGGCGAGGTCGAACTGGTACCCGTCGTCGCCGAGTGTCAGCGGATTGCGAACCACGGTGCGACCTGACGCGGTGATCAGCGGTTTGAAGTCAGTGAAGACTGGTGGCTGGATGATCACCCCGTCGCCCGGATCGGTGAGTTGGTCGATGAGGACTCCGATTGATGTACCCACGCTGGGACTGACGATCGTGGAGAGACCATCGCCGTTCCACCCGTGCCGAGCCTCCATCCACTCCCAAAACGCAGCTTTCACGGTCCCGGGTCTGGCCTCGTATCCGTACCAACCGGAGCCGGCCCGCGTTTCGATCACTTGGCGGATCGGATCTGCCAACGCCACGTACGGTTCGGCAATCCACAGCGGCAGTAGATCGCCGCTGCCAAACAACTGGTCGAGCCGAGCCCGATCGGTGGCCAGAGCTCGCGGCTGAGGTGGATCAAACATGTGGCAATGGTGCCACAGGAAGCCCGCACCTGGCTCCTCTTGACTCTGTTGGTACCAACTTGGCCTGGTGGCCTCGGCCGTTCTAGCTTGACTGCTAACTGACTCGCATCGGCTTGGTGCGCCACTCTCGCCCGGCAGCCTTGAGCCTCCTCAACTCGTGTTTGGCGTCGGTGGCGCCGCGCTGGATTGCCTCGCTGAAGAACGCTGGGTGGAACAGCAAATAGCTGAGGAGTTCCTGGTCCTGTGTTCCTTGCCGGCCGAACAGCCAACTGAGGAACCGGAGCTTGCCGAGGCCGTGTTCGTTGGCGACCTGACCGGCGATGGCGCCTAGCTCTCCCCTCCGCTGAGGTCCGACGAAGACGTAGTCGATGGGCCGCTTCCGGGCTGTCGGCTTCTGAAGCAGCGTGTTGATAGTGGCGAGCCTCCACATATCCTCGACGAGAGGATCGGCAAGCGCCGCCTGGAGCAAGTGGAGGAATAGGTCGTCCATGTCGGGGACGACCGTTGGCTCATCGGCGCTGGGTTCGGTGTGAGTCGCCGGATCGGTCGCCACAATCGCCACTCGATTCACCCCGAGTTCGATGGCCGGCTTAATGGGTGTGTTCAGGCGGAGCCCGCCGTCAACGAACCATTCGGACCTCTTCTTGGACATGGCGATCTCGACCGGGGGAAACAGCATTGGTACGGCCGACGACGCCATGAGATGAGACGCTCCAATTCCCTTGTAGGGCGTCACATAGTCGATTCCCTTCTTGTGATCGCTCTCCGGCAGTCGGTACGTGCCATTGCGACGTCGGATTCCACCCTCGACGAAGACCACGGTACGGCCGCTGGACGTCGCGGTCGCCGCCACCGCTAGAGCATCGATGTGCCCATCGTTGATGTTGCGACGAATCGCAGACCAATCACCGATTGCCTCGTTGAGTGTTGCCTCGAGCGGACCAACGTCGAGGAATCCGCTCGGGCGTGCATTGAGGCCGAGCTCATGGCCGACCAGCATGGGGATCGAGAGCATCGAGAATCTGAACATCCCCTTGCGGTCGGTCTCCTTCCAGAGGTCGACGAGCTCCTTGGCTGCGACGTCGAGTCCCAAGTGGGCGCGACTCGCCAAGAAGGCCGCATTCAAGGCTCCGGCGCTGGTACCCACTAGCACTTTCGGGCGTTGGTTTCGGGCCTCCAGAGCCGGTAGCAGCTCTGAAAGTGCGCCTGCCTCGTAGGCGCCTCTCGCGGCCGCTCCGGCGAGAACTAGTCCTGTGCGATTGGCCATAACAAACTCCTCTCGGCGGCCCGAGGCCGCCTTCAATGATTCTTTGTGGCAGCCGCAAGCCGGCTTCGGCGCAGGGTCAAGCGAGTGTCCCCGATCATCAGGAAAAGGGAGTGCCGGAATTGGCTCAGCGCTCTCAGGGAATGCCGTAGCGTCCCTCTTCGTGACACCGATGGCTCGACGCACCCGGCGCCGTCGGTCCCACTATCGGGCCATGAGCTTGCATCTGGGAAGGGCCGATCGACCCTTTTGTTGGCTTTGGGCGCGGACATAGCAATGTGCACGAAGGTGGGAGTCGATCAAGTCGGGAGCTCGGATAGGGATGAGGCCTGGGTGCCAGGCTGGGTGACTAGCTCTTTTGGGATCCGCCCGGTGTAGAACCCAAGGATCACAACGCCTGAGCGGTCCGAGGCGCGTCGACGCCTCGGCTGTGGCGGCGGCAACGCCGTCGAGGTCAAGCTGATATCCGCTGTTGCCCAGAGTCAGTAGCGAATGCTGGTTCGCCGGCACAACTTCGCGCACCATAAGACTCGGCCGATCGCGTTTGCGTTAGTTCTTGCGATGCATTTTCTCGCGAGCGCCTGGACTGCCGGACCCGTCCTCTGGTGCGGCCTCGGCTTCTTGAAGATTCAAGGCAAGAGCCTCGTCGTTTTTAGCTGCTGCAAGTTTCAGCTGGGCCTTCATCCAGGTGCCGCACGCCGAGTTTGTTAGGCCAATGGCGTTCTCGAGCAACTCGAAGCTCAACCCCGCTACGACAGGGGCGATGTTGGCCACGGACGGAAGGAGATCTCCCACTGATCCCGCGCTACCACCGATGCTATCGATCATCTCGTTGATCATGTCCAGTACACCGGTTATCACGTCCGTCATGCTTCCCGAAGCGCTGATCAAACTCGCGTTGTCGCTATGGATTTCCCGAGCTGCGTCACGCAGTTCGTCCTCCCAAACCCCGTTGGCGGCCCATGTTGTGGTCGCCGTGTGGGTGACGAGGTGCTGACATTGGTAGGTGGCAGTAATCGTGACGCTGCCATATGCCCTGGTTGGGTCGATAGTCCCATCAATCGAGCAGCCCGCACCCCACGTGAGGTCCTTCTTGCCTGTCTTCGGTACCGACGTCGGGTTCTTCGGTTCGACTTCGATGACCTGGCCATCGAGTGTGACGTGGGCTGTCTTCCCGGTGTCGTCTTGGCGCCGTGAGGTGATGGCGTCAACGACGCTAATCGTCACTTTGCCGGCAACGTCGGGCGGGTGGCATGGGAAGAGATTTACGGAGAGTTTCGACTCGCGCCATCCCCGGGGGAACCGCTTGTCCCGTTTTAGCACGAGTTCGATCGGCTGGATGGACTTCAGCTGGTTGACGGCGGCTGCGGCCTTTGCGGCAACATCATTTGCGTCCGCATCACCTGACAACCCTGACCTTCCAGGCACAAAACCCGTGAACCCAGCCACGGCCAGGTCGCGCTGTGGCTTGTCCAGTTCGCGGAGGCCCTCCTGAAAGTTGTCTGAGTGGAACGTGTCCGTGCCAATGTCTTGTATGCGATTGAGGGCTTCCTCAACCTTGGCGAACCACTGTCGGTCGATGCTAAATGGCGTCCCAAACTCGGGATCGCCCGACGTTTCCCCTGTGATTGTGAGCTTGTGCTCACAGACAGGGTCCGGGGGCGGAGTGCGCCCTGGCGGCACCGGGACTCCTGGCGGCACTGTTCCACCGCCGTCGCTGCCGCCAGTTGCTACCGAGGGCCCCGGCGGACCGGTTTCCGTTCCGCCCTGAGGTTCCTCAGGACCGCCATGTTCGCGTTCGAGGCGCTCTTGCTCCTCTTCAGTGCGGATATCCTCTGGCCCTCGAGGCGGGAATCTCTTGTACTTCCATCCCGGCTTCTTCTTCCGCTTCTTCTTCGGATCATCTCCGGCAAGGAAGATGCCTCGCCACCACAGGTATATGAGCAGCAGGAGGATCAGTAGGCCGATCAAGATCAGCCACCCGAAGGACAGTCCGCCACCTGGGTCCGCCGCCGCAGCAATGGTGGTCCCCGTTATCGAGCCGCCAGGCGCCACCGTCGTGACTGGGGCAACCAGCCCGGCTGTCGTTGATGATTCAATAACTGCGGGCTCGGTCGGTGGCGCCACCTGGCCAACCGTTGTGGTCGTTTCCACGGTTGCCACAGTTGTCGGTGGCGCAACCCCAATGGTCGTAGAGGTCGTAGAGGTAGTCGTAGTCGTAGTCGTAGTCGTAGTCGTAGTCGTAGTCGTAGTCGTGGAAGTGGTCGTGGTGGTCGGCGGGGCCGTCACCGAGTAATCGATGGTCACCGAGTTGAAGTCGCTTTCGATGTCCATCGGGTGCGTACCCACCGGCATCGTCTCAGGGACGTTGCCGACCAGTTCAACAAAACCTTCGTCGTCGGTGAAGTCCGACGCGATTATTTCGCCACCAAATGACACGGTAACGAACTCGCCAGGCCCAAAGCCATTGACCTGAATCGTTATTTCATCTCCCGGGGCCGCCGACGTCGGATCGATGGAGGCGGCAGGCGTTTGGAACCCCGCGACCGCACCGACAGGAACCAGCAGCAGAAGGACCGTGACCATGGATGCCACAAAGAACGCTCTTCGACCTATTACAGACCTCCCAGGAATGCGCGCCACTCAGAGTAGTGCCGTCCATATGCACCGATCCACTGAGAATCCGACCTGTCACCGAGGCCACGATGTCGCAGGTTGGGCTAAATTGAATCAGGCCATACCGCGGAAGGGCGAACGAGATGAGCGAGCCGTGTTGACGATGATCCGGACCAAGTTGACTCTCAGTGGCCTCCTGTTCGCGGTGGGGCTTGCATTGGCGTCATGTGGTCAAGCGGGTGTCGATACTTACGAGACCGGCATCAGCGTTGATTCGAGTGACTTCACTGAGATCGCTGCCCGCGGCATGCTGAGCGATGCAGTGACCGCATTGTGCCAAGAGGAATCGCTCGGCGTCACAGGACTCGCCAGTGTGTTGCGGATCGCTGAGACAGCGCGTGCGTCGCAAAGCGACACGGCCTGGGTCTTCACTTCCGGAGGCGACCAAGCATCAGTGACGGCCAGCGGCCTCGTGTCAGGCGATCTGTTGAAGACGCTCACATCGGACTGTTGACGACACTGGATGATTCCAGGGTCCGCGTGTATCTCGTTGGCGATGACCGCCATGTCGTTTTCGGAACAGATGGTGGCGACCGAGTGGAGATCCTCCTTGGACCGCAGCCTGCCGACCGGGTTGTGCGGGTTACACAGATCGTCAGCCGCACCCTGGGTCCGGCCGCAAGCACCGCGCGCATGGGATCAGCCAAGGGCACATACGGCTCAGCGATCCACAGGGGGAGTAGATCGCCGCTGCTAAACAAGTGATCGAGCCGATCTCGATCGGTCCCTAAAGCATGCGGGTTTTGAGCCTTGTCAGACGTGTTCAGGCCACCTCACCCAGCGTTGAGATCCCATGCTTCGGGGTTGGATCGGGTGATCACCGATACCGCCGCGGGCATACGGGAATAGTTCGCAGCCGGGTCACAGGCGCCCGGTGCGTTGGAGATTGACGAGAGCGAACCAGCCGGGGAGGATCGGAAGCCAGAATGTGATGAGCCTGAAGAGCATCACGGCTGCGAATGCAGCGGATCCGTCGACGCCAACTGCTGTGTAGCCGGCAACGAGTGCTGCTTCGGTAGCTCCGAGTCCGCCAGGCGTCGGCGCCGCGGTCGCTACAGCAGAGCCAACCAAATAGACGAGGGCCGCCGTCGCGATTGGCAGATCTACGCCGAAGGCGTCGAGCGCGGCGATCATTGCGAACGTGTAACTGATGGTCACGATGGCCGACCCGGCGAAGAGTGCCAGCAGCTTGGCAGGGGTCCTGGCTATCGCCGAGACCGATGATCCCGCAGCACGAACTGCGGGGATTAGGTTGCGTGTCTGCTGAATCCAGGTCAGGCGTGAATCAGTCGGCGATGTCCCGCCTAATCGGCATCAATCAAGTCGACGATGCCGTTGACTAGACACGCGGAAAAGTCCGAAATCAGTGGATCGGATAGTGGGGCGATCTCGGGCTTCGGCGCGACCTCCCCGACCAATTCGGCCGTTAGACCGGTCCCTTTCGCACAGGAAGTTCGACCGGATTCCAGGTCGACCAATACCAAGATGCCACGCTCGCAAACTGGTTCATCAGCTTCAGCGCGGAGCAGGATGTGTGCACCATCGAACCCATGGATCTGGACGAATCGACCCTCCTGTCCGGCGACGGCCACGTCGAATAGCAGCTGCCCAGAGTGGTGGAAGGTCAGACGATTGGGGATTTGGGTGTCGTCTACCGACGCCACCCATTCGCCAATCGTTGATTCCAAAGTCGCTCCATCGCTTGGATTCTCGACGACTCCGGAAGGTTGACCTCCCCATGGTACGAACTCGGCTTCGGGCCACCCATCAACATGGGTGCCGAGGTAGACGCCGTCGCCGGTGGCTGTTAGATCGAGGCCGCAACCCAGCTGACCCTCTTCAAGATTCACCGACGAAACAGCGGTCCGACCTCCTATTAGGTAGAAATCGACGGCGGGCGAGTTCCAGGCGCCAGCGACCAGTCCGTTGAAGGGCCAGTCGGGTGCCCGGACACCCGGATCCGTGGACGTGGTTGGAGCCTCGGTCGTTGTCGACGCTGACGTCGTCGAACTAGTCGGCATGATTGTCGTAGTCGTGGAAGTCGGCACGTCGGAGCTGTTGTTTGCGGTGCCGTCGTCACCACAGGATGCCGACATCAGGGTGATCAGGACGACCGCGCCGAGTGTTTTCATTTGCGACCCACCTGTCAAAGCGGCCCGCCGCAGCTATAGGTGTAGTAGCCGGCGAGTTTGTTCTTGAAACCGTGCATCTGGACGTAGTCCAGGAACAATCGGTAATCGCTAAGGCTGTTCTTCGGATCCGTGCAGTCCAGGTTGAGCACATCCAGAAGATCATCAAAAGCATTGTCAGTCTGAGAGCCCCAGATCCCGTCCAACGTGATGCTGGCATTGTTGAACATTATGCAGCAGTCCTGAATGAAGTACGCCACCGACTTGTACTGCCGCAGTGAAGACCCCCAATTGATTGCCAGACCCGCCGGGCAGCCGTTGTCGACGTGGAAGTGATTGTCGTGGTCGGGTATGTAGGTGTTCAGAACGTATCCGAAGTACTTGCGAAGCGATGCCTCGACGGCCAGGTACCGACGATGCCTCTTTGGCTTACTAGGAGATGTGTCGTAAGGACCGTTGCACGCCTTTGTGTTCTTGGCGTTTGGCCACTTTATGAATTTGAGGTCTATTGCTTCACCGGTTCGGTGATAGCTGGGAGTCGTTCGATGGTCCACGAACGATCCGCCCTGCCCTACCCAATTGACTGTGCCGAGCGAGCCAAAGATGTTTGCGAAATACTCCATGTTGTCGATCCAAAGATCGAGCTTGGCCTCGGCGGTTGGATGAACGTTCGGAAAAACGCCCTCAAGGAACCATGACCCGTTCTGACAGAAGTAGGGTTTGCTCCAATCTGTGCCACGGAAAGGGGCATTCGTGTTGCCGATCGAGCTAACAGAGTTGCCGGGATTCGAATTGCTATTCGGTGGATTGTATGTGCAGGTTGCCATCTGTTTGTCCTCCCTAGTCAGCCGACGATCTCGCTCAGCACGTCTTCGCGAGTCATCACTTGAGGTTTTCCAACCCAGAGGCCCCTCACACGAGTCGACCTAAGGGCGAGAATTACAGAACCTCTGATGGACACCTAGAGCCGGAAGTCCTCAGGTTTCCCGGACGTTCTCAGAGTACGGACGCGACTAAACAGGACGCCGCGCATTCGATAGTTATTGCCCGCCTCGGCGCAAATCGGTTCTCGATAATGTGTGTTCAAACCACTTGGCGTATGGCCACGACTGGTACCTCGTCCTCCCCTACGCCGGCCTTAGCGCCAAGGTTGTGGGATAGGCGCGGCCTCGCGTCACTATCGGGACTGATGACGATCGACAAGGCGTACGAGTCCGCGATATCTGGAATCCGCAGCGGATGCAATCAGGCGATCTACAGGGCGATCTACACCGACGATTACGGCAACACCCACGCCAAATACACAGAAGGTTTCCAAGCGCTATTCAACAAGACGGTCAAAGACACCCCTGGCGAATTGAATCGGACAACTCGCAACAGAGCGAACGTCCCAACCGACACGGTCGGGGGTTGAAAATGATCCAAATGGTGGGCCTGGTGGTGTGCTGTTTCAGGACATAGGAAACATATGTCGCGCGACATAGGAAACACTCGGTGGGTGCTTCTGTTGGCTGATGTCGAAAGCACGTTCCATTGTCCTGTCCGTTGTTGTTGAGGGTCGCAGCCAGGCAGAGACTGCCCGCCTCTATGGGGTGTCACCGTCGTGGGTCTCGAAACTCGTTGCCCGCTACCACGCTGAGGGAGAAGACGCGTTCGAGCCGAGATCGCGTCGACCTCACACATCGCCGGGCGCGTTGGATCCGGCAACGGTTGGTTTGATTGTCAATCTGCGAGAGAGCCTCGACGCTAAGGGCCTTGACAGCGGTCCGCATACGATCGGTTGGCATCTCGACCAGCACCACGGCGTGGTGGTGTCGGTGGCAACGATCTGGAGGCATCTCAAGAGGGCCGGGTTCATCACTGCAGAGCCGAAGAAGCGGCCCAAGGCTTCCTACATCCGGTTCCAGGCTGAGTTACCCAACGAGATGTGGCAATCCGACTTCACCCACTGGCAGCTCAGAGACGACACAGGAGTTGAGATCATCACGTTCCTCGACGACCACTCCCGCTATGCCCTCTCAGTGACAGCCCACAAACGTGTCACCGGAGACATCGTCGTCGACGAATTCCTCCACACCGCTGCAACGCATGGCTTCCCAGCGTCAGTGTTGACCGATAACGGAATGGTTTACACCACCCGACTCGCCGGAGGCAAAGGAGGACGCAACCGCTTCGAACGCACCCTGATGGACCTCAGAATCGTCCAGAAACACTCCCGGCCCAACCACCCGACCACCTGCGGGAAAGTCGAACGGTTCCAACAGACACTCAAAAAGTGGCTTACCGCTCAACCCGCAGCCACGAACCGCGAAGAGCTCCAAGACCACCTCGACGCCTTCGTCGACGAATACAACCACCGGCGGCCCCACAGATCCCTCAACAGGACAACACCAGCCACCAAATATCGAATGCTTCCCAAAGCCACCCCGACCGAATCCGACATCGACAGTCACCACCGGATCCGGCACGACATCGTTGGAGACACCGGAACAGTCACCCTGCGCCACGCCGGCACCCTCCACCACATCGGCATAGGACGAACCCACGCCCGAACCCACATCCTCATGCTCATCGACAACCTCGACATCCGAATCATCAACCCCACCACCGGAGAACTCCTGCGCCACCTAACCCTCGACCCCACACGCAACTACCAACCCCAACCCAAAAACCAAAAAGAAACCCCCAAACCGTAGGTTCAAGGGTTTCCAATGTCTCGCGACATCACATGGTGGGCCTGGTGGGAATCGAACCCACGACCTTCGGATTAAAAGTCCGCTGCTCTGCCGATTGAGCTACAGGCCCGGCGTAATCGTAGTGAACCGAACCCTCTGCAGATTCGTCTCGGGTCCCCTTGATGAGAGACGCGAGGAAGCCGCCCACCGACAGTGCGGGCGGCTTCCGGGTTTGGACTGCAGGGCTGGTTAGCTGTCGCTCTTGCGGCCCTTGATGTCTTCGATGCGGGTGCGGACGTCCTCGACCTTCTGCTCGAGGTCCCGTTGGTACTCCTCGAGGAATTCGATGATCTGGTCGTCTGACGGGTTCTCATACATCCAGCGTTGAGCGCGGCTGCCGCGTCCACCGCCGAATGGGCCCCGTCCAAATGGTCCGCGACCTCGGCCGCGGCCGGCCATCTGGCTGTACATCCACATCTTGCGATGCATGCCGCCGCCGGGCCCGCAGTGGGCGTGGGGGT
>JAAELU010000231.1 GCA_024226255.1 bacterium | reverse complement strand
TGGGAACACCTGCGGCGTTCCTTGGGAGGCGCTGCGCGCCTCCTTGGGCGCGAGGGAAGCGGGCCTGGTGTGATTCGTCACCCGCGCCCGGGGGAGTGGCCCTGCTGTCCAGCTTTGCCTGGACCGTTACGTAGGACGTAATACGTAATACGTATACAGATAGGCACGGCTATCCGCACCACACGAGATCACCTGTAGGCGCGTCCTCGTAATACCCTTGACCGTGTCAGCGGCGCGTTGTATGGTCGCGAAACCAGTTGAAGAACTTTCGCAACTCTGTTGGCAGAGCTGGGGTAGCAATGTGCTATCCTGGCCTTTCTGTGCTCGTCACATCAGAAAAAGTTCCGGTCCAACACTCGTCAATCCTGCCCACCACCTAGCTCTCCCAACGGTTCTCGGTCGTCGCGCCGTCGGTAGAGGGTTCTTAACCAAGAGGAGTCGCCTTGGCACGTGCGCGCGCGAAGCGGTTGTCGTTCGCAAAGATCCCCGAAGTTCAGGCTCTACCTGATCTTCTCGCTGTTCAACACGATTCATTCTCGTGGTTTCTCGAACATGGCTTGAAGCAGATCTTCGGGGAAGTGTCACCGATCGAGGACTTCACAGGGAACCTTGCCCTCGAACTCACGGAGCATCGTTTCGGCGATCCACCCCTGAGCATCGAAGAGGCCAAGGAGCAGGACGCCAACTATTCGAAGCCGCTGTTTGTTACCGCCCGGTTCCTCAACCGCGAAACGGGTGAGATCAAAGAGCAGCAGGTCTTCCTCGGCGACTTCCCGATGATGACTCCCAACGGCACCTTCATCATCAACGGCACCGAGCGTGTTGTGGTGAGCCAGCTCGTACGTTCTCCCGGTGTCTACTTTGATCAGTCGATTGACAAGACCTCCGACAAGGACGTCTACAGCTCCAAGGTGATTCCGGGCCGTGGCGCCTGGCTGGAATTCGACACCGATAAGAAGGACACGGTTGGCGTGCGCGTCGACCGCAAGCGCCGCCAGTACGTGACCACGTTCCTGCGGGCGCTCGGCCTTGGTGAGACCGATGAGGAGATCCTTGCTCTATTCGACGGCTCAGAGCTGATCAAGAACACCCTCGAGAAGGACCCCACTGAGACAAAGGACGAGGCGCTCCTCGACCTCTATCGGAAGCTGCGTCCCGGCGAGCTGACCACGGTCGAATCTGCCCGAGGCCTGATCAACACGCTCTTCTACAACGCCAAGCGATATGACCTGACGCGAGTCGGTCGTTACAAGCTGGACCAGAAGTTCGGCCGTCAGGGCATTGACCTGGACAACTACAGCGTCGAAGAGCACGGTCTGCTCGCGCATGAGGACATGCTCGCCACGATCAAGTACCTCGTGGCGCTTCATGAGAATGAAGACGGATACCGCACCGACGACATCGACAATTTTGCCAACCGGCGAGTCCGTACTGTCGGTGAGCTGATCCAGAACCAGATTCGGGTCGGCCTGAGCCGGCTGGAGCGAGTGGTGCGCGAGCGCATGACAACGCAGGATCCGGAGTCGATCACGCCGCAGAGCCTGATCAACATCCGCCCGGTGGTTGCTTCGATCAAGGAGTTCTTCGGAACCAGCCAACTCAGCCAGTTCATGGACCAGCCCAACCCGCTTGCCGGCCTCACCCACCGTCGTCGCCTTTCGGCGCTCGGCCCGGGTGGTCTGTCACGTGAGCGTGCCGGCTTCGAAGTACGAGACGTTCACCCGTCTCACTATGGCCGCATGTGCCCGATCGAGACGCCCGAGGGTCCCAACATCGGCTTGATCGGCTCACTGGCCAGCTTCGCCAAGGTCAACCGCTACGGATTCATTGAGACTCCGTATCGCCGAGTGGTCAAGGGCAAGGTCTCCAACAGGGTCGACTTCCTGACCGCCTCTGCAGAAGAGACTCACGTTATTGCCCAGGCCAACGCCATCTTGAACGATGACGGTTCCTTCGTGAACGACCGCGTCCTGGTTCGCAAGACCGGTGGCGAGGTCGACTACGTGTCGGCGATCGAGGTCGACTACATGGACGTTTCACCGAAGCAGGTGGTCTCCGTGTCGACGTCGTTGATCCCGTTCCTCGAGCACGACGATGCCAACCGGGCCCTGATGGGTTCGAACATGCAACGCCAGGCCGTGCCGTTGCTCAGTGCCGACGCCCCGCTCGTGGGTACCGGTGTCGAGGGACGCGCCGCGACCGACTCCGGCGATGTCATCGTGGCTCCTGTCAGCGGTGAGGTCGTGGAAGTGACCGGTGAACAGATCACGGTCAAGGGCAACGACGACAACAAGAAGCACTCTTCGGATCTTCGGAAGTTCGAGCGCTCCAACCAGGGCACCTCGATCAACCAGAAGCCAATCGTGCGTGAGGGCCAGAAGGTGAGGGCCGGTCAGGTCATCGCCGACGGCCCGTCCACTGATCTCGGGGAGCTCGCGCTCGGACGGAACCTCCTCGTGGCGTTCATGCCGTGGGAAGGCCACAACTTCGAGGATGCGATCATTCTCTCTGAGCGGCTTGTCAAGCATGACCTCCTCACCTCGGTGCACATCGAGGAGCATGAGATCGAGGCTCGCGACACCAAGCTGGGCACCGAGGAAATCACCCGGGATATCCCGAATGTAGCCGAAGAAGTTCTCCACGACCTCGATGAGCGTGGCATCGTTCGCATCGGTGCGGAAGTTGGCCCGGGCGACTATCTCGTAGGCAAGGTCACGCCGAAGGGTGAGACTGAGCTGACACCGGAAGAGCGCCTCCTGCGGGCCATCTTTGGGGAGAAGGCTCGTGAGGTTCGCGACGTCTCGCTGAAGGTTCCCCACGGGGAGTCCGGCAAGGCCATTGCGGTCAAGGAGTTCCGTCGTGACGACGGATTCGATCTGCCCCCAGGCATGAATGAGCTCGTTCGGGTCTACGTCGCTTCGATGCGCAAGATCTCGGAGGGCGACAAGCTGGCCGGACGCCACGGCAACAAGGGCGTCATTGCCAAGATTCTCCCTGAAGAGGACATGCCATTCCTCGAGGACGGCACACCAGTCGACATTGTTCTTTCGCCGCTGGGTGTTCCATCTCGAATGAACCTTGGTCAGATTCTCGAAACCCACCTCGGGTGGGCGGCGGCTCGTGGCTGGGAAGCTTTCGAAGATCTCGAGAGCCCCGCTTCCAAGGGCGCCGAGCCGTGGCAGACCGTGGCGACACCGGTGTTCGACGGTGCTCGGGAGACTGAAATCCTCAAGCTCCTCGAAGTGTCCAAGCCAAATCGCGATGGACAGCGCCTCATCAACGACGATGGCAAGGCGACTCTGTTCGACGGTCGGACCGGTGAGCCGTACGACTCGCCGATCACCGTTGGCTACATATACATACTGAAGTTGGTCCACCTCGTGGATGACAAGATCCACGCCAGGTCGACTGGTCCCTACTCGATGATCACGCAGCAGCCGCTCGGCGGTAAGGCCCAGTTCGGTGGGCAGCGCTTCGGTGAGATGGAGGTCTGGGCGCTGGAGGCATACGGTGCCGCCTACGCCCTGCAGGAGCTCCTGACCATCAAGTCGGACGACGTTCGGGGCCGTGTCAAGGTCTACGAGGCAATCGTCAAGGGCGAGAACATCCCAGAGCCGGGTATCCCTGAGTCATTCAAGGTGCTGGTCAAGGAGATGCAGAGCCTCTGCCTCAACGTCGAAATGCTGTCGGCTGGTGAGGAAGTAGAGCTGAAGGAGCTCGAGGAGGACGTGTTCCGCACGGCAGCTTCGCTCGGCATCGACATCTCCCGCCCAGAGCGCGTTGAGACGGCGGCGCCGTAATCGGGGCCGGCGTAGCGGGGGGATAGTGATTGGTTTGAAAGAGTGCAGATATCAAACGAGAAGCGGGAGTTGAGGCCCAGTGGCGCAGCTGTTCGATGAACTGAAGATCAGTCTCGCAAGTGCCGACCAGATTCGATCCTGGTCGTACGGCGAGGTCAAGAAGCCCGAGACCATCAACTACCGGACGTTGAAGCCGGAAAAGGATGGCCTCTTCGACGAGCGCATTTTTGGTCCCACCCGGGACTGGGAGTGCTACTGCGGCAAGTACAAGCGCGTACGTTTCCGTGGCATCGTCTGTGAGCGGTGTGGTGTTGAGGTAACTCGCGCCAAGGTACGCCGTGAGCGGATGGGCCATATCGAGCTCGCAGCGCCGGTGACCCACATCTGGTTTTTTAAGGGTGTTCCCTCACGTCTTGGCTACCTGCTCGACATGTCGCCGAAGGACCTGGAAAAGGTCATCTACTTCGCGGCCTATCTCATCACTTCTGTGGATGAGGAGAAGCGAGACAAGGAGCTTCCTGAGCTGGAAGAAGCGGTCATCCGCGAGGCCGAGCTGATCCACGGTGAATTTGAGGAATGGCGCGATGCCCGCCTCGAGCGCCTCGAGGAAGAGCTCAAGCAGATGGAAGAGGCCGGTGCCAAGACTCAAGAAGTCTCGGCTCGCCGTCGCGAGGTCGAGCGCGAAGTCAAGGACCGCGAGGAGCGGGCTCAGGTCGAAGAAGAGCTGCTCAACGAGGCTTTCTCAACGCTCAAAACGATGAAGCCCAAGCAGCTCATCGAGAGTGAGCAGCTATGGCGCGAGATCGTCGACCGCTACGGCGACTACTACACGGGCGGCATGGGTGCCGAGGCGATCAAGGAGCTGATCTCCCGTCTCGATCTCGCTGCCGAGATGGACCGGCTGCGCTTGGATCTCGATGCCAATTCGCAGCAGCGGCGTCAGCGTGCCATGAAGCGCCTCAAGGTTGTTTCTCCCTTCTCGGAGGGCAGGAACGATCCGGCCGACATGGTTCTCGAAGCAGTTCCCGTTATTCCACCGGATCTCCGTCCGATGGTGCAGCTCGACGGTGGCCGCTTTGCGACCTCCGACCTAAACGACCTGTATCGCCGGGTGATCAACCGCAACAACCGGCTCAAACGACTACTCGACCTTGGTGCCCCTGAGATTATCGTCAACAACGAGAAGCGGATGCTTCAAGAGGCCGTTGACGCCCTGTTCGACAACGGACGTCGTGGTCGTGCGGTGACGGGCCCGGGCAACCGCCCACTCAAGTCACTATCGGACATGCTCAAAGGCAAGCAGGGTCGATTCCGTCAGAACCTGCTGGGTAAGCGCGTCGACTACTCGGGCCGCTCGGTCATCGTGGTCGGCCCGCAGCTGCAACTGCATCAGTGCGGTCTGCCGAAGATCATGGCGCTCGAGCTGTTCAAGCCGTTCGTCATGAAGCGTCTCGTCGACCTCGACCTGGCGCAGAACATCAAGGCAGCCAAGCGAATGGTGGAGCGGCGTCGTGCCCAGGTTTGGGACGTCCTGTCGGACGTCATCCAGGAGCATCCGGTGTTCCTCAACCGGGCACCTACGTTGCACCGTCTCGGTATCCAGGCCTTCGAGCCTGTGCTGATCGAGGGTAAGGCAATCCAGATCCATCCCCTCGTCTGTGAGGCGTTCAACGCCGACTTTGACGGGGACCAGATGGCGGTGCACTTGCCGCTGTCGGCTGAGGCACAGGCCGAGGCTCGGATCCTGATGCTGTCCAGCAACAACGTGTTGTCGCCAGCCTCGGGCCGTCCAATTGTGACGCCGTCCCAAGACATGGTCATCGGGATGTATTACCTGTCCGAATATGAGGAGAACGAGAAGGGCGCCGGGCGCACGTTCGTCGATGTCGAAGAAGCCAAGATGGCTTACGACCATCGCGACATCGGCCTGCACGCTCCGATCAAGATCCGTGTTGGTGATCTGGCCGGTGACCCGGTGATGCATGCCGATCTCAAGGGTGCCCTCAACGAGCTCATCACTCCGGAGCCCGTAGACGGGTCCAAGCTCTACGAGACAACCGTTGGCCGGGCCATAATGAATTCGGCCTTCCCTTCGACCTTCCCGTATGTGAACCACCCGGTCTTCAAGGCTGATGTGCGGTCGCTGATCGAGGAGATCATCGATCGTTATGACAAGCCAGATGTGGCGCGTACCTTGGACTCCATCAAGTCCCTCGGGTTCCACTACGCAACCCGGGCGGGTCTGACCATCGGTCTCGAGGATGTGAAGACTCCGCCACAGAAGGTGGAGATTCTCGAGAAGTACGAGGATCGGGCCGCCAAGGTCGAGTCGCTCTATCAGAAGGGTGTCATCACCGCCGACGAGCGTCGTCAGGAACTCATCGAGATCTGGACCGAGGCTACGGATGAGGTCAAGGACGCCATGCAGGAGACACTGGAGGCCGAACGGTTCAACCCGATCGACATGATGGTGCGCTCCGGAGCTCGTGGAAACATGATGCAGCTGCGGCAGATCGCAGGAATGCGTGGTCTGGTGGCCAACCCGAAGGGTGACATCATCCCGCAGCCGATCAAGGCGAACTTCCGTGAGGGCCTCTCAGTGCTCGAGTACTTCATCTCGACGCACGGTGCTCGCAAGGGCCTCGCCGATACGGCGCTGCGTACTGCCGACTCCGGATATCTGACACGCCGTCTCGTCGATGTGTCGCAGGAGATCATCATCCAAACGGACGACGCTGACGATGTTGGCCTCGTGATCAAGATTCGCGATGACAAGGGCAAGCCGCTGCGCAACCTGCGCAATCGTATCTATGGCCGGATGTTGGCCGAAGATGTCAAGATTGGTCGCTCGTTGGTTGAGACCGAGAAGGGCGTCAAGCTGCGCGCCGGTCAGCTGATCGACCGTGTGGCGCTGCGTGCGCTCGAAGCGGCCGACGAGGTCATCGAAGTGAGGGTTCGCTCGCCGCTGACCGATCAGTCCCGCTACGGCATCAGCCAGGCTTCATACGGTTTGTCGCTGGCCACGGGCCGGATGGTCGAGCCCGGCGAAGCAGTCGGCATCATGGCCGCCCAATCGATTGGTGAGCCGGGTACCCAGCTGACCATGCGTACCTTCCACACCGGCGGCGTCGCCGGTGAGGACATCACGCACGGTCTGCCACGTGTGGTCGAGCTCTTCGAGGCACGAACCCCGAAGGGTAAGGCCATCCTGGCTGAGCACGGTGGCGCGGTGAAGCTTCTCGACGATGAGGAAGGCCGTCGCATCATGGTCGTCGACAAGGACCGTGAGTCTGAGTACTCGCTGCCTCGTCGTGCCCGAATCCGTGTTGCCGATGGGGACATCATCACCCCGGGTAGCCAGCTGACCGAGGGCCCGCTCGACCCGAAGGAAGTACTGGAAATCCAGGGTGTGCGGGCCTGCCAGCGGTATCTCGTTGATCAGGTTCAGGAGGTCTACCGCTCTCAAGGTGTGGACATCCACGACAAGCACATCGAACTGATCGTGCGTCAGATGCTGCGCAAGGTTCGGGTTGTCGCCTCGGGCGAGGCCTCGTTCCTGCCGGCTGAGCTGATCGACGTTCAGGAGTTCCGCGAGGTCAACACGCAGCTGGTCGAGGACGGCAAGCAGCCGGCAGAGGGCCGCCCCGAGCTGATGGGTATCACCAAGGCTTCGTTGGCGACCGACTCCTGGCTATCGGCCGCCTCCTTCCAGGAGACGACCCGGGTGCTCACCGAGGCATCGTTGCAGTCCAAGTCGGACTTCATGCGAGGCCTCAAGGAGAATGTCATCATCGGCAAGCTGATTCCGGCCGGTACCGGTTCAACCCTGTACCAGGACGTTCAGCCCTCGCTGCCCGATGCCACAGTCATGTCGGCACTCGGTCTGTTCGGCGACGCGCCGGTCGAGTCCACAGAGGACGCGCTACCTGCCAACCCGGCAGAGTGGCTGGCCAGCCTGGGCACATCGGACGAGACGTCAGAAGACACCGAGGCCTAGTCGACCCGAATACGAACACGCTGAGGGGTGGGCAAATGCCCACCCCTCAGTCGCGTCTGTAGCTTCCGCGAGCACTATCCGGCGGTGGTCGCATTGAGTTATTTGCTGAGCGGTCGGTCATCGGTGGCCGAAGACCTTGCTCAGGAGGCGTTCCTGCGAGCCCACCGTGACTGGGATCGAGTTGGGCGGATGGCGGCGTCCGGCGCGTGGGTGAGGCGCGTTGCCGTCAATCTGACGATGTCGAGGTTTCGTCGGCTGCGCTCCGAGGCAGCCGCCCGTCTCAGGCTCACAACTGTCCCGGGAGTTCTCGATTCACCGGGTGCCGAATACGACGCTTTCTGGGCCGAGGTCCGCGCCCTACCACCGAGGCAGGCGCAGGCTGTTGCGCTGCGATATGTCGAGGACATGTCGGTCGCCGAGATCGCTGAGACTCTGGAGATCGCCACAGGAATCGTGAAGGCGCTGTTGCACCAGGGTCGCGAGCGGCTCCAGCGCCAGCTCCGAGCGAAAGGGTGGGGCGATGGACTTCGATAGTTACGCGGCAGCCGCCGGCCGTGCCGTCCTCGATGAGGCCCGGCGGGTCCGACCACCCGACCTGTGGGATGCGGCGATTGCAGGGCGGAAGAAGAATGCAGCCGGCGTTCTCATTGCGGCATTCACCTTGGTTCTCGTTGGCGGCGCTGGGGCTCTTTGGTTCACCAGCAAAGATGCCGGGGAGACAGTCGCTGGAGAGCCGCCTTCCACTTCGGCAGGTCCAACTCGATTGACGCCGGTCAACGAGCCCCCCACCTTTCCTCCCGCCAGCGTCGTCAGCGAGGAGTGCGCGGCGGCCGCGTTGGAGCCGGCGCCTCCCGCAGAGTCGGTCGGGCGGACACGAGTTGTCCTTGACACGATCGGGACCCTGCCTGGCGATACCGTCGGGTTCTCCTGGGTTATCGACCCTGAGCTCGAGCCCGCAACGGTCGACTGGGCAGTCGTCGACTGTTGGACCGGCAATCAGTGGCATCGTGCCTGGGCGGCTGTTGATCTCTTCTCGAAGCGCGGCGGCCCAACGGCGATAGCGCTCGTTGACCACCTTGGGTTCAATTTGGTCGGTCACACCAATACCGAAGGGGCGCTGACGATACCGGACGACGCGCCGCAGGGCTGGTACCGGTTTCGACACTCGATCGCGGTGTGTCGCAACGGTTGCAGCTCAGTTGAGGGCGTAGCACCTTTTTTCGTCGGTTTTGAGTTGATCGGCTCTGATGAAGATGGCTGACAACGCCACACCTCCGGCCTAGGGCGGGGTGCCGCTGGTTGTGTAGGTGTGGCCGAGTTTGGTGGTCCATTGGTAGTCGCCGCCGGGTTGTGGGGTGTAGGTCCAGCCGTGTTGGTGTCTGGTGGTGTGGTCGTGGCGGCATAGGGGTGCCAGGTTCTCGGTTTCGGTTGGTCCACCGTCGCTATGGGGGGTGGTGTGGTCGATGTCGGATTCGGTGGCTGGCATGCGGCAGCCCGGGAAGATGCAGGTCCGGGTGCGGGATTCGATGTGGCGAGTTTGGTGCGCTGTGGGGCGGCGTCTGGTGGTGCGGTTGTCGATGACGGCCCCAGTGTCGGGGTCGGTGACTGGGAAGCGCCACTCGGCGTTGTGTTGTTGGTTGGTGACTTGGCGGGCGATGTCGGCAATGACGGGCC
>JAAELU010000230.1 GCA_024226255.1 bacterium | reverse complement strand
GGCCCGTCCGACATCGCCTATATCGCGAACCATGCGAACGACAAGATCCTCATTCTCGACGATGTACTGCTGCCGCTCTACGATCAGTTCAAGGATCAGACCAGTTTCGAGCGCGTTATCGTCATCCCCTTTTCCGGTGCCGCGGTGCCTGAGGGGTATGACGATTACGAGGCGTTTCTCGACACCGCCACCGGTCATTTCGAGTACCCCGAAATCGACGAAACCGATGGCTGCGCCATGTGCTACACGTCGGGCACGACCGGGGTTCCCAAGGGTGTGATCTACTCCCACCGGGGCATGATGCTGCATTCAATCACGGCGGTCATCCCGGACATGTTGAATTTCAGCCAAGACGACACCGTCATGCCGGTAGTCCCGATGTTCCACGCCAACGCCTGGGGCATGCCCTACGCCGCGGCGCTGGTCGGCTGCAAACAAGTCTTCCCCGGACCTCATCTCGACGCCGAAAGCTTGCTCGACCTTGCCGAGGTGGAAAAGGTCAACTTCGCCGGTGGCGTGCCGACGATCTGGCTCGGCATTGCCCAGGCCATGCGCTCCAATTCCAAACGTTGGACATTGCAACCCAATTTCCGCACCGTGGTCGGCGGCTCGGCGGCGCCGCCAGCCTTGATCAAGGAGCTTGACGAATACGGTATCCAAACAGTGCATGCCTGGGGCATGACGGAAATGTCGCCATTGGGCACCGTATCGAGCGTCAAACCGCATCTGGCGACCAGCGATGAAGCGATCTACGCGTATCGCGCCAAACAGGGCGTAGCAGCGCCGTTTATCGAGCTGCGCGCGGTCGACGATGAGCAGAACGAAGTACCCTGGGATGGCCAGACCATGGGCGAACTCGAAGCGCGCGGGCCTTGGGTCGCCGCCGAGTATCATGACAATGACGATGCGACGGACAAGTGGACCGCTGACGGCTGGTTCAAAACCGGCGACATCGTGGCCATCGACTCGGAAGGCTATGTCCAGATCACGGATCGCTCGAAGGATGTCGTCAAGTCGGGCGGCGAGTGGATCAGTTCGGTCGATTTGGAGAACGCCATCATGGGTCATCCCGCCGTTGTTGAAGCCGCGGTCATCGCCCTGCCCCACCCCAAATGGGACGAACGCCCGCTCGCCTGCGTGGTCCTGGCCGAAGGCAAGACCCTCGACGCCGAGGAAATCCGTGAATTCCTAGCGGACGACTTCGCCAAATGGCAGCTCCCCGATGCAGTGGTATTCATCGACGAAGTCCCCAAAACATCAACCGGTAAGTTTC
>JAAELU010000229.1 GCA_024226255.1 bacterium | reverse complement strand
GCAGCGAACCGAGGTTGGCGTAGCCGAGGCCGAGGGTGCGGTAGTCGTAGCTGCCCTGGGCAATCTCAGCCGAGGGGAACTGCGCCATCGTCACGGAAATCTCGAGCACCATCGTCCACAGACGCACCGCGTGGCGGTAGCCATCGAGGTCGACGTCGCCCTTCTCCGCGTCGTAGAACTTCACCAGGTTCAAGCTGGCGAGGTTGCACGCCGTGTTGTCGAGGAACACGTACTCCGAGCACGGGTTGGTGGCGCGGATCTTGCCGCCGGCGGGGGAGGTGTGCCACTCCTGGATCGTCGTGTCGAACTGCACGCCCGGGTCGGCGCACTGCCAGGCAGCGTCGGCGATCTGGTGCCACAGGTTGCGGGCCTTGACCGTCTTCATGACCTTCCCGTCGGTGCGAGCCGTCAGGTGCCAGTCTTGGTCGTTGAGCACGGCCTCGACGAACTCGTTGGAGAGACGCACCGAGTTGTTCGAGTTCTGTCCAGACACGGTGGCGTAGGCCTCACCGTTGAAGTCTGACGGGTAGCCGGCCGCGATCAGCGCCCGGACCTTGTTCTCTTCGCCGGCCTTCCAGTTGATGAAGCTCTCGACGTCGGGGTGGTCGATGTCGAGGATGACCATCTTGGCGGCCCGGCGGGTCGTGCCACCGGACTTGATGGCGCCGGCAGCCCGGTCGCCCACCTTGAGGAATGACATGAGGCCAGACGACTTGCCGCCGCCAGAGAGCTGCTCGCCCTCGGCACGGATCGTCGAGAAGTTGGTGCCGGTGCCGGAACCGAACTTGAAGAGGCGAGCCTCACGAACCCACAGGTCCATGATGCCGCCCTCGTTGACCAGGTCGTCATCGATGGACTGAATGAAACAAGCATGCGGAGCCGGGCGGCTGTAAGAGTCGGGAGAGGCGGTCATCTCTTCAGTCACGGGGTCCACGTACCAGAAGCCTTCGGCGGTGCCGGTGATGCCGTAGCTGTGGTGCAGGCCGGTGTTGAACCACTGCGGCGAGTTCGGGGCCGCCATCTGATGCAGCAGCATGTAGACCATCTCGTCCTCGAAGACCTGGGCGGACTCTTCGTCGGCGAAGTAGCCGTGCTCTTCGCCCCAATAGCGCCACGTCGAGGCGAGGCGACCGATGACCTGGCGGGCCGAGGTTTCGGGGCCCGTGACCATCTTGCCGTCGTCATCGAAGGTGGGGTTGCCCGTCTTGTCGAGAACCGGGACGCCTGCCTTGCGGAAGTACTTCGACACCATGATGTCGGCCGCCACCTGCGACCAAGCCGCTGGGATCTCGGCATCGAGCATCTCGAAGACGACCGAGCCGTCGGGGTTGGTGATTCGGGAATCTCGTCTCGACCACTCCACCGTGTCGTAGGGGCTGACGCCCTCGGTAGTGAAGCGGCGCTCGATTTCGAGTCCCTCGCCGTTGCCAACCTTGATGGCTGCTAGATCGTCAATCGTCTTTGCCACGAAACCTCTCCTGGTCCTCTCCCTAACCCGACCCTGGCCTGGCATCGAGTTATCCACATTTATATCCACACCCACAACATCTAGTGGTGGGGAAGCACCGAAGACCCAAGATGTTGCGTAATGGGCACATGAGTGTAATTACACGGGTGTAAGCATGTCAACCATTCGCAAACCGCTTGCGCCGCAGTCCTTTCGCCTTTTTCAAGGGTGTTCGCGCGCCGCGAATTCGCGCGGTCGCGTGTCCATTCTGATGGTCGGCAGTGACACAAACGGGCCACTTTTGACCGCGGGGAAGCAGTCGGGGAAGCGCTTGGGGAAGCAGGGGAAGAAGTGAACGAGCGGCAGTATCGCCGAAGGCCACCAGGCGGAGCAAGTTCACGGCCGGGTTTGTTT
>JAAELU010000228.1 GCA_024226255.1 bacterium | reverse complement strand
CCCGCGGCTCCCTCCCCCACGACCAGGCAGGACGCTAGGACAGATGTGAGATGTGAGATGTGAGGCTCGCGTCTCTCGCAGCAACGGCGATTGTGAGTTATCCCGTCGTGGCGCGAGTCAGGAACGGGCGGCGAGTTTGTCCGATGTCCTTCTCACATCTCACATCTCCCATCTCACATCTAGAACCCACATCAAACACGGACACCGTGGCGTGGCCGAGGATGCCTCCATCGATCCACAGCTGTTTACGCCGACCGTTCCTTTACTACTTTGGGAATGTTGATCCGTCGGATTGCTCTCAACCCGGGCACTTGGGAGATCAGCGCGACCACGACGATCGCCAGCGACGCCCACACGAACGTTGTCGGTTTGATGTACAGATCGAACGCAAACAGGTCGGAGGAGAAGCTGGCCATCGCGGTGCGGGCTGAGAAGTAGCCCACGACCAGGCCGATTGGGATTCCCAGCATTGCCACAAGCAAGTTCTCGGTGGAGATGTAGCGCGAAATGCTGCGCCGGTCGGTGCCAACCGCCAGCAGTGTCGCCACTTCGCGAGTTCGCTCTGCGATGTTGACGCTCATCGAGTTGAAGATCAGCGCAAACGCCATCGCAGCACCGAAGACCAGCATGATGCCAACAAAGGCATAGAACAGCACCATGAAGTCCTGAACCATGGCGTAGACGGCGTTGGCATCCTCAAACGCAGCAACGTCGGGGCGATCCGTGATGGCGGAGCGAATCGTCGCAGGGTCGGCCCCGTCGCTGTAGCTGACGAAGGCCGCGTTGGCACGCAAGTCAACCGAGGCGAGGAGCTCGGCCTGGCTAAGACCGATGTAGGCGGCGGTTCCGAGCGGCTCGGCCACAAAACCAGCGACAGTGGTCTGTACCGAACCCAGTCCCTCGACCGCGGCGGTGACGGGGTCGCCTACCTCGAGGTCGAGAAGCTTCCGGGTGGCAGCTCCGATCACGATGCCCGCATCCGGCAAATCGAACCACTCTCCGTCGGGCGAAACGAGCCGGTGCATTGTTGTGTCATCAGCGAGCACCGTCAGCGCCGTGTCGTAGCTGGCGCTGTCCGATCGCAACGAGACCGGCAGGGTCAAGGTCGGCTCTACCCGAGCCACGCCCGGCGTGTCGGCCAACGTGCCCACATCGACTGAGCTGGCTGAGCCGACAAAGTAGACGGTGGCATCTTCCTGCTGAATCTCAACAAACTGGCGATCCATGAGGTGCCGAACGGTGTCGATCATGCCCCACGAGACCAAGACCAACATCAACGACAGCACGACCCCAATCACCGTGTAGCCGGTGCGGCGCGGGTTGCGACCCACGCCGCGCAGTGTCATCCGCCATGCCACGGGCAACCGGCGGAGCGGGGGCACCAGACGCTCGAGCACGCTGGGGCGCCCCGAGCCGGTCGGTGTTTCGCCCCGCATCGCCTCGGCAGGGCCGACGCGCGAGGCAACCAGAGCCGGAGCCAGGGCGGCGAGCACGCTGGCTACCAGGCCAAACGCAACCGCCCCCAACAACGTCAACGGGTAGAACTGTACGAGCGTCACGGGTATCGAGAGCAGCTCGGTGTACAGGCGGGTAATGACCCGGGCGAGGAACACGCCCACCAAGGCCCCCGGAATGGCACCAACGAGGCCGGGCACAACCCCGTATCCGAGGTAGTGCACGAGCACCTGACGGCGAGTGAATCCGTTGGCAAGCAGCACGCCGATGTGGGGCCGCTGGCTGTATACGAGCCGGCTGATCATGACGTACGCCGCCATCGCCGCCGCCGTCAGGAACAGCATGGGGAAGAACACCGCCATCTCCTCGAATCCGCGCAAGTCCTCCTCTAGTGCAGCGTTGGATGGTTGCTCAGCCCGCGTGTACACGTTGGTGGCGCCTGAGATGCGGGCCGCCTCCCCCAAGGAGTCACTGATGTCCTCATTGGGATCGCCGTCTGCGTAGAGCACAGCCACTTCGTTTGGCCCATCGCCGATCTCGGCAGCGACCGCCTCCACGACAAAGACCACGCCGAAGTTGTCAGGTGTGGTGATCAACTCCTGGCGGCTCCGCGCCGGCCAGATGTACTCAGGCGAGGCAACGACGCCGGCAACCGAGAAGCTGCGCCAGCTATCGGCAATCAACATATCGATCGAGTCCCCGGCCACGAGCTCAAAGTGGTCCGCCATGTGCTGCTCGATGAGGACTCCCTCATCCGAGCCGGCAGCGAGGTAGGACCCTTCGAGAATCTCGAGCCGGTTCACTGCGGGTTGGCCAGCCCCCGGGACGCCGATCGCCCGCCCCAGCAGCTTCACCTCGTCAACACGCAGCGGAACGTCGCCGACGGATCGCAGTTCTACGGCGGCAACGCCTGGGGTTCCGGCGGCGACCGCGGCGAACCCATCAGAATCGCCTCCGGTGGCCGTGAGGTTGGCGAAGTTGAACTCGGTGGCCGTGGTGGCGTATGAGGCCTGCAAGTTGCGGAACGAATCGTATGACGCCGCGAATATCGACACGCCGAGGAACATTGTCACGGCGATCGCTACAAACTGGGCCCGATGCCGTCGGATATCGCGCAAGAGCTTGCGCCGCAGCGGGGTCACCAGACCAGCTCCGTGGCCGGGATCGGGTTCTCGTTACGCACATCCTCGACGATTTCGCCGGAGCGCAACCGGAGCACACGATCGGCCATCGCGCCGATGGCGGCATTGTGGGTTACCAACAAGACCGTCTGACTGTGTTCGCGGGAAATCCGCTGCAGGAGGCCGAGAATCATGCGACCGGTTTCGAAGTCCAGCTCACCCGTCGGTTCATCGCACAGCAGAATCGGCGGTTGCTTCACCAGTGCGCGAGCAATGGCCACTCTTTGCTGCTCGCCGCCCGAGAGTTGGGAGGGGAAGTGGTGTCCCCGATCGGCGAGGCCGACTTCGGAGAGGACAGCTGCCGCCCGCTCCGCTCCATCATCGTGGGTCAGGTCGGCAACCAGCTCAACATTCTCCACGGCGGTCAGCGTCGGAATGAGGTTGAAGAACTGGAACACGAATCCGACCGACTCGCGGCGGAACCTGGTCCTCGCATCGACGTCCAGCGCCGCTAGATCAGAGCCATTCACCTCGATGCGTCCCCGGCTGGTGTCGTCGATGGCTCCGACCAGATTCAGCAATGTCGTCTTGCCGGACCCGCTAGGGCCGAGAATCACGGTGAACTCACCCTGCGGTCCGATCAGCTCGATATCTCGCAGAGCGTCCACCGCGGTGTGCCCCTCGCCGAATGTCTTCCATACCTCAGTCATCTTGATGGTCATTGTTCTGTTCCGCTTTCGCTTCGTTACGGGCGACGGTCCTCCGGCTTGCGAAGTCCGTCGAGGGAGAGATCGATCTGCCGATTGACCTGTTTCTTGAGAGTTGCCGCATCTGTCTCGCCGAACGCCACTAGGACCAGAAGGTGCGTGACCATGATTGAGAAGATCAAGAGTGCCGCTTCGCTGGGCTCGACGTCGTTGCGGAGTTGCCCCTTCTCCTGAAGCCCCGTCACGAGGAGGACGATCTGCTCGAGCAGGCGTTCGTCCATGTGGGTCAGTTCCGCCGTCAGGTCCGCCCCGTCAGACCTTCTGAATGATGCGGCCATCACCTCTCGAAGCAATCCGGGTTCGAACGAGACGAACGCATCGAAATAGACCCCGATTAGCCGTTTGAGGGCCGCGGCCGGATCGGCGCCGGGGCGGCGGAGCACAGCACGACCAGCCTCGATCATGACGTCCGTGTCGGTCTCGACTTCGGCCAGCAGAAGAGCGTTCTTCGATCCGAAATAGTTGTAGACCGTTCCGACCGACACCTCAGCCCGCTCGGCGATTGCGTCGATCGTTGTGGCTTCGAGGCCAGCCGTGCCAAACAGTTCGGCGGCTGCGCCGAGAATGCGGCGCCTCACCTCCAACTTCTTCCGTTCCCGCAGGCCAGTCATTGAGTTCTCATTTCTTGTAGTCCCTATAATTTTATAGTAACTACACGAATAGTCAAGATGGCGCACAGTTGGGCTGCCTTCCTCCTCACGCTTCTCGGCTCGGTGATCGTGTACTGCGTCTGGCTCGTGATCACCGCGACCGCCTTCAAGCTCCGCTACTCGGACGCTTCGGCCTGACGTCTGGCTGCCAGGGCGTACGACACCGCGTTGGCCGACCAATGCACCAACATCGGGGCGACCAAGCTTCGGCTGCGCAACCGCAGCAGGTCGAGCACGACACCCGCCACCGCGGTGACGGCAACCCCGCCGGCGACCGCCCGTCGCCTGGTCGCCGGATCGGCAACCTCATTGATGTCCAGTGCGTTCAGAGTCGGCAGGATGTGCCACAGGCCGAAGAGGGCGCTGCTGCGTAACGACGGCCCGGACCGGGATGGACCGTGGAGTAGCTCAGGGAGAACGCTACGGAACGCCACCTCCTCGAGAGCGACCGTGCCGAACGGTATCCGGACCAGCGTCTCGAAGAGGGTGTTGGCCTCCGCAGCACGCTGGTCGGCGAACAGGTGGCGGGTCGCTCTATGGCGGCTCGCGCCCCCGGCTCCAGCTGCGACCAAACCCGCCCCGACCAGCCCCCACCGTGACCCACGCCTGGCAGTTGCGGTCGACGTACCCAGCTCCTCGTTCGATGCGCCGGTAGCTCGGCCGACAGCGTACGACACCGCCGCCACCCCGAGATTGGCCGGCACGTAGAAACGCGCCGGCAGCAGCCGGTTGACGACAACATTCCACGCCCCAAGGGCTGCGGCATAGAAACGGCCTGGCGCGATCCACATGTCGCGATCGTATACACGGGACGCGGATAGGTGTGTGGGTCCCCGGGAGGGAATACACGCGTCGACCGCCAACTCTTGAGTCCTCACTCGCTCTAGCCTGCGCCTATGGCAATCATTCCCTTCTATGGGGCGGAGCGGCCCGACCTGTTCGCCATCGAACGTAAGGCCATGGACCGACCGGGCCTTGTGATCAAGTTCCTCGCCGAGACCTTGCCGATGGGTCTCGTTCTCGACGTCGGCGCGGGCGACGGGTTCACCGCTCAGCGTCTGCAGACATCGAACAGAACGGTTGTTGCACTCGAACCCGCCCGGGCAATGATGCGACACGACCGCGATTGCACCTGGGTTCAGGGAGAGGCGGAACGTCTGCCATTTCACGACGGTGCTTTCGATGCGGCATACGCCACCTGGGCATACTTCTTTTCGAGGGGGTGGGATCCTTCGCCGGGAATCGAAGAGCTGCACCGGGTGGTCACCGCCGGCGGACCTCTCGTGATCGTCGATAACGCCGGAGATGACGAGTTCTGCCTACTGGCCGACGCCGACATCTCCGCCAACCCGAACTTCTGGGCTCAGCGGGGTTTCGAGGCATCGGTGATCCAAACCGAGTTCGAATTCGACTCGATCGCCGAAGCAGAAACGTTGCTCTCCTGGTATTTCGGCGACCGCGGGCGCAAGGCGGCTGCACTCTCCGTCGGCTACAACATCGCCGTATTCTCGGGCATCAGTCGAGGTCCGAACGGGTGACTACATGAGCGACGGAGAAACCAACCTCTCGAAGATGCTGGCGACGCTTCATGTGGAGCGCCGGCCGGGTACGTACGCCTACGTGCAGTTCGATGATCGGCCCACCGATCTCGACGGAGTGGCCGCTCTCATCGAGGAGACGGAAGCAACGACAGTTGTGGCCCCTCTCGAAATCGCCAAGATTCGAGGCTGGGAAGTCGTCTTTGAGGCAGCCTGGCTCACGCTCGAGGTCCACAGCTCGCTCGAAGCCATCGGACTCACCGCCGCCGTGTCGGCCGCGTTGGGGGCGAATGGCATCCCGTGCAACATTCTGGCGGGTACCTACCACGATCACATCCTCGTGCCGGTGACCGCGGCCGACCGTGCCGTTGCCGCTCTGGAAGCCTTGCGATCCGCCGACTGAATCCAACTCTTGTCGTATCAGGAGCGCCTACTTCCTCTCTCGTAGTCAGAACTTGGGAGGTAGATGCATGTATAGGACAGGCACTCGGTCGTATTACATCCTGGCGATCGCCATTGTGGTGGTCACATGGGCACTGGTCGTCGCGACGTTGGGCGGAGCCAACCGAGCGGACGCAGCCCAGCCGTCAACGGCCAGTGTCGCAACGGTGTCGGCTCACAGCGCCCTGGCATTTGCCCCGCCGATCGCCACCCCGCGGATCACCATGCGTGTCGACGGAGTGGACGGTGACTCGAATCTGGCCGGATTCGATGGATGGATCGACGTGCTGTCCGCCAAGTGGAGCGGAGCCCGCCAGCAAGATGGCCGTCGCGGATCTGTCGAAGTCGCCGACTTCAGCATCGCCATGAAATACGAGCGTGCGTCAACCGAGCTCACTGAGGCCACCCTGATCGGAAAGGTGTTCCCCCGCATAGAAATCGAACACTCCAAGGTGGTCGACGGCACGCGGGTCACGTATCTGCGCTACGAGCTCAAGAACGTCTTGGTCACGAGTTTCGACACCTCCGCTGCAAAACGACCTCGTGACAAGTACAGCCTCAATTTCGAGGAGATCACGGCTACCTATACCGAGTATGACGAGACCGGCACCAAGACCGGCAACTGGACCTACTCATGGAAGGTCGAGGAACAGCTGTAGCGGCGAACCGAGCCTTCACCTTGCGGTGGAGGCTCGGCTACAGCTCGAGGATTCGGTGTTCGAGATGGCCGACGCCGGCCGGCATATCGAGAAGTACGAGGCTCTGTGACCTTTCCGTAGTGGCTCCTAGTCGACCGAGAGGAGCTTCTCGAGGGGCGTGCGAAATCGGGGGGTGAAGCGGTCCTCTCCAAGCCAATCCTCGAGTTGTCTGCGACGCTGCTCGATCATGGCTTTGTGAGCGGAGGAGACGGGTTCGAGTAGCTTGATCCACACAGATCCGTCGCTCCCCTGGGTCCAGCCGCCGGCGATGCGGCCATCGCACCAAACGGTTGCCCCGATATTGCCGTTGCGGTCGAACAGTGCGCCCTCGTGTCCACCCAAGTACCAGTCGCGCTCTTTCCAACCCATCGGAGTCGGGTCAAGGCCTGGCAGCAACGCCACCCAGGGCGGCGTGTCTTCCACAGGCTCCACATCATCGGCCAGCATCCAAGCAGGTCCCGATTCGACGCCTACTTCGACGGCATCACACGCAGCGAGAGCAGCTTTGGTATCCCTTTGGGACCATCCGGTCCACCACTTGATATCCGTCAGAGTGCCGGGTCCGAACGACCTGAGCCAGCGGGCGACCAGGTGGGCCCGCGCCTCATCCTGATCGAGGTCCGGTAGGGGTTGCCCAAGCCATGATTCCATCGGGGCCCACCTGTACAAGGTCGAGACCCAGGTTCCGCGCGGCCGGCCGCGAATGATGCGACCCTCCGTCGCCAGGAGGAACAGGATACGTGTCGACATACCGAACTCGCCCTGCCCATATTTGACCTTGATGGCCAGCTCCGGAACGTCGTCCCGCAGGTCGGTCGCAACAGCCTCGCCTCTGGCTTCGAGAGCCGCCAAGGTGTCATCACCGACCCGAGAAATCCAGGCTGCACCGTCCTTGGCAATGTCCTGTTCCTCTATCAGTTTGGCGAGTCGCCGCTGCTGGGGAGGTGCCAACGCTCGGGTGCAGGCGGCATTGACGATTGCGGCCAGCTCTCGGGGGAGCACAAACATGGTGCGGCGCATACCGAGGATTCTCAGAACCGACTTCTCGTCGTACAAGGCTTGCTCGAGATCCGACTTGGCGAACCCGTCGAGCCGGGCGGCGAGTGCCAGATAGACGGTGGCAGGATCACTCGAGTGGAGTCCCACCATGGCCTCAGCCGCCGCATCAATTCCATCAGCAGGAGCCGCCAGGAATTGCCGCCGGCCGAGCCGAGCTCGCCTCTCAGCGTTGTCTATGAGGCGCATCGGACCTCCTGCTCATCGATCGCGGAATGGGTCACTGGCGGCGATGGTCTCAACCACCGATCGGGTGGGCACGATGTGATCAGCCACTGTTCGTTCCATGATGAAGAGCAGTGCTGCCAATACAAGTGAACCGGCCAAAGTGACCGGACCCAGCACCTCGAGATCGAACCGATCCGCTAGACGTCCGACTATCAGAGCGAAGGTCACTGCACCGAGGCTTGACGCCGACAGCTGATAGCCCACGGCACGACCGGTTCTCTTGGCTCCAAGCCACTCCGGCGTTAGTAGAACCATGACGGGGAACAGCAGTGCGCCTCCAACCCCGAGGACTGGCAGGGAGAGGCCGGCTGGAAGGAACCCTGGATTGAGCCACAGCAGGCCTGATCCAAAGATTGTGAGTGCCACTGAGGCCCACAAGGACTTCATTAGGGGAACTCGATCGCCGAGAACGCCCATTGCGATGCGGGCCACTGTGAATGTCGCCCAGAAAGAGGCGACCCAAACGGCTGCGGCCTGATCGGCGACACCTCGTACTTCCACCAACAGGCTGAAGCTCCACGAGGCGATCGACGCTTCGACGCCGACGATCAGGAAGAACCACGCCAGGGTGAGCCACAAGAGGCGCCTCGCCGAGGCGTGCCCGCTTCCGGCGTCTGTGACCGTCTGGCGCTCTCCCGACGCGTCGTAGTCGCGCCGCCACAGCCACACGAGAACCAAGACCGCTGCCGCGGCGGCTCCCATTCCGACGTAGACCGTTCGCCAGGAGATGCCACTCTCGAGCGCACCTGCCGCAGCCACAGGTCCCAAAATGCCACCGATGCCGAAGAAGGCGTGGAGAAATCCCATCACGCTGGCGCCGTGACGTACGGTGACGAAGGCATTGACCACAGAGTCGAGCAGCCCAACGCCGACTCCGTAGACCGCGGTCGCCGCAGCCACTGTCCAGAAGGTTGGGGCAACGCCAATTCCCAACAAACCGAGCGCCATCGACGTGGAAGCCAGCATTAGGCCGCGGCTCGTACCCCACCGGCCGGTGATGTGGCCGCTGGCCATGGTGGCGGTGAGTGCCCCAACGGTGTATCCAACGACAAGCCAGCTGAGATCGCCCACCGCACGCCCCAGGTCGAGGCGCTGTGTGGGCCACACGGTTCCCGACACGCCATGGGTCAGCCCAAAGAGCACAAACGCCCCAAAGGCGACCGCGAGCGACGCCGGGATCTTGGTGTGGAAGCGACGTCGCGGCATCGGCTGAGTGTACGCAGGAAGACAGATGCGAGATTTGAGATGTGAGGAAGAAGCCAGAAGTCAGAAATCAGATGCCAACAAGTCAGCCGCCTGGGCTCACTGCAGAACCGATTGGCCGCCCAGTAGCCCCCCTCATTCTTGCCCCATTGTGCCAACCTGCTCGGAATGGATGACGGGACCACATACGAGTGGGTCGTAATCGTGCCACCGATGAGGCCAGTAGTTGCCGACGGACTGTGGCAGGAGTGG